>NZ_LGHM01000108.1 GCF_001908185.1 Bradyrhizobium sp. AS23.2
CTCCTCTCCAGAACCCCATCAGGCGACGGCCACCGCGCCGATCCCGTACAGAAGCAGGTTCCCGGCGAGTGGATGACGCAAAAAGGGATTGACTAACTCAGGCCCGTTACAGAAGCCCGGATGGAGCGCAAGCGTAATCCGGGTTTCTTGCCGAGCATCCAGAGTCCCGGATTTCGCTTCGCGAAATCCGGGCTACGGGTGCGACAGATTACTCCCCATTCGCTCCGTTCCCGCTCTCGGCCTCTTCCGTGATGTGCTCGACCGAGACGACGTGCTCGTCCTCGGCGGTGTCGAACACGATCACGCCCTGGGTCGAGCGGCCGGCGACGCGGATACCCTCGACCGGGCAGCGGATCAGCTGGCCCTTGTCGGTGACCAGCATGATCTGGTCGGCGTCTTCCACCGGGAATGAGGCCACCAGATTGCCGTTGCGGTTGTTGACGCTCATGGCGACGATGCCTTTGCCGCCGCGGCCCGTGGTGCGGTACTCGTAGGACGAGGTCCGCTTGCCGTAGCCGTTGACGGAGACGGTGAGCACGACCTGCTCCTGCGCCGACATCTCGACATAGCGCTCCTGCGCGAGCTGGAAGCTGCCGGAGGTCTCCTCGGCCTCGGCATCCACGGCCGCCTCGTCAGCCGCGGCTTCGCCGGCCACCGCGCGGCGCATCTTCAGGTACGCCGAGCGTTCGTCCGAGGTGGTCTCGACGTGGCGCAGGATCGCCAGCGAAATCACCTTGTCGCCCTCGCCAAGCGCAATGCCGCGCACACCCATCGAGGTACGCCCGGTGAACACGCGCACATCGGTGACGGGGAAGCGGATGCACTGACCGCCGGCGCCGGTCAGCAGCACGTCGTCGCGTTCGGTGCAGATTTGCACGTCGACGATCGATTCATTGTCGTCGAGCTTCATCGCAATGATGCCGGAGCGGCGGACGTCGACGAAGTCGGACAGCTTGTTGCGCCGGACGTTGCCGCCCGTGGTCGCGAACATCACGTCGAGCTGGCCCCAGGTCGATTCGTCCTCCGGCAGCGGCATGATGGTGGTGATGCGCTCACCCTGCTCCAGCGGCAGGATGTTGATCAGCGCCTTGCCGCGCGCGTTCGGCGCGGCCATCGGCAGGCGCCAGACCTTCTCCTTGTAGACCTGGCCGCGCGAGGAGAAGAACAGCACCGGCGTGTGCGTGGAGGCGACGAACAGCCGGCTGACGAAATCCTCGTCGCGCGTCTGCATGCCGGAGCGGCCCTTACCGCCGCGGCGCTGCGCCCGGTAGGCCGACAGCGGCACGCGCTTGACGTAGCCGGCGTGGGAGACGGTGACGACCATGTCCTCGCGCTGGATCAGGTCCTCGTCCTCGACCTCGCCTTCCTGCTCCATGATCACGGTGCGGCGCGGGGTGGCGAATTCCGCCTTCACCTCGGCAAGCTCGGTCTTGATGATGCCCAGCACGCGGTCGCGCGAGCGCAGGATGTCGAGATAATCGGCGATCTCGCCGGCGAGCTTGTCGAGCTCGTCGCGGATCTCGTCACGGCCGAGCGCGGTGAGGCGCTGCAAGCGCAGGTCGAGAATGGCCCTCGCCTGTTCCAGCGACAGCCGGATCGTGCCGTCCTCGCTGATGCGGTGGCGCGGGTCGTCGATCAACGCGAGCATGTCCTCCACATCCCGGGCCGGCCAGTCGCGCGACATCAGGGTGTCGCGGGCAGTGGTCGGGTCGGGCGAGGTCCGGATCACGCGGATCATCTCGTCGATATTGGCGACCGCGATCGCCAGACCAACCAGGATATGGGCGCGATCGCGCGCCTTGGCGAGCAGGAACTTGGTACGCCGCGTGACGACCCGCTCACGGAAGTCGACGAAGATGGCCAGCAGGTCCTTCAGATGCATGATCCGCGGACGGCCGCTGTCGAGCGCCACCATGTTGACGCCGAAGCTCGTCTGCAGCGGCGTGAATCTGTACAGCTGATTCAGCACTACATCCGGCACGGCGTCGCGTTTCAATTCGATAACGACACGGTAGCCTTCGCGGTCCGATTCATCGCGCAGGTCACCGATGCCCTCGATCTTCTTTTCCTTGACCAGCTCGGCGATGCGCTCGACCATCGTCGCCTTGTTCACCTGGTAGGGGATCTCGGTGATGATGAGCGCCTCGCGCTCCTTGCGGATGGTCTCGATCGCGACCTTGCCGCGCATGACGATCGAGCCGCGGCCGAGGTGATAGGCGGCTCGGATGCCCTGCCGTCCGAGAATGACGCCGCCGGTCGGGAAATCCGGTCCCGGCACGATGTTGTTGAGCTCGTCGATGGTGAGCGCAGGGTTGTCGATCAACGCGACGCAGGCGTCGATGACCTCGCCGAGATTGTGCGGCGGGATGTTGGTCGCCATACCGACCGCGATGCCGCCCGCACCGTTGACGAGAAGGTTCGGGAACTTGGCCGGCAAGACCGAGGGTTCGGTCTCGTTGTTGTCGTAGTTCGGCTGGAAGTCGACCGTGTCCTTGTCGATATCGGCCAGCAGAGCCAGCGCCGCCTTCGTCAGCCGCGCTTCGGTATACCGATAGGCGGCCGGGGGATCGCCGTCGACCGAGCCGAAATTGCCCTGGCCGTCGATGAGCGGCACGCGCATGGAGAAGTCCTGCGCCATCCGAACCATGGCGTCGTAGATCGACTGGTCGCCATGGGGATGATATTTACCGATCACGTCACCGACCACGCGCGCCGACTTGACGTACTTCTTGTCAGGCGTGTGCCCCTGCTCGTTCATCGAGTACAGGATGCGGCGATGCACCGGCTTCAACCCGTCGCGCGCATCGGGCAGCGCACGCGCCACGATCACGCTCATGGCGTAATCGAGGTAAGACTTCTTCATCTCCTCGTAGATGGAAACGGGGCGAATGTCCGAGGGTTGCGCCGGCTGGTCGCCGGGCTTGTTGTCGTCGTCAGCCAAGGGGAAATCCGGTGAGGTTTTATCTGGGAATCATATAGCGCATCGGGGCCCTGATAACCACCCTTGCAAGGGTCCCCAGAGGCGCTTTTTCCGACTGTTTTTCCAGAGACTTACGCTCCTCCCGCCACCACCGGAAGCACGCTCGAAACAGCTTGCTGCAAACCGCCCGTCAGACCCCGAAAATCACCCGGTGCATGATCCGCCCAGGCACCAGCGTGAACAGCCCCGCCACCACCAACGCGCCGGTGAACAGCAGGATCATCATGCGCCGGTGATCGGCCACGCGATGGGTGTGCGCCCGCCACACAGCAAACGGCAGCACCACCAGCGTGAAAATCGACAACAGGTGGATCGGACTGAACGGCCCAACCAGGCGGATGGCGTGGATCCAGAACGAGGATGCGGCCACCACAGTCATCAGCACCACCCAGATCCACCCGATCGTCCGATGGGGCAGCGTGCCCTTGGGCGCCGCGAACTGCACCAGACCAAGCGCAAAGGCGGTCATCGCCGCGAAGGCGTGCAGCGGAATGGCCGGGGCAGCCTCGAGCAGCGGCGAGAGGCTCATGAGGAGCGTCCTCCGGGTCAGCCGGAGCCTCCCATGTGAATAGAATTAACATTAAGTTAATACCATTCACATCGCACGTCGTCAAACGCTCGTGCGGGCACGAGGCAAGCACGGGAAAGCCGAGCTTTGCCCGCCAATTGGCAAGAAATCCTGTTGTCTTACGCGACCAAGCCAATCCGACGGACGAGCGCCCTCCGAGCCGGCCCTATGAACGGTAAGGACCAGAAGACTGTTCAGTCGCTGACTTCGCCCTGGAATCCGCCGAGGCGCCGTGCGCTTTGTCCCGTCAGTGTTTCTGCCCCCCGTTCAGCGCACAGGACGGCCTTACCCGCAACAATCGCTCGTCTGCTGTACCGGCGGACACGGCACCGTGCCGTAGGAGCAGAACACGCAGCAATCCCCGGCCTTGGGCTTGAGCCGGACTCCGCACCCGGCACAATCGTAGAAGAACTGGCAAGCATCGGTCGGCATGGTCTCAGTCGCTCGGTGCCCGCAGCATGGACAGGTCAGGGTCGATTGAAGCTGCATCAGCGCGATGTCCCGATTATTTTGGAAAGCGGACGCGCAGCTACCGAGCCAATGAATGCCGTCGCGGCCGCTTCAGGCGCTCCCCGATTTAGAACGGAATATCGTCGTCCATGTCGTTGTTGCGGCCACCGCCGCCGGCGGCAACGGGACGGCGCGGTGCGCTGCCGACGGGACCTGAGGAGCCGAAATCGCCGCCCGACTCGTCGCCGAAGCTGCCACCTCCCCCGCCACCGCCACGGCCGTCGAGCATCGTCAGCGTGGAGTTGAAGCCCTGGAGCACGACCTCGGTGGAGTACTTCTCCGCGCCGCTCTGGTCGGTCCATTTGCGGGTCTGCAGCGCACCCTCGATGTAAACCTTGGCGCCCTTCTTCAGGTACTGTTCGGCGACCTTGCAGAGCCCTTCATTGAAGATCACGACGCGATGCCACTCGGTCTTTTCCTTGCGCTCGCCGGTGGCCTTGTCGCGCCACGTCTCCGAGGTGGCGATGGAAAGGTTGGCGATCGGCCGCCCGTCCTGGGTGCGGCGGATTTCAGGATCCTTGCCGAGATTTCCAACCAGAATGACCTTGTTGACGCTTCCCGCCATCGCCGCTCTCCACTCCAAATGCCACTGAATTTCAAAGGGCCGAGCCCGCTCTCCGCGATGCTCTGCGACCTGTGCTGAGGCGACCCTATACGCTTGCGCGCACCGATCAGCCCATTGCCCCACAGGTTATCCCCACATATAGCACCGCCCAGCGGAGTGTTCCAGATTTGTTCTCATTAAGGAAGCCCCCGAAAATGGGAACCTGAGACCGTCCAATCTGCAACAAAATGCGGAACCCGAATGGAACTTTTTTGGGTTCCCGCAAACGAGAGAAACCGCTTAACATTCATCAAGTTACGCGCACTTCAATCGGCTCGTGACTGTTGCATTTGGGCGACGGACTCTACCCCCAGCTTAGGCTACGATCGCCTCGGAATTGAGTTCATATGGGCGTCGCGCCTGATCAGCCGCTTCGGGGACCTCAAGAAGCGGACGAAACTGGGGAGACTGCAATGAATAAGATTTTGTTTGGTGCAATCGGGGCCGCGGCGTTGATCCTGTCGGCTCCCGCAAGCGCGGCGGATCTCGCTGCGCGTCCCTATACCAAGGCTCCGCCACCGGTGGTCGCCACCATCTACGACTGGAGCGGCTTCTACATCGGCATCAACGGTGGCGGCGGCTCCATGCACTCGTGCTGGGACTTCATTGACCCCGTGACGGGCTTTGCGACGCGCGAAGGCTGCCACAACGCGACCGGCGGCACCGTCGGTGGTCAGATCGGCTATCGCTGGCAGTCGAGTCAGTGGGTGTTCGGCGTCGAAGGCCAGGGCAACTGGGCCGACTTCTCGGGCGACTTTGTCAGCTCGTTTGTTATCAACCCCCTCAACGGTGCGCTTGTCACCAACCGTTCGCGCATGGATGCGTTTGGCCTGATCACTGGCCAAGTCGGCTACGCCTGGAACAACGTTCTGTTCTACGTGAAGGGCGGCGCTGCTGTGGTCAACACCAAATTCGACGTCTTCGACACTCCGACTGGCATCCTGCTCTCCTCGGCCGCCAGCAGCACCCGTTGGGGCGGTACGGTTGGTGCCGGTCTGGAAGTCGGCTTTGCTCCGAACTGGTCGGTCGGCGTTGAGTACGACCACATCTTCCTCGGTAACCGGAACCGCGACTTCTTCACGCCCGCCGGTGTCTTTGACGGCACCGATCGCATCAGCCAAAATGTCGACATGGGGCTTGTCCGCGTGAACTATCGCTGGGGTGGCCCGGCGATCGCGAAGTACTAATATCTCTCTGATATTGTTTGGAGATCAAAGGCCGGCCTCGCGCCGGCCTTTTTGCTAGGCGCGGCACCCTGCGACAATCTGTCAGCAATTGTGACGTTTTGCGACTGTTGTGGCTTTTGAGAGACACAACTTGCGGCTTTGCTGGTGTAAGCACGACATCAGTTGGACCACAGCGTCCGCTGCCCTTCCGACGCACGGAAGGCAAAAATAGAAACTGGGACTGGGATTAAGTTGAAAATGAAGAAGGTTTTGTTGGCTTCGGCCTGTTTGTTCGCCCTCACCGGCGCCGCTTCGGCTGCCGATCTGGCGGCTCGCCCCTACACCAAGGCTCCGGTGGCTGTCGCCTCGGTCTACAACTGGACCGGCTTCTACCTGGGTATCGTCGGCGGCGGCGCTTGGCAGAGCGACTCCGATATCAAGATGAAGGGCGGCTTCGTCGGCGGCACCGCCGGCTACAACTGGCAGACCGGCAACGTCGTGTTCGGCCTCGAAGCTGATGGCGCCTGGGCTGACGTCAGCGCCTCAGTGAGCGACGGCACCGACTCGCTGACCTCGAAGACCGATGCGATGGGCACCGTGCGCGGCCGCATCGGCTACGCCGTCAACAACGTCCTGTTCTACGGCACCGGCGGCTACGCCTGGATCGACAACAAGGTCACCGTCTCCGAAGCCGGCCTGTCGGTGTCGGACAGCAAGTTCCACTCCGGCTGGACCGTCGGCGCGGGCGTCGAAGCGTTCATCGCGCCGCAGTGGTCGGTCAAGGGCGAGTACCTGTATCGCAGCCTCGGCGGCGAGACGTACTTCTCTGGCGTCGGCGTTCCCGTGAACTCGGGCACGGCCAACTTCCACACCGTGCAGGTCGGCGTGAACTATCACTTCGGGGCCCCGGTGGTCGCGAAGTACTAAGCTTCGCCCCAACGCCAACGCCATCGCGTTACGAAAGGCCGGCCTTGCGCCGGCCTTTTTGTTTTCGCGCGACGGCCTTCAAACGCGCACGAAGGGCCGGCCTCGCGCCGGCCTTTCGCCTGTTCCGGATGAGCCGCTACTGCCAGTTGCCGCCAGCGCGCCAACAATCCGTTGACGATTCGCAAGTCGCACTGGAAATCCGTCCTCGTTCTTCCTACGTTCGCGGACATACCCAACGGCGCCGATCCCGGTTCCGGGCGATGCGCGCCTTCAACACTGGCGCGATCGCGCGCCGTTGGGATTTCCTTGAGGACCACCGGGATGGATGAAGTGATCAAGGCGAAGCGCCAACAGCAGAACGCGGGCTCGAGCCTGCGCGCAATTACGATCCGTGGCGCGCGCGAGCACAACCTCAAGAACGTCGACGTCGAGATTCCCCGCGACAAGCTCGTGGTGTTCACCGGCCTCTCCGGCTCCGGCAAATCCTCGCTCGCCTTCGATACCATCTACGCCGAGGGCCAGCGCCGCTACGTTGAATCGCTGTCGGCCTATGCGCGCCAGTTCCTCGAGATGATGCAGAAGCCGGATGTCGACCAGATCGACGGCCTCTCGCCGGCAATCTCGATCGAGCAGAAGACAACGTCGAAGAATCCGCGTTCCACCGTCGGCACGGTGACCGAGATCTACGATTACATGCGCCTGCTCTGGGCGCGCGTGGGCGTGCCCTATTCGCCGGCCACGGGCCTGCCGATCGAGAGCCAGACCGTCTCGCAGATGGTCGACCGCGTGCTGGCGTTGCCCGAAGGCACGCGCCTCTATCTGCTCGCTCCGGTCGTGCGCGGCCGCAAGGGCGAGTACAGGAAAGAGCTCGCCGAGTGGCTCAAGAAGGGCTTTCAGCGCGTCAAGATCGACGGCACCTTCTACGAGCTCGCGGAAGCCCCGAGCCTGGACAAGAAATTCCCGCACGATATCGACGTCGTCGTCGACCGCATCGTGGTGCGCGCCGATATCGGCCAGCGCCTCGCCGAAAGCTTTGAGACCGCGCTGAAGCTCGCCGAGGGCCTCGCGGTCATCGAGTTCGCCGACGCACCGGCGGCGGCACCTGCTGAAGAGAAAGAGAAAAAGAGGACCGCAAAAATCCACGACAAGAGCGGGCCCGAGCGCATCCTGTTCTCGGAAAAGTTCGCCTGCCCGGTCTCCGGCTTCACCATTCCCGAGATCGAGCCCAGACTCTTTTCCTTCAACAATCCCTATGGCGCCTGCCCGGCCTGCGGTGGCCTCGGCGTCGAGCAGCATGTCGACGAGGATCTCGTCATCCCCGAGAAGGATCTGACGCTGCGAAAGGGCGCGATCGCGCCCTGGGCCAAGTCGTCATCGCCCTATTACACGCAGACGCTGACCGCGCTCGGCAAGCACTACAAGTTCACGCTCGACACCAAGTGGAAGGATCTGGCCAAGAAGACGCAGAACGCGATCCTCTACGGCTCCGGCGACGACGAGATCAAGTTCTCCTACGAGGACGGCGTCCGCTCCTACGACACCAAGAAGCCGTTCGAGGGCGTCATCACCAACATCAATCGCCGCTATCGCGAGACCGAGAGCGAGTGGGCGCGCGAGGAGCTGGCGAAGTACTTCCACGACGTGCCCTGCGAGGGCTGCAAGGGTTTTCGGCTCAAGCCCGAGGCGCTCTGCGTCAAGATCGGCGGCAAGCATATCGGCGAGATCTCGGAACTCTCGGTCAAGAAGGCCGGCGAATGGTTCGAGGGCGTGCCCGAGGCGCTGAACGCGCAGCAGAACGAGATCGCGGGCCGCATCCTCAAGGAGATCCGCGAGCGCCTCACCTTCCTGCTCGACGTCGGCCTCAACTATCTCACCCTCTCCCGCGCCTCCGGCACGCTGTCCGGCGGCGAGAGCCAGCGCATCCGCCTCGCCTCGCAGATCGGCTCAGGGCTGACCGGCGTGCTCTACGTCCTGGACGAGCCGTCGATCGGCCTGCACCAGCGCGACAACGCCCGCCTGCTCGATACGCTCAAGCGCCTGCGCGACCTCGGCAACACCGTGATCGTGGTCGAGCATGACGAGGACGCCATTCTCCTCGCCGACTACGTCCTCGACATCGGCCCCGGCGCCGGCATGCACGGCGGCAACATCGTTGCCGAAGGCACGCCGGCCGAGATCATGCGCAACCCGAAATCGCTGACCGGCAAATATCTCACCGGCGAGCTCGAGGTCGAGGTGCCGGAGCGGCGTCCGCCGAACCACCGTCGCACCATCAAGGTGGTGAACGCGCGCGGCAATAACCTCAAGAACGTCACGGCCGAGATCCCGCTCGGCCTGTTCACCTGCGTCACCGGCGTCTCCGGCGGCGGCAAGTCGACGCTGCTGATCGACACGCTCTACCGCGCCATCGCCCGCAAGCTGAACAATGCCAGCGAAGGCGCCGCCCCGCACGACCGCATCGAGGGCTTAGAGCACATCGACAAGATCATCGACATCGACCAGTCCCCGATCGGCCGCACGCCACGTTCGAACCCCGCGACCTATACCGGCGCCTTCACCCCGATCCGCGAATGGTTCGCCGGGCTCCCCGAAGCCAAGGCGCGCGGTTACGAACCCGGCCGCTTCTCCTTCAACGTCAAGGGCGGCCGCTGCGAGGCCTGCCAGGGCGACGGCGTCATCAAGATCGAGATGCACTTCTTGCCCGACGTCTACGTCACCTGCGACGTCTGCAAGGGCAAGCGCTACAATCGCGAGACGCTGGAAGTCCTGTTCAAGGGCAAGAGCATCGCCGACGTGCTCGACATGACCGTGGAGGAGGCCGCCGAGTTCTTCAAGGCGGTGCCGCGCGTGCGCGAGACCTTCCAGACCCTGCACCGCGTCGGCCTCGATTATATCCACGTCGGCCAGCAGGCCACTACGCTCTCCGGCGGCGAAGCACAGCGCGTCAAGCTGGCGAAAGAGCTGTCCAAGCGGGCCACCGGCCGCACGCTCTATATCCTGGACGAGCCGACCACCGGCCTGCACTTCCACGACGTCAAGAAGCTGCTGGAGGTGCTGCACGAGCTGGTCGCGCAAGGAAACACGGTCGTCGTCATCGAGCACAATCTCGAAGTCATCAAGACCGCCGACTGGGTCATCGACCTCGGCCCCGAAGGCGGCGACGGCGGCGGCGAGATCGTCGCCTGGGGCCCGCCGGAAGACATCGCCAAGGCGCCACGGAGCTACACGGGGAAGTTTTTGGAGCCGGTGCTGAAGAAGGCGCGGAAGCCGAAGCGCAGGAGCACGAGCGAGGCGGCGGAGTAGATAACCGGAGCCCCCGATACGGTGAGCGCCCTTTCTTCTTGAAGTTGTAGCGCTGGTCGTTACTCTTTCAGCTCAGCCATGACAGCGCGAGCTGAGGAGTGAGGACTCTTGACGATCGATGTAACGACGGTATCCGATGCTCAATTCGCTGATCTGCTGACTCGCGGCGAGAGCCACTTCTTAGACTTCAAAGCAAAGGAAGTGTCACCGGCGAAGCTCACTAAGTCGCTTTCTGCCTTCGCCAACGCTGATGGTGGTGAGCTCTTCATAGGAGTGCTAAATAGTGGATCATCTATCAAGCGCTGGTCAGGTTTTGTAGACGCTGAGGCCGCAAACGGCCACATCCAGGCATTCGAAGAGTTTTTCCCGCTTGGAAGCTATTTCAAGTACCAATTTCTGAAGTCTGACCGCTATCCCGGGTTGTTGCTCCACTGCGAAATTTTGAAAACTCCCGATATCCGTTCGGCAAGCGATAGCACCTTCTATTTGAGGCGCGGAGCGCAAAATCTGCCTCAAACGCGTGAAGATCAAATATCAAGACTCAAGTTCAACAAGGGCATCACCTCTTACGAAGATCACGTCGTCAAAATTGATTCTGGCGAGGTCACCAACTCCAAGCCGATACTCGAATTCATGCTTGCGAACATTCCGACGGCAGAGCCTCTGCCGTGGCTCAAGAAACAGCAACTCATTGATGAAGACAGACCGACCGTAGCCGCCGTGCTCCTCTATGCCGAGGAGCCTCAAGCTGCTCTGCCAAAGGCGGGGATAAAGATCTACCGTTATCAAACCTCGGGTATGGGAACACGTGATACGTTGGTTGGAAATCCCGCTAGCATCGAAGGACATGCTTACGCGTTGATCGCAAAAGCAGTGCAGGCAACCGTTGATATTGTGGAAAAGGTTTCGGTAGTTGGAACGACTGGATTGGAAAACGTGTCTTATCCACGCGAATCTATCCACGAAATCATCACGAATGCCGTGCTCCATCGAGACTACAGCTTAAATGATGACATCCATATCCGCATCTACGACAACCGCATCGAGGTTCAGAGTCCGGGCGTGTTGCCAGCACACGTCACTGTTGAGAATATTCTGGAAGAGCGCTTCGCTCGAAATCAGAGGATCGTACGCCTAATTAACAAGTATGAAGATCCCCCAAACAAGGATGTCGGTGAAGGTCTGAATACCGCCTTCGAAGCGATGCGAAAGTTAAAGTTTCGGGACCCGGTGATTGAACAGTTAGATGGCAGTGTGAAAGTTACACTTCGTCATGAGAAGCTAGCTTCACCGGAAGAGATGATCTGCGAATATTTGAGAGTGCATCCAGAAATCAACAACGCGAAGGCGCGGGAAATTACCTTTATCGGGTCAGAAAACTCAGTAAAGCGAATATTCAATAAGATGATGAAGAGTAAGATTATCGAACGAATTCCCGATCGAGCTCAAGCAAAAACGGGTTACAGGAGAGGCCCGAACTTTCCAAGCAAGGCGACGAAGTAACACCCGAGCAATTGGGCACGCTCGACAACTCCCGTACCCGCAATGTTGCCCCACTCCCTCGCCATCTTCGATCTCGACGGCACGTTGGCCGACAGCTTTCCGTGGTTCCTGCGCACCATCAACGATGTCGCGGATCGCTTCGGCTTTCGCCGTGTCGCGGATGAGGATGTCGAGGGACTGCGACATGCCTCGACGCGCGAGATCCTCGCCCGCCTCGAGGTGCCGCTCTGGAAGCTGCCGGCGATCGCGCGGCATGCGCGGCGACTGAAGGCAGAAGCCGCGGCGGAGATTTCGCTGTTTGCGGGCGTCGAGGCGATGCTGCGGACGCTGGCCGGGAATGGCGTGCAGCTCGCGCTGGTGACATCGGACAGCGAAGCCAATGCGCGCGAGAAGCTCGGCGAGGTCGCCGCCCTGTTCTCGCATTTCGACTGCGCGGCATCGGTGTTCGGCAAGCCTGCGAAATTCCGCCGGGTCATCCGGCTTGCCGACGTCGACCCAAACCGCGTGATTTCGATTGGCGACGAGGTCCGCGACATCGAGGCTGCGCGGGCTGTGGGAATCGCCTGCGGTGCCGTGTGCTGGGGCTATGCGGCCCCGGAGGCGCTGCGGGCGCACGGGCCGGACATGGTGTTCGAGCGGATGGAGGATATCGCGCGCGTGTTGTGCCGGCCCGAGACCGTAGGGCGGATTAGCGGAGCGTAATCCGCCATCCCGCCTCGCGCGCAAAAGAGCGGCGGGATACGCTACGCTAACCCGCCCTACGCACCCACAAGCCCTTGCGCCGCCCGGCGGGCAAAACACGCCAGACCCGGGTCAATGCTTCCGGATCAAAACATTTCGCTTTACGCGAATTCGGATTTATCGCATGTTTCGGCCATCCCGACCCGGCCGAGGGGCGCATCGCGATCGTCACGAACGCGGGATGGGACGTGGTGGACGCGGGCGGCGTCGGCGCGAAGGTGGTTGCAGGGCGGGTCACTCCGTGAGCAACGCCCTTCGCGCACACGACCGGTGCAGCCTGCGTACGGCAAAATCGTGTGGTCCTGGCGCCCGGAGCCTGCGCGCCAAGTCGTGCGGTGATCTGCGGCCCGACCGGGTCCGCACATCAGTCATCCGCAAGGCGACGGGGGCAATAGTGCATCGCTCCCCGGGGAGAGCGCGACATAAGCCGTAAAACCACTGCGCAGGGAAGGCCGGGATGTCCAGGCTGCCCTGTATGCCGCTGTGCATCTATTCCAGCGCATTTGCGCACAGCGGACCGCGGGTGCCAGCCGGCGCCCGGCCTTCCCTGCGCCCTCGGCACCTTCGAGGGCGGCAACGGACGCAAAAGCTCGGGCACGACGTGCCGCGGGGAGGTGTAACTGTGCCCGCGATTTTCGAATGCCAGTTAGAAGACGAAGCTTGCGGGGGGCTTGCCGGAAATATCCTGGCGATGCGGCACTTGGACGCTAGTGATACCTAAAGTTGTAACTGAGAATCGCAGTAAAAACTAACCGCCATTCTGTCTGCTGGCATGAGGCCAGTCTCCACCTTGCGACGACCCGGCAATGATTGACGGAAGTCCAGGACCGCCGAGCCGTCAGGAATACCCTATGGTGTCAACGTATTTCAGCTACAGCTACATCGCGCGCAATCTCACGCAATCCCTGACGCGGGTGGCGCAGCAATCGGACGTCGCGCGCGAAGCGGCCTATTACAAAGCCAACATCGGCAAGGTCCACACCGTTGACGATCTGATGAAGGATTACCGCCTGTATCATTACGCAACGAAAGCCTACGGCCTGGAAGACATGGCCTACGCCAAGGCTTTCATGAAGAAGGTGCTCGAGAGCGACCTCTCCGATCCAAAAAGCTTTGTCAACAAGCTGGTCGACAAGCGTTACCGGGAGTTTGCCGCGGCATTTTCCTTCAATGGCGGCGCAACGCCGGTTGCGCAATCGGGCGACCAGACCGATGAGACGATCGGTCTGTACACGGCGACCAAGAAGCGCCAGGTCGATGCGCTTGCCGGCGACTCGGATTACTACAGCGCCCAGATCGGCAACATCAGCACTCCTGACCAGCTCCTGAACAACGACCGTCTTCGCAACTATGTCTATTCGGCATTCGGGATCGACCAAAGCAAGTGGCCGGCTGCTACGATAAGCCAGGTCCTGCGCAGCGATCCATCCGATCCAAACAGCTACGTCAACACCACTTTCGCTTCGCAGTTGAGCGGCCTCAACGCCCAGCTTGCTCAAGCCAAATCGGATGCCAGCGCCGCCAATTCGAACATAGCCAACTACACGGCCCAACTATCGCAACCGGGCGCCAACGTGACCCAGTTGAACGTCCAGATCCTGGTGGAAAAGCATCACCTGGAGTCATATACGAACAGCATCTCCAGCCTCAACGACCAGATAGCGACGATTGGCGGGTTTGTAGACCTGGCCGGCGCGTTCGAATTCTTGCCCGATGGATCACTCCCGTCGGGGGTGTCCGCGCAGACTGCTGCAAACGTCACCATCACGAAACAGCGGTTCGACGCCAGCAAGGCCGCCGTCTACCAAGCTGCAAGCCCGATATACGAAGCTTTGGCGATCAAGCAATTCAGATCGGACCTCCTCAAGATTAATTCAGTCCAGGCGTTTGTATCGACACCGGGCGTGTATGATTTTGCGCTGGGCGCCGTCGGCCTCGATCCCAAAAACGTCTCGCAGGCCACCGTCAAGGCTGTCCTCGAAAGCGACCTCAGCGACCCCAAGAGCTACGTCTATACCCTCAAGGACGATCGATACGTACAGCTCGCACGCGCCTTCAACTTCGACGCAAAAGGCAATCTGACGACCCCCCCTGGTGGCCCAGGACTCGGCTCAAGTCCTCCAGATTGCGAAGGACTACGTCATCGCAGCGATCAAAAACGCAAGCCCTCAGCAGCAGAAGGCAGTTCGGGAACAAGCCCAGAAAGTCGCGACGGCCTATCAGGAAGCAGTCGCAGGAATCGGAAGCGTTACCGATCTGCTTAAAAACAGGAAGATGGTCGACTTCATTCTTGTGGCCAAGGGTTTGGAGCCTAAGAAAGTCAGCGACGAATATCTCGAGAAGATCTTCGGCTCCGATCTGAGCAATCCAAAGAGCTTTGCAAACACGGAGAGCGATCCTCGCTTTGCCGAGATCGCGGCGTCGTTCAATTTCGACAGCAAGGGCAACGTCGCGCGTCTTCCGATGATGGGTGCGCAAAAACGCGACCAATTTCTGGCAACGCAAAAGAACTATCTCCAGCAAAGCCTGGAGCAGCAGCAGGGGGATACGAATCCCGGTGTGCGTCTGGCGTTGTATTTCCAGCGAATGGCGGGACACATCACGTCTGCCTACGACATACTTGCCGACAAGGCTCTTTCGGAGGTGTTCAGAACCACCTTCGATTTGCCTGATCAGATGGCTGCGATGCAGATCGATCAGCAAGCCAAGATCGTGGGAAAATACCTCAATCTCAAAGATCTTTCGGATCCCACGAAAGTTGCAAAGCTGTTGAACCGCTTCTCCGCCATGTATGACGCGAAAAACGCCAGTCAGACTTACTCGCCAGCGCTCGACCTCTTTCAAGGATCGAGCTCGGGGATATCAGGCATAAGTGAATCGACATTCCTGGCCATGGCTAAAGTACGCGCTCGCCCCTGGTGATCGCCAGCCGGGGACGACGTGCCGCGAGGATGTGAAGGCGTGTGATCTAGATTGGAATGCGAAGATGCTCCGCTCTCGTGCCCCGGACGCAGCGCAGCGCCCCTCCGGCGGTGCGCTGCAGAGCCGGGGCCCATGTAACGGTGCTGCCTTACTGTTTCGCCATCTGGGTCCCGGCTCTGCGCAGCAACGCCATAAGCGCGTTCACGCGCGTCTTCGACGCGCTATGCGCATTGCAGGCGCGCCAGCGCGTCCGGGACACGAGAGTGGGACGCTGTTGCTCGGCGCCGTCATTGCGAGCGCAGCGAAGCAATCCAGACTGCGGCCGGGGAGAGAATCTGGATTGCTTCGCTGCGCTCGCAATGACGATGGAGAAAGCCTGCGTCGTCGCGGCCGTCGATCACTCCCCCAGCGTCGCCTCCACGAACCCACGCGGATCTGCGCAAAACTCTCGCATGACCCGGTAATGATCCGTCTGCTCCACCGTTGTCGGCTCAAGGCCGTATTTCCCGAGCCGCAGCAGCTGCGCATTGGGATAGGCCATCAGCAGAGGCGCGTGGGTCGCCATGATCACCTGGCAGTTGCCGGAGAGATCCATGCGATGCAGCAGCTTGAGGAAATCCATCTGCCGCGCCGGCGACAGCGCCGATTCCGGCTCGTCGAAGATGTAGATGCCCTGCTTCTGGCAGCGCTCCTCGAAGAACACCAGAAAGCCCTCGCCATGGGAGAAGGAGAGATAGTCCGGCGCCTGCTGAACGCTCGCGCCAAACACGCCTTCCATGGTTTCTGCGGCACTCACGGCCGAGCGGTCGAGATAACGCGCGACAGAAAAGAACGTCTCGGCACGAAAGAACCAGCCGTCGGTCACCTTCGGCACCCACGCTGCCCGCAAGGTGGACGACAGCTCTTCGCCGGTGATTTCGATTCCACCGCCGTCGATCTCCTGAAAACCCTTGCGCCCGCCAGTGCTGGCAAAGCCGGCCATCCCGGCAATGCCTTCGAGGATGGTCGATTTGCCGGTCCCGTTCTCGCCGACGATGATCGTGACCGCGGCGTCGAAGCTGTGATCGAACTCGTCCCTGAACACGGGAAGACAGAACGGATAAGCCTCCCAGTCCTCGACCCGCGCGCGATCGAGCCAGACGCGCCTGAGATAAGGCGCACGCAATGTGGTCTGACGGCGTCGTGTCCGGCTCATGTTCCTGCCCCCGCTCCGTCCCAACCGAAATTCGCTATGGAACATATCAGGAACATAAATCGCATGGAAGTGGCTTCTGCGGGACGCCGCAAGCTTCGGTCGTGCCCTAGCCCAAGACCTCCAGCACCAGCTCCATGGTCATCAGCACGGGATTGTCGCCGCGGATCAGTTGGCCCTCGGCGATGCCACCGGTGTAGTCGATCAGGGCGACGTCGAGCACCGCTTCGGGCGCGCCGGAGGGACCGGGCGCGATCGTACCGGCCGTTATCGCCAACTCGGTCGCGAACGGTTCGGTCACGCCACCATGGGTGAAGCGCGCGCCGATCGTCGAGCCGACGCCGCCGTGGAGCTTTGCGTGGGCAATGCCGTGCACGCAGCAGAACTCCTCGAGGCAGCCGGCAAAATCCTGATTGGGACGCAGTCGCAGCGCAAAGGCGCGGCTCGTGGTTCGCGCGCCGGTCGCTGCGGACGCGACCGGCCCGAACAGCTTGAAATTCGTCTCGGGATCAGGCTCGGCGGTGAACATCGCGCCATCGATACCAAAGGCCTCGACCTCGAACGGCTCAGCAACGATCGTCTCGTCCGGCAGCATGTGCCCGCCACTGGCGCGGCCGTCGGCTTCGGTCCAAAGCCCGTGGCAATGAAAGACCGGCGCGCCGTCGCGCATGCCAAGCGTCATGCGGCCGAGCTTCGTACGCGTCACGCCCTTGGGCCGGAACGTGTCGCTATAGAACGCTGCGTTCTCGCCCGTCTTCGACAGCGCCGGCATGACATAGCCGAACGGCCCAAGCGCGCCGCTGCCAAAATTCAGCACGCCACCGGCAAAGCCCTCCGCCGCAAAGCCGCGACGCGCGGCTTCGAGCAGCGGCAGACCCGCTTCAAGCGTGAACGAGAAGGCGCGTCCCCTCGCCTCCACCCATTGAACGCGCTCGGGATGCGGCGCGCCCGGCTGCTTGATGCTGCGCATGACCTTCGCTCAGCCCGCCTGCTTCTTGTCGAGATCGAGCAGCCCGCGCGCCTCGAGCTCATCGCGCACCAGGCGCTTTGGAATTTTACCGTAGCCGGATTTCGGCAGAGCCTCCCAGAAGAAGAAGCGCTTCGGCATCTTGTAGCGCGGCACCTTCGGCGAGAGGAACGCCGCCATCTCCGCTTCGCTCACGGGCTTCTCGCCTTCGCGCGCGACGCAGACGGCGACGCCAACCTCGCCCCAGGTCGCATCCGGCACGCCGAGGACGGCGACCTCGCCGACCGCGGGATGCGTCAAAATCTTCTCCTCGATCTCGCGCGGATAGATGTTGGAGCCGCCGGAGATGTACATGTCGGAGGCACGTCCCGTGATGTAGACGAACCCCTCCTCGTCCATGTGGCCGAGATCGCCGGTGCGGAACCAGCCGTTGCGAAACGCCTTCGCATTGGCTTCAGGGTTGTCGTAGTAGCCGGCGAGCACCGCAGGCCCGATCACGCAGATCTCGCCGCCCTGGTTTGCGGCGAGCTCGCGGCCCTCGTCGTCCTGGATCGAGACCTGCATGCCGGTGCGCTCGAAGCCGCAGGTGCCGATCTTCGCGTGCGGGCCGTCCTCGGGATCATGCAGCGCCGCCGGCAGCACCGTGATGTTGCCGGTGACTTCGCCCAGGCCGAAATACTGCACGATGACCTTGCCGAGCTTCTTCAGCGCGGCCTTCTGATCCTCGCGATACATCGGCGCGCCGGCATAG
Organism: Bradyrhizobium sp. AS23.2; assembly: GCF_001908185.1. Classification (GTDB taxonomy): domain Bacteria; phylum Pseudomonadota; class Alphaproteobacteria; order Rhizobiales; family Xanthobacteraceae; genus Bradyrhizobium. The sequence continues at coordinate 18,135 of NZ_LGHM01000108.1, forward strand.
ATCACGTGACGCAACGAGGAGTGATCGTATTTGTCGGCGGCGGGGTGCTCGACCATCATCTTCAGAATCGTCGGCACGGTGAAGAGATTGCTGACGCGATGTGCCTCGATCAGCCGGAACGCCTCATCGATGTCGAACTTCTCGGTCGGCAGCAGCACGGTACGCACACCGCGTGCGGTCTGCACCAGCTGATGCACGCCTGCGCCATGCGACAGCGGTGCCACCACCAGCGACGCATCCCCTTCCGTTACGCCGGGCGTGAGATCGGCGAGATGGTTGGTGACGACAAAGCCCATCTGGCCATGGGTCAGCACCGCGGCCTTGGAGCGGCCGGTAGTGCCGGACGTAAAGAAGAACCAGCAGGGATCGTCGTGCTCGACCGCAACGTTCTCGACCACGTTGCCGGCTCGCGATGCGACGGCATCCGCAACCGACGTCTCGGCGAATGGCGCCCCGCCGTCGATGCTCCAGGTGAATTCCAGCGCGCCGCCCTTCACGGCCGCGGCGTGCTCGGGAAAATCGACATGGCACAGAAACGCCTTCGCGCCGGAGGCTTGCGCGAGATAGGCGACCTCATCCGGCATCAGGCGGAAATTGGTAGGGACCCAGACGGCGCCGAGCCGGAATGCGGCGAACATCGAGAAGAACATCTCGTCGCCATTCTCGGAATGGACGAGGATACGGTCGCCCTTCGTGATGCCGCGCGCGGCGAGCGCCGCGGCCAGTGCCGAGACCTGTGCGTCGATCTCGCGCCAGCTCCAGGATTTGTCACCCCAGACAAAGCCGGGACGCGATCCATGCCGCCGCGCATTCTGGGTCAGCATATGAGCGAGATTCATGACACGGCGGGACATGCGCAGGGGCTGCATCGGGCTTCCTCTTCGATGGCGGACGGCACACCGGCCGCCCGCTCATTGCAGCCCATTTATCGCCATCGTCCGCAGCCTCGCAAGGCCGCTGGCCAGAGCGGAGCCATGCGCATGTTCAAGGAATCTTAAACATGATCGGCGCAACCTCCATTAGTTCTTGCGTACAGAGTGCAGCATCATGGTCAAAGCGCCCGCCTTCCTCCTGTTGTCGCTGGCGCTCGCCGGATGTGCCGTGGCCCCGCAGGCGCATCTTGTGTCCGATCCGGCCTTCAAGCCTGCGCGCTATGCCTGGGACGGTGCCGGCGAGGATCCCAATCAGCCGCGTTCCGCCTCAGGGCCATCGCGTACAACGCGCGCCGCCGCCGCATCCGAGCTCAACAGGTCGCAAGCCGGGCTTCAGCCCTATTCGAAGGAATGGTGGCAGGCCCAGGACGGCATCGAGGCCGAGCAGGACGCCAGGGTCAACCGCTCCCTCGTCATCTGCCAGGGCTGCCTCCGCCAACAGCCACAGCCAGAAGATGCGCGGCTGGCCAAAGCGTCCGATTGAACCGAACGGCCCCTCGATCGGTCTACAGAGATACGCGCCGACGCTGGCCGCTCCGGCTCGGCGTCGCACGCCAGCATCAGAGGGACATTCCATGCTCACCCGTCGGACCTTCGTCGCCGCCTCTCTGCTTGCCTCCGCCTCTCCGGCATTCGCCGTGATGCCTGCTCCAAGCGATCCCGTCGCCATCCTGACCGCGATCTACACCCGCGCGGCCAAGGGCAAGGGCGATGGCGGCGGCGCCTTCGTCATCGAGAACAAGGCGGCCAAGGGCAAATATCTCTCCCAGGCCCTGGTCGCGCTGTGGGCCAAGGCCGATGCGCATACGCCCAAGGGCGATATCGGGCCGGTCGATTTCGATCCTGTCACCAATTCGCAGGACCCCGACGTTAAGTCGTTCAAGGTTGACGCCGAGAAGATGGAGGCCGACAAGGCGACGATCGCGGTGACCATCACCGGCCACCGCAACGACCGCAAACCCGCCGACCAGATCGTGCGTTACGACTTCGTGCGCGAGGCCAACAGCTGGAGGATCGACGATATCAGGGGCTCGTCCGACGGCGAAGCCTGGTCGATCCGCAAGATGCTGACGGACTCGCTGAAGAGCTGACCGGAGACGACATGAGCGACGTCATCGACAACAAGGCCCATCACCGCTTCGAGCTTGAGGTTGAGGGCTACCTTGCGACCGGACACTACAAGCTCGACGGCAACGTCATCACCTTCGTGCATACCGAGGTGCCGAAAGAACTCGGCGGCAAGGGCATCGGCTCGAAGCTGGTGCAGGGCGCGCTCGACCAGGTCCGCGCGGCCGGATTGAAGCTGATCCCGGAGTGCCCGTTCGTGAAGGCGTGGATCGAGAAGCACCCGGACTATCAGGACCTGGTGAAGAAATGAGGATGGTCATTCCGGGGCGATGCGCAGCATCGAACCCGGAATCTCGAGATTCCGGGTTCGGCTCTGCGAGCCGCCCCGGAATGACGGCGACAACTACAACGCCCCGAGCTTCCTCAAAGACTCCTGCGCCATCGGCAAGCCCGGCTTCAACTCCAGCGCCTTCCTGAAATCAGAGATCGCGCCCTGCTTGTCGCCGACCCGCAAGCGGGCCTGACCGCGGTTGTTCCAGGAGAACACGTCGGAGGGATCGTATTGCAGCGCCTTGTCGTAGTCGGCGAGGCCACCCTTGTTGTCGCCCTGGTAGAGGCGGATCATGCCGCGATTGCGCCAGCCGCGTGCGTCGGTCGGTGCGATGCGGATCGCCTCGCCATAGTCGGCGGCGGCGCGGTCGAGCTGCTCGCTGTCGCGATAGACGTTGCCGCGATCGATATAGGCGAGCAGGTTCGGCGCGAGCTTGATCCGCATGGTGTAGTCGGCGATGGCATGCACCATGTCGTGCCTGCGATAGTAGACCAGCCCGCGATTGGTATAGGCCGTGGCATAGTTGGGATCGCGCTTGATCGCGGCGTCGAAGTCGGCGAACGCGCCGTCGAGATCGCCCTTGTTGTAGCGGGACTCGCCGCGATTGCTGTAGGCCAGCGCCAGCGATGGATCGAGCTTGATGGCCTCGTCGTAATCGGCGATGGCGCGATCGTAGTCGCGCTTGAAACTATAGACGCGGCCACGATTGTTGTAGGCGCAGGCATAGGCCGGATTGAGCCTGACCGCCTCGTCGAGATCGGACAACGCGGCATCGAGCTCGCGCCTCTCGGTGAGCCCGTGGCCGCGATTGCAATAGGCGCCGGCGAGCCTGTGCCCGCTCTCGCTCTTCGTATCGATCACGGTCGAGCAGGCCTTGACCCGCTCTTCCGGCGTGCTGGTCAGCCCGACGCACGCGTCCCAGGCCGGACCGCCTTCGGCCGAGGCCGGCACTGGCGCGGACGAGGCGAGCGTGGCGAGCAACGCCATGAGACTGAGCGGGACACGCATTTTCCGGATATCTCCCCTGCGGCAACCTCCCTTGGTCGCATCTTGGCAAGGACCGGTTCAGGCGCCTAGATCAGGGAAGAAGCAGCACCTCGGAAGGATCTTGCATGGCGGCATTGGTACGGGACAACAAGGACGGGAGCCGCTTCGAGCTGGACGTCGGGAGCGAGGTCGCCTTCGCCAATTACCGGCTGACGCCGTCGGCCGTGATCATCACCCACACCGAGACCTCGCGCGCGCTCCGCGGCCGCGGCATCGGATCCGAGCTGATCAAGGGCGCGCTGGACTTGATCCGGCGCGACGGCAAGAAGGTGATCGCCGGCTGCGGTTTCGTCGTCGACTATCTCGAGAGGCATCCGGACGATGCTGACCTCGTCGCCTGAATTAAACGCAAAAGGGCCCGCGAGATCGCGGGCCCTGTGCTTCGACCGCGGGATCGGTCAGTGCTTGATTTCCGGCGGCAGCTTGCCGCCATTGGCGGCGAGCTTGGACATCACCTGCTTGTGCAACCAGACATTCATGCTCGCGGAATCATTGGTGTCGCCGCTGTAGCCGAGCTCCTTGGCGAGATCCTTGCGCGCGGCAAGGCTGGAGTCGATGTCGAGCGCCTTCATGAGGTCGACGATCGAGGTCCGCCATTCGAGCTTCTCGCCCTTGTGCGCGGCCACCGCCTTGTCAACTATCGCGGCGACGTCCACCGTTGCGGCGGGCGCCGCAGCGGGAGCTGACGACAGCGTCGATCCGCTCGGCGCGGCCCCTGCGGGCGCGCTGCCCGACGGTGTGTTGCCCGTGGGTGCGGCGGAAGCCGGATGGCCGCCGAAGATCGCGCCCATGATTTTTCCAAAAATGCTCATGTCTATTCCCCGAAAAGGATCCGTTGGAAGCGCCTTGATCGGCACTTATAGACCAACTTTCTGCGTTGCGCCCGCGGAGTTCTGCGAACCAACAAGCAGCATGAGCTTATCTGCGGCGAAATGACGACCGAATGACACATTCGAGGTTGCAATGCGGCATCGAATTTCACCCAAGCGTGAGGGACAGGACTCGGAATTGAGGGTACGCTTGACGCTCAGCTCGCGATGCCATCCGGAATTCGCGTCTGGTGGGAATCGCGAAACTTCAAGAAGCGGCCGCTTGCGCCGTTTGCCGGCGCCGAATTCGGCTGCATGGCAAGGGAGCTAGCGACCATGGCCACATTCTACCAAGGCAATGTGCCCACGACGGCCCAGACCGCCGACGCGGCTGGACCGGAGATCCGAACCATCCAACTGTCCGACCTGCACGACGCGCTCAAGCTCGGCTGGGAAGATTTCAAGGCCGTTCCGAGCCACGCCATCATCCTGTGCGTGATCTATCCGGTGCTGGGCCTCGTGCTCGCCCGCGTGGTGATGGGCTATTCGGTACTGCCGCTTCTGTTTCCGCTGGCCGCGGGCTTTGCCCTGATCGGTCCGTTCGCCGCTCTCGGCCTCTATGAGCTCTCGAGCCGGCGCGAACGCGGCGAAGACGCGAGCGCCTGGGATGCCATGGAGGTGCTGCGCTCGCCTTCGTTCGGTGCGATGCTCGGCCTCGGCACGCTGCTGCTCGCCTTGTTCGTGACCTGGGTTGCGACCGCGCAGGCGATCTATGTCGCGGCGTTCGGCTATGAGGGCGTCACCGGCATCTCGGATTTCATGACGCGCGTGCTGACGACGCAGCAAGGCTGGTGGCTGATCGTGGTCGGCTGCGGCACAGGCTTCCTGTTCGCGCTCGCTGCGCTCTGCATCAGCGCCGTGTCGTTCCCCTTGATGCTCGACCGCCACGCCGGCGCGTTCGAGGCGATGGTGACTTCGCTGCGCGTGGTCGCCAGGAACCCGGTGCCGATGGCGGCCTGGGGCCTGATCGTGGCGGTGCTGTTGGCGCTCGGCACGATCCCCGCCTTCCTCGGCCTCGCCGTGGTGATCCCCCTGCTCGGCCACGCAACCTGGCACCTCTATCGCAAGGTGATCGTGTCCGCGCCCGATGCACGCCCGGTGCCGCCGCCGCCGCATCGTCCGCGCAAGCCGGCCGCCGACTTCCCCGCCAACCTCTTCCCCTGGCGGAATCGGACGGACGCCTGACGATATCGTGACATGCGATCCTGCCCCGGGTCGGGCAGGATCGCGCATTGTCATACGCCTTGCTTTGGCCGCGGTTACAACCGAGATTGCCGCCGCCGGCCAGGCCATTTCACGGAATCGATCTACTCGAATGACCCCGACGATTTCTCGTCTCGCCCTCGCAGCCTTCGCCCTCTCCGCTTCGATCATTTCTGCCGAGCCAGCGCTCGCTGCGGTCGCCTGCGGCTCAGGCAATTTCGACGCCTGGCTTGCGGACTTCAAAACCGACGCCGCGGCCAAAGGCATCTCACAGCAAGCCATCACCGCCGGGCTTGCCGGCGTAACGCTCGATCAGAGCGTGCTCAACCGCGACCGCTCGCAAAAGGTCTTCACCCAGACCTTCGAGGAGTTTTCCGGCCGCATGGTGCCGCCGCGCATGCAGCGCGGCTCCAACATGATGAAACAATACGGCTCGGTGCTGTCGCGCATCGAACAGACCTACGGCGTGCCGGGCGAGGTGCTGGTCGCGATCTGGGGTCTCGAGACCGATTTCGGCGTCAACACCGGCAAGTTTGCAACCATCCGCTCGCTGGCGACGCTGGCCTATGACTGCCGGCGCGCCGAGCAGTTTCGTGGCGAGCTGATGGATGCGCTACGCATCGTCCAGCGCGGCGACCTGGCACCCGGCGACATGCGCGGCGCCTGGGCCGGCGAGCTCGGCCAGACCCAGTTCATGCCCTCGTCTTGGCTGAAATACGCCGTCGATTTCGACGGCAACGGCAAGCGGGATCTGCTTCACAACGCGCCCGACGTGCTCGCCTCCACCGCCAACTATCTCGCCGGCTACGGCTGGCAGCGCGGCAAGGATTGGCAGCCCGGCAGCCCTAACTTCGCAGTGCTACTGCAGTGGAACAAGAGCGAGGTCTATTCCAAGACCGTCGCATATTTCGCCACCCAGCTCGCGCACGCTCCTTAAGACTCATCCAAACAAACGCGTAGGGCCGATCGCCGAGCGACCGGCCCTCTCTTGGTGCGTTTACTTACCCGTGGTGGCGTGTATCGCCTTGTTCAGGTGCATCCCGCACGCACCCATTTTGCCGTTGAGCAGCGAGTCCTGCGCGGCCGCGATCTCCTTCTGCGCGACATTCTTGCTGTCGCCGTCGGGCATGGCCTCGATCGCGGTCTCCGTGTGCTCCAGATTCGCCGAGCTGCAGCCGCCCATGGCGTGCTTGGCGGCCTGGGCCGGCGCGACGGCGAACGCGACGGCAGCAATTGCGATAACCCCGAGTAACTTCGTCATGACGTTACTTTCCTTCTCTTGTTCTTTGGACAGCCCGCGACATTGCGGAATCTGCGACATGACTTTCCTCCGGACGCGGCAACTTGCCGCAATAAATTCCCCGCGAGAATTGCGTGATGTTGCGCGCTGCGCAGAGCCGCATGCGGAATTTCCGATTTTCATTACATCCTCGTAATCAATGCCACACGCTTGGCGTGTGTGCGTTGCACCAGCGAGGCGGCAGGCACCTCCTGATGACGCCAGGTGCTTCGTCCGGCCTTGCAGCGCTTCGCCGGACGGATCTCGCCGTCCGCGGGGGGGGGCGAATCGTCCGGGTACCCCTGCTGCCAGTCCACAGTCTGGCTCGACCAAAAAACGAATATAAATTCATTTTTATAGTTCCACTCTCATGCGATTCGCGCATACGAGACTTGGGCGCAGAGGCTGACAGATCGCCTTGCAGGGAGCGGGAACGAAACTTATTTCCGCAATGCTCGGAACTCGGCAAAATGTTGTAACCCTGTGAATCTACGGAGATTTATAGCATTTCATTCCGTGTTCCGCCTACCCTTTGGGCGAGACTGCCCTCCGGTTAATCGTTCGTTACCGCCGCTATGCGTTCTTTGCTTAGCTGCACCGCAACATCGGAACTTTCGCAGTGCACCACGCTCATCTATATTCATTTCAACGATGAGGCCCGGGCAAGGGCTGAATCGAACTACAGGAGACTACCAATGCTGCTCTCGTTCATCCGCATGATCCAGGCTTTCCGGGACTATCAGCGCAATGTTGCCGAGCTGTCCCAGCTCAGCGATCGCGAGCTGGCCGACATCGGCCTCGATCGCTCGGACATCCCGCGCGTTGCCGCCGGTCAGTATCAGGGCTGATTTCCTTCAGCCCTTAACCGGACGAATCGATAGCGCCCGCCTCGTGCGGGCGTTGTCGTTTCTGATGGCAGAAAACTCGATCTCGGCGATTCCACTGACCGCCGAAAAGCGCTACCTGTCCGCCCCATGACAGGACCCCTATCCAATACCGTGCACGTCATCGGCGCCGGCCTTGCCGGTTCAGAAGCCGCCTGGCAGGTGGCCAAAGCCGGCGTGCCCGTGGTGCTGCACGAGATGCGGCCGACCCGCATGACGGAGGCGCACCGCACCGACGGGCTCGCCGAGCTCGTCTGCTCCAATTCGTTCCGCTCGGACGACGCCGCCAACAACGCTGTCGGCCTCTTGCACGCGGAGATGCGCCGCCTCGACTCGCTGATCATGCGCGCGGCCGACGCCAACCAGGTGCCCGCCGGCGGCGCGCTCGCGTCGACCGCGAGGGCTTTTCCGCGGCTGTGACCAAGGCGCTCAACGAGCATCCCCTCATTGAGATCGCCCGTGGCGAGATCGCAGGCCTGCCGCCGGCCGACTGGAGCAACGTCATCGTTGCGACGGGCCCCCTCACCTCCGCACCGCTCGCCGACGCCATCCGTGCACTCACTGACGAGAGCGCGCTCGCCTTCTTCGACGCGATCGCGCCGATCGTGCACCGCGAGTCCATCGACATGTCGGTAGCCTGGTTCCAGTCGCGCTACGACAAGGTCGGTCCCGGCGGCAACGGCGCCGACTACATCAACTGCCCCATGACCAAGGAGCAGTATGACGGATTCGTCGCCGCGCTGATCGCCGGCGAGAAGACCGAGTTCAAGGAATGGGAGACCAACACGCCCTATTTCGACGGCTGCCTGCCGATCGAGGTCATGGCGGAGCGCGGCCCCGAGACGCTGCGCCACGGCCCGATGAAGCCGGTCGGCCTCACCAATCCGCACGATCCGGCGACGAAAGCCTACGCGATCGTGCAGCTGCGCCAGGACAACAAGCTCGGCACGCTCTACAACATCGTCGGCTTCCAGACGAAGCTGAAATACGGCGAGCAGCAGCGCATCTTCCGCAGCATTCCCGGGCTGGAAAAGGCCGAGTTCGCCCGCCTCGGCGGTCTGCATCGCAACACCTTCCTCAACTCGCCGAAGCTGCTCGACGGCCAGTTGCGCCTGCGCGCACAGCCGCGGCTGCGCTTTGCCGGTCAGATGACGGGCTGCGAGGGTTATGTGGAGTCGGCCAGCGTCGGCCTGATCGCAGGCGTCTATGCGGCCGCAGATGCACGCGGCCAAACGCTGGAGAGCCCACCCGGCACGACCGCGCTCGGATCGCTGCTCGGCCACATTACCGGCGGCCATATCGAGACCATCGAGCCGGGCACGCGCTCGTTCCAGCCGATGAACATCAATTTCGGCCTGTTCCCGCCGCTCGCGACCGTTCCGACGAAGAAGCCCGATGGCACGCGCTTGCGCGGCAACGAGAAGACGGTGGCCAAGAAGCAGGCGATGAGTGCACGGGCGCTCGCCGATCTCGATCGCTGGATCGCGGATCACCTGCACATAGCCGCTGCGGCGTGAGTTTTCGATGAGCCTCCCCAAAGACGACGCCGCAGAGCTCTCGGCGCGCTGGACCGAGGGCGTGCTGCTCAAGCGCGACGTGTTCTCGACCGTCGAGCGCGGCCGCTTCCGCAGCGACAACGGCGAGGTCGACGCGGTCCTGCGCCGGCTCGACGAGGTGCCGTGGTGGTCCTTCCTCCTGGCGCGCCATCTGTTCGCCCGCGAAAAGCATGCGCTGGCGCTCGCCAAAGGTCTTAACGTCGGCCCCGAGCTGCTTTGGGCCGGCCGTCGCGCGTTGGTTCGCGGCTTCGTGGACGGCGTTGCACTGCATCTGGCCAAGCCGCATGGCGACCTCGCCTATTTCCGCTCGGCCAAGGCGGCACTGCGCCGGCTACGTCGCGCCGGCATCTGCCACAACGATCTCGCCAAAGAGCAGAACTGGCTGGTGGGCCGCGATGGGCGCGCCTACGTGACCGACTTCCAGCTCGCTGCCTGCTTTGCCCGCCGCGGCCGCCTCTATCGCATTCTTGCCTACGAAGACCTCCGGCATCTGCTCAAGCACAAGCGTTCCTATGCGCCCGATGCGCTGACGCCGCGCGAGCGCAAGATCCTGGCGAAGAAATCATTCGCGGCGAGCCTGTGGCTCGCCACCGGCAAGAAGGTCTACCGGGCGATCACGCGCGGCGTGTTCAACTTCACCGACCGCGAGGGCGGCGGCCGCAGGCTGGTCAACGACGCGCCGGTGCTGGCCGAGCTGATCCGCAGGAACCCGGCCGTGCGCGACACCGCCATCGTCGCCTTCGCCGACCGCCGCTCCGGCGTCGGGCTCTATGCCTTCGTCGAAGCCGATCAGGCCGCGCTTGAAGGCCAGCTCCGCGACGAGCTTTCGGCTGCCAAGGGTCCGAAGCCGCCGGAGCACATCCAGGTCGTGCATGCGCTGCCGCGCGACACCACCGGCAAGCCGCGCACCGAGATCCTGCAACTGGTCGCCATGAACCAACTCGACCTGATCGAGCCCATGATGAAAAACGACCAGGATCGCGCCTTCCTCAAGGACATCCTGGAGCAGCGCAAGAACCTGCGCGACCGCTTCAATTTCGAGGCGGACCTGCCGACGAGCTAGCGCGGCCCGTGCCTTGAAGCGTCCACATTGGCGATAGAGAAGCAGTCGGATAGTTCGGGCTTGGCGGGGTTATGGGCACTCGGGGGACCATGATGCAACGTGCGGTTGGCGGCATGATCGCCGGCCTTCTGCTGCTCACGGTTGCGCCTGCAGCGGCCGAATCCCCGGCCGAGTTGATCTCCAGCTTCCGCCTCAAGCATGGCGAGGTCCGCGTCGTGCGCGATGCCACCCTCGACCGCATTGCCATGGACCAGGCGCGCGCGATGGCAGCAAAGGACGATCTCAGTCACGACGCCCTCGGCCCGTTCAACCGGCGCGTCGCACCGGCCGGCGCGGGCCGCGCCGCCGAGAACATCGCCTACGGTTACGACAATTTCGAGAAGACGCTCGGCCAGTGGATCGACTCCTCCGGGCACCGCAGGAACCTGCTGCTGCACAACGCATCCCGCGTCGGAATCGCGAGCGCCAAAAACACCAGCGGCAAGCGCACCTATTGGGCCATGGTGATCGCTGGCGATTACGAACCGAAGGGCAAGGGCAAGAAAGACAAGGAGCCGCTGGTTGCCGTGAAGCGCGAGACCGCGCCTGCAAGCAAGCCCAAATCCAGCGGCTGCCACATCAAGCTGCTCAGCCTCTGCATCTAGAGCGTTTTCGAGCGAAGTGGATACCGGTTCGCGTAAAGAAAACGCGTCAAAACAATAATCTAGAGCCCCGTTCCGATTCCATCGGAACGGAAATGGCTCTAGGGCGAGACGATATCAGCCACGACGCGCCGCCTCGATCGCGGCAATGTCGATCTTCGTCATCCCCATCATCGCCTCGAATGCGCGCTTGGCTTCCGTGCCGCCGGCCGCCAGCGCCTCGGTCAGCACGCGCGGCGTGATCTGCCAGGAAATACCCCATCTGTCCTTGCACCAGCCGCAGGCGCTCTCCTGCCCGCCATTGCCAACAATGGCGTTCCAATAGCGGTCGGTCTCCTCCTGGTCGTCGGTGGCGATCTGGAATGAGAAGGACTCGTTGTGGCTGAACACGGGACCACCGTTGAGGCCGAGACAGGCAACGCCAGCAACCGTGAATTCGACGGTGAGCACGTCGCCGGCCTTGCCTGATGGGTAGTCGCTGGGCGCGCGGTGGACGGCGCTCACTGCGCTGTCGGGGAACGTCTCGGCATAGAAACGGGCAGCCGCCTCGGCGTCCTTGTTGTACCAGAGGCAAATCGTGTTCTTCGCCATTGCGGGTCCTTTCGGTTCCGGGCCAAATCGCGCTCTCTATCAGCATAGGCACCCGGATCGGCATGCTCCAGTTTGCCTGATCTTGCTCGCGTGCGTCATTGTGGCTACCTCAGGGAACCCGATGGCAGAGGATCTCACGTGATCGACATCGACCGCATACGTGCCGACACGCCGGCCGCACGGCGGCTCGCCTATCTCCACAACGCGGGCGCGGCGCTCATGCCGGCGCCCGTTGTCGCGGCGATGAAGCGGCATATCGATCTGGAGAGCGAGATCGGCGGTTATGCTGCCGCCGACCGCGAGGCCGATCGGCTTGAAGCGGTCTACGGCTCCGTCGCCCGTCTGTTGAATGCCGCAACTGACGAGATCGCCCTCATGGAGAATGCGACCGTTGCCTGGCAGATGGCCTTCTACGCGCTTCCGTTTCGCAAGGGCGATCGGATCCTGACGGCCGAGGCGGAATACGCCGCAAACTATGTCGCCTTTCTTCAGGTCGCCAAGCGTACGGGCGTGATCATCGACGTGGTGCCCAGCGATACCAGCGGCGAGCTCGATGTCCACGCGCTCGAGCGCATGATCGATGCGCGCGTGAAGCTGATCGCGATCACCTGGGTTCCGACCAACGGCGGCCTCGTCAATCCCGCGGCAGCCGTCGGCAAGATCGCACGAGCACGGGGCATTCCCTATCTGCTCGATGCGTGCCAGGCGGTCGGCCAGATAGCGGTCGACGTCGAAGCCATCGGCTGTGACATGCTGTCTGCGACCGGCCGCAAGTTCCTGCGCGGCCCGCGCGGCACCGGCTTTCTCTACGTCCGCCGGGCGTTGCTGCAACAACTCGAGCCGCCCATGATCGACCACTTCGCGGCCCCCTGGGTCTCGCGAGATGAATATCGACTCCGCGACGACGCCCGCCGCTTCGAGACCTGGGAGAACAACTACGCGGCCCGGCTGGGGCTGGGCGCTTCTGTCGACTATGCTCTTGAGATCGGCCTTGCCCCTATCGAGCAGCGTGGCCACATGCTTGCGGACCGCCTCCGCAATGGCCTCGCTTCCATTCGCAGCATTACCATTCGCGACCTCGGCCGCACGCCGGGCGCCATCGTTAGCTTCACAATGAAGGGATATGAGGCGGACGGTATTGTCAGCAGTGCCGCTGCCGCCGGTATTGCGATCGGCGTGTCACATCCGTCGAGCACCCGCATCGATGCCGAACTCCGCTCGCTGCCGCCGGTCGTGCGTGCATCCCCACATTACTACAATACGGAAGCCGAGATCGACCGGCTGATCGACCACCTCGCAAGCCTAGCGCAGCGCTAACGTGGTGCGCGTCCGCTCACGTGCAGCGCGCGCTCAATCCGGATGCCCCGAGCCTGGCCATGACCTCCTCGAGATGCGCGCTGTCGCGGGTCTCGATGACGAGCTGCAGCAGCGTCGCCTTGGCCGGCAGGTCGGAGAAGGTGCGCTGATGCGAGACTTCGATGATGTTGGCGCCGGCTTCAGCCAGAAGCGCGGCCACGGCAGCGAGCTGGCCCGGCCGGTCCGGGATATCGAGCGACAGCTGGGTCAGCCGCCCCTCGCGCGCCAGCTCGCGGGTGAGCACCGAGGCAATCAGCCTTGTATCGATATTGCCGCCGCTTAGCACCAGGCCAACCTTCTGGCCCGCGAAGCGGGACGGATCGGACATCAGCGCGGCAAGGCCGGCGGCGCCGGCGCCCTCGACGACAGTCTTCTCGATCGAGATCAGGGTCGCAACCGCGCGCTCGAGCTCGGCTTCGTTCACGAGCGCGATGTCGTCGACGAGACGGCGGACGATCTCGGTGGTGATCTTGCCTGGTGATTTGACCGCGATGCCTTCGGCCAGCGTATCGCCGCGCGCCGGCAGATTGCTGTCGTGGATGGCGTTGTACATCGAGGGATAGAGCCAGGCCTCGACGCCCAATATCCGCAGCGACGGCTTGAGCGACTTAGCGGCAATGGCAATGCCGCTGATCAGTCCGCCGCCACCGATCGGGACGACCAGGGTGTCGAGCTCCGGCACAGATTTGAGCATTTCCAGCCCGATAGTGCCCTGCCCCGCGATCACAAGCGGATCGTCATAAGGATGGACAAAGATCATGCCGCGGGCTTCGCCGTGGCTTCGTGCAAACGCGGCCGCCTCCTCCAGCGTCGCGCCGGTGACCACCACCTCGGCACCGTGGTGCTTCGTGTTCTCGACCTTCACCATCGGCGTGCCGACCGGCATCACGATGGTCGCGGGAATGCCGAGCCGCTTGGCGTGATAGGCGACGCCCTGCGCGTGGTTTCCCGCCGACATCGCGATGACGCCGCGCGCGCGTTCCTTCTCTGTGAGCGCGGTGAGCCGGTTGAGCGCGCCGCGCTCCTTGAACGAGGAGGTGAACTGGAGGTTCTCGAACTTCAGCCAGATGTCGCAGCCGCAGATATTGCTCAGCGTACGACTGTAGCTGCAGGGCGTCTCGACGACGGCGCCCCGGACGGTCTCGGCGGCAGCATGAATGTCGGCCGGCGCGACCGGAAAGCCACTCAGATCGGACGACGTGCTTTGGGACAACTCAGCCATGGGACAGCATAGAGCATTTGGCAGGTCGAGGCGATAAGCCAACCTCTATTTGGTAAATTCCCGCGATCGTGAAGCCCGCCACAGCGTCCACAGCGTGCGCAGCCGCGACGATGGCTGCGGCGTGAACGGATTGCGTCCCGGCCGCGACAGGCGCTTGATGTCGGCCCGCACCTGGCTCAGCGGCAGGAACGCTGGACGCACTGATGCCGGCACCTCCGCCAGCAGCGACAAGGCCGTGGTCAAATGCTGCTCGGCTTCGCCTGTGAGCTGTTCCAGCACCGCATGCAGATTGGGCGTCTCCTTGCCGGCGAACACGTCCTCCATGCCGCAGCCATGGCTCGTCAGCAGTTGCTGCGGCACGAACAGCTGCCGGTGCGCGGCATCGCGCGGCAGGTTCGCGATGATCTGCGCCATGCCCTGGGCCAGCCCGGCATGCCGCGCGAGATGCTCGGCTGCTTCCGAGGGTGGCGCCATGATCCGCGCCGCGAGGGCGAACAACGCCGAACAGGTCGCGGCCAGATAGCCTTCCAGCGCCGTCAGCGTCGGCATCGGGTCGTTGTAGAGATCGAACTGATGCTCGTCGGCGAGCAGCGACAGCGGCTCGACCGGCAGATCGAAATCGCCGATCGCACGCAGGAGCTCCGCCGCGACCGGATTGCCCTCGGCGCTGCCATGGACATGGCCCGACAGCATGTCGGTCCACCATTGCAGGCGGATTTCCCCGGGCAAGGGCTGGCTCACCTGGTCGCGGACGCGGACGATCTCGACATTGAAGGCATAGAGCGCCAGCAGCGCGCGGCGCTCGGCGGCGGGAGCGAATAGCGTTGCGACATAGCGCGGAAAGTCATGGCTGCGCACCAGATCGGCGCAGAAGGCAACCGAATCGGGCGGCGGCGCGGCGCTGCTCATGGCACGGCAATCAGCGCGGCCGCAACGCGGCGCCGTTCGCCGATCATGATGTTGTAGGTGCGCACGGCGGGGCCGGTCTGCATCGTGTCCAGAACCACCCTCACCGCCTTCAGCGCCTGGCGCAGTTCCGGCGGCGGCAGCCAGACGCCGGTTCCGGTGCCGACCAGGAGCGTGTCGATGCTGTTGGCGGCCGCGAAGACCCGATCCAGCGAATAGCGGTCGATCTCGGTGGGATCTGTCACGTCCCACGCCCAGATTGCGTCAGGCAGACAGAGCAGCGATCCCCGATGCGACATGCCGGCAAAAGCGAAGCCGCCCTTGCCATAGGCATCGATCGGCGCCGAGCGCGGGAAATGCGGTGCGTTGGGATCGCCGGCCATGAGCTTGGTCCGAATAGGCTTACTGCCCTCGCAAACTCGTGCGAGGGCATAGGGTTCGGATCATGCCTTGTTTTTCTTCGCCGGCGTAGCCGTATCGGGCGCATCTTCACGATGCTCGCCGACGCCGAGGTAGATCAGGATCGGAGCCGCGATGAAGATCGAGGTGTAGGTACCGACCAGCACCACGCCGAACATCATCACCGCGGTGAAGCTGTGGATGGCATGACCGCCGAACAGGAGCAGAGCCAGCAGCGCCAACGTCACGGTGAAGTGGGTGATGATCGAACGCGACAGCGTCGAGTTGATCGACTCGTTGAGAAGCTGCGGCATCGGCATCTTCTTGTAGCGCCGCAGCATTTCACGGATGCGGTCGTAGATGACGACGGTGTCGTTGAGCGAGTAGCCGAGAATGGTCAGAAGCGCGGCGATGCTGGTCAGGTCGAAATCGACCTGGCTGATCGACATGAAGCCGATCGTCAGCACGATGTCGTGCACGTTGGCGATCATGGCGCCTAACGCGAACTGCCACTCGAAGCGGAACCAGAGATAGACCAGGATCGAAACGATCGCGAGCATCAGGCCGAGCATGCCGTAGGCCAGCAGCTCGCCCGAGACGCGCGGACCGACCACTTCGACGCGGCGGTATTCGACGGAATCGCCGAGCGCGGTGCGGACCTTCTGCACGGCTGCCTGCTGGGCAGCGTCGCCGCCCGGCTGCTCCGCGACACGAATCAGGACGTTCTCGGGGCCGCCGAACTGCTGCAGCTGGACCTCGCCAAGCCCCAAGGCGTCGAGCGTGGTGCGCATCGCCGCTATGTCGGCATGGCCGGACTTCGCCTGCACCTCGAGCAGCGTGCCGCCGCGGAAGTCGATGCCGAAATTCAGGCCGTGGGTGAAGAACAACGTGATCGCGACGATCGACAGCGCGGCCGAAATCGGGAAACTGATGCGGCGGAAGCGCGTGAAGTCGAAATGCGTGTTGTCAGGAACGATCCGCAGCGACGGCAGCAGACCGAGCGCCGCAACCACGGTGAGAATGGCAATGAGGATGCCAAGCCCGATGAGAACGTAGTGAGTCACGATCAGGCTCCTAGATCGGCACGCTCTGCGGCCGCTTCCACCGCACCCACCAGGCCACGATCAGCCGGGTCAGCGTGAAGGCGGTGAACACCGTGGTGATGATGCCTATACCGAGCGTCACGGCAAAGCCGCGCACCGGGCCGGTGCCGATGTAGAACAGCACCGCGGCGGCAATGAAGGTGGTGATGTTGGAATCGAGAATGGTCGCAAGCGCCCGCTTGAAACCGGCGTCGATCGCCGAGATCGCGTTGCGGCCGCCGCGCAGCTCCTCGCGGATGCGCTCGTAGATCAGCACGTTGGAATCGACCGCGATGCCGACGGTGAGCACGATGCCGGCGATGCCGGGCAGCGTCAGCGTGGCGTTGAGCAGCGATAGCAGGCCGAAGATCATGGCGACGTTGATGGCCACCGCGATGTTGGCGAACACGCCGAACAGCCGGTAGGTCAGCAGCATGAACACGATGACGAGGATCGAGCCGACGTAAGCCGCGAGCTCGCCCTTCTCGATCGAGTCCTGGCCGAGGCCCGGACCGACTGTGCGCTCCTCAACCACGGTCAGCGGCGCCGGCAGCGCGCCGGCGCGCAAGAGGATCGCGAGATCGTTCGCCGATTGCACGGTGAAATTACCGGAGATCTGGCCCTGCCCGCCGGTGATCGGCTCGCGGATGACGGGCGCCGAGATCACCTTGTTGTCGAGAACGATCGCAAACGGCAGCCCCACGTTCTCCTGGGTGGCCTGCGAGAATTTGCGCGCGCCCGAGGTATTGAACTTGAAGCTGACGACGGGCTCACCCGTGCGCTGGTCGAAGCTCGCCTGGGCATCGGTCAGATCGCCGCCGGCGACCAGCACCTGCTTCTTGACGACATAGGGAACCGGTGGCGGCGACGCGCTCATCAACAGTTCGGATTCCGGCGGCAACCTTCCCTGCTGCGCCTGATCCGGCGGCACGGACGTGTCGACCATGCGGAATTCCATCTTCGCGGTCTTGCCCAGCAATTCCTTGAGGCGGGTCGGGTCCTGAAGACCCGGCACCTGCACCAGGATGCGGTCGTTGCCCTGGCGCTGGATGACAGGCTCGACGGTGCCGAGCTCGTTGACGCGGCGTTCGACGATCTGGATCGACTGCTCGATGGTTTTGCGAAGGCGGTCGAGCATCGCGGCCTGCGAGATGCTCAGGCGGATCACCCCGCCACCGCCATCGGTCACCTCAAGGTCGCGCTGACCGCTGGATCCCATCAATCCGCCCAGCGGCTGGGACAGCTCGCGCAGCTTGGCGAGCGCGGGCTGCACGTCGGATTCCTTGGTGATACGGACCTCGGCCGCGTCGTTGCGCACGGTGACGCCGCCGGTGAAGCCGATCTTGGCGTCGCGCAGCGTCCGGCGAACGTCGTCGCGGACCTGGTCGAGCCTCTCCTTCTTCACATAGTTGGAGTCGACCTCGAGCAGCAGATAGGAGCCGCCCTGAAGGTCGAGGCCAAGCACGAGCCGACGCTGCGCCCAGGCGGGCCAGGTCTTGACCTGCGCCTCGGGGAAGAAGTTCGGGACCGCGCAGAGGCACACGATCAGCGCCGTCAGGATAATCCCCAGCGCCCTCCACCGCGTGAAATACAACATCGACTGGACCTGTCAGATCAGGAGACTTGAGATGCCTGCGCGAGCGATCAGCTCGCGGAAGCGTCGTCCTTGGAGCTTTCCTTGGCCGGCTCGCCCTTGGCACGCACGCCGGAGATCATCTGGCGCATCTGCCGCACCCGCACGCCATCGGAAATCTCGAACTCGATCTGGTCGTCATCGACGACCTTGGTGACCTTGCCGACGAGGCCGCCCGACGTCACGACGGTGTCGCCGCGGCGGATGTTCTTCACGAGGTCGGCATGATCCCGCACCTTCTTCTGCTGCGGGCGCAGAATCAGGAAGTACATGATCACGAAGATCAGGGCGAACGGCAGCAGCGACATCAACATGCTGTTGGTGTCGCCGGCGCCCGCAGCCTGGGCATACGCAGGGGTAATCAACATTCGGACGATCCTCGTGAGAACGGGGGAAAGCCGGTCAGGCCCTCAAAGGCGACCGGTTCGGTCAAATTCGCGCGGACTATAGCGGCCACCGCCCCAATTGCAACGCTGCCAGACCGTCGATTTGGCCACCTTGCGGCGGGGCCGCAGGCCCGATAAGGCTGCATTCTCAGGAACTTCGGACATGCCCAAAAAACCAAGCAAAAGCCCGGCCGGCAAAGGCCCCCGTACCGCTGCCAGGAAGCCCGCTCGCGTCGCGGCAAAACGCCCCAAGGCAGCCCTTAACGCAGCCCCAGACCTCTCCCAGGAGCGCATCGTCCGCGCCCTTGAGACCATTGCGGCGCACCTCTCGGCCCAGAGCAATCCGGGCGTCGAGCGCGAATCGTTCGAACGTGCGGATGCCTATGTCTGGCACCCCGACGGCCGCCTCGCGGCGGTGCCGCGGGTCAGCCGTGTCGAGTTGTTCCTCCTCAAGGGCGTCGACCGGATGCGCGACATCCTGATGGAGAACACCGAGCGCTTCGCCAACGGCCTGCCCGCCAACAACGCCCTGCTCTGGGGCGCGCGCGGCATGGGCAAGTCGTCGCTGGTGAAGGCCGCGCACGCCAGCATCAACGCGGACCGCAAGGCCGCCGACAAGCTGAAGCTGATCGAGATCCACCGCGAGGACATCGAGAGCCTGCCGGCGCTCATGGAGCAGCTGCGCGCCTCGTCCTTCCGCTTCATCGTGTTCTGCGACGACCTCTCCTTCGACGGCAACGATGCCTCGTACAAGTCGCTCAAGGCCGTGCTCGAAGGCGGCATCGAGGGCCGGCCCGAGAACGTCATCCTCTACGCCACCTCCAACCGCCGCCATCTGCTCGCGCGCGAGATGATCGAGAACGAGCGCTCGACCGCAATCAATCCCGGCGAAGCGGTCGAAGAGAAGGTCTCGTTATCGGATCGCTTCGGCCTCTGGCTCGGCTTCCACCGTTGCAGCCAGGACGAATATCTCGCCATGGTGCGCGGCTATTGCAGCCATTTCGGCATCAAGATCGACGACGAGGCGCTGGAGCGCGAGGCGCTGGAATGGTCGACCACGCGCGGTTCGCGTTCGGGCCGCGTCGCCTGGCAGTTCGTGCAGGAGCTTGCGGGCCGGCTCGGCGTGAAGCTGACGGCCAAGTAAGCCGAAGGTCTCGCTCCACACACAAATGTCATTCCCCGCGAAAGCGGGCAATCCAGTACGCCGCGGCTTGTCGGCTCAACAACGACCGCTTCTGAATACTGGGCTGCCCGGTCCAGTGCGCAATTGCGCACAGGCCGGGCGACGCCATCGTTCTTGCGCAGGAAGCGTGCGCCTCACGCCCCGTTCAGGAATTGAAGCGGGTCAACCGGGCTCGATCCCTTGCGGATCTCGAAGTGGAGCTGCGGCGACGCCACCTCTCCGGATTGACCCGACTTGGCAATGACCTGACCGCGCTTGATGGGATCGCCGCGCTTCACCAACAGCTCACTCGCATGGGCATATGCGGTGACGTAGCCGTTGGAGTGCCGAACCAGGACCAGATTGCCGTAACCTTTCAGCTCGTTGCCGGAATAGGCGACGACGCCATCTTCAGCCGCCTTGACCGGCGTACCCTCAGGCACCGCAAGATTGATGCCGTCATTGGATTTGCCATTGGTCTTGGCGCCGTAGCTCGTAACCACCTTGCCGCGGACCGGCCAGCGGAAGGTCGGCAGTGCGCCGGTGGCCTCCGCAGCCTTCGCCGGCGTCTCGGCGGGCTTCTCTTCGACATTGGCCGTGGCCTGAGCCAGGCGAGCGCTCTGCACCGGCGCGGCGACCGCGGCCATCTTGGTGGCTGGCGCGGGAGCAGCAGCAACGGGCTGCAGCGTACCCGCAACCGGGGCGGCCGCGACGGGAGCCGGAGCAACCGGAGCCGCAGCCGCTGCGGTCTTGGCGCCGGGCACGGTCAGCTTGGTACCGAGCTTGAGCTTGGCCGACGGAGCGAGGCCGTTCGCGCGGGCGAGTTCGGCAGCCGAGATGTGGTTCTTGCGCGCGATGCTGGCCAGCGTGTCGCCATGATTGACGAAGTGAATGCTCGGCGGCGCAGCGACGACTGCAACCGGTTTGGCAGCCGGTGCCAGCGCCGGAGCCGCCGCGACGGGAGCCATCACCGGCGCAGGCGCAGCAGCGGTCGCGCCGGGATGCGGGATGATCAGCTGCTGGCCGGGCGAGAGCGCACGCGGGCCCTTATAGCCGTTGGCGGCGAGGATCGCCTGCGGGGCGACATGATAGCGCTTGGCGAGCACGTCGAGCGTGTCGCTGGTGCCCACGATGATCTTGGTGCCGCCGGCCGGCTGGGCCGCTGCAACCGAGCGTGGCGGCACGGTAGCCGTGGTATCAAGATGCGGCTGCGCCGGCGGCGCATAGGCCCCCATGCCACGCCCGCCTCCGGACACCCCGCCACCTGCCGCAACGGGATATGATTGCGGGGCGGAAACCGTCGGCGGCGGCAAGGGCTGGGATTGATAGTAGCCAGGCTGCGTCTGCGGCCGCGCATATTGCGGCAGCTCACGTTGCGGCGGCGGCGCCTGCTGCACCGAACCGGTCGATTCCGCGAAGGGATTGGAGAAGTTCGACTGGGACAGCCGCGACGACATGTCGGCGCTGCACCCTGCGAAGCTGAAGGAGATCAGCGCCAGCACCGCGACCTGCGGTACGCGGCGCGAGTAAAGCAACTCGGCGACAACAGACATGGTTACTCACTCGTACGCAACAGAACTGGTCTTTTAAGTAAACACGCGCCGAGTAAATAACGGCTTAACCCTCCCAATAAGATGTTGGCGGCACAGCTGATCCGGAGATTACAGCTCCCGCGCCACGCCGGGCAGCGCCGGCACGAAGCGGACCTCGACGAGTTCCCTGCGCCCGATCCCGGCTTCGGTCCGGCTGAGCCGGATCAGCGTCTGCACACCCTGATGCGGGCCGACCGGGGCGATCAGGATGCCGCCGACCTCGAGCCGCTCGACAAGGTTCTCCGGAAGCTGCTCCATCGCCGCGGTAACGATGATGCGATCGAACGGGCCGATATTGGGAGGCAGGTTGAGACCGTCGCCCAGCATCACCTCGACATTGTGACAGCCGAGCTTTTCGAGCCGGGCACGTGCGGCATCCGCCAGCTTGCGGTAACGCTCGACCGTCAGCACCTGGCCTGCGAGCCGCGACAGTACCGCGGCCTGGTAGCCCGAGCCGGTGCCGATCTCGAGCACGCGGTGCTGCTTCTGGAGCTGGAGCTGCTCGGTCATATAGGCCACGACGAAGGGCTGGCTGATGGTCTGCCCGCAGGCGATCGGCAGCGCGCTATCACGATAGGCGGCGTCGCGATCGGCCTCGTCGACGAACAGTTCGCGCGGCACCTCCTCCATGGTCCGCAGCACCGCCTGATCGCTGATGCCCCGACGCCTCAGCGTGAGCTGAAACATCATCTTTTCCGGCGGGTGCTGATGGGAGGTCATTTCTGCTTGTGCCGTCTCGTCAGGTCCAGCCCGATGCTTGCATCGCCAAGCCCCCGGGCGCGGGAATCTTGTTCCTGCTCAGGAACCCATGGTACGCTTCCGCTGGAGTATTTGACCACAAATTGGCTTGCAACGGGCCTGCCGCGAAGGCCATTTTCGCACATCCGTTCGTCGAAACGCGCATTGCGTCGATTCGTGTTATCTGCGAACGATTTTTGGGCATGGGCAAGGACTCGACGACAATGACCGCGACAGGGCTTTCGGGCCGCTCTGTATTCCTCGTCGAGGACGAGGTGATGATCAGAATGATGGTCGCGGACATGCTCGAAGAACTCGGCTACAAGGTCGCAGCCGAAGCCGGCGATATCACCGAGGCCATGCGGCTCGCCCAGGCGACCCAGTTCGACATCGCCATCCTCGACGTCAACGTCAACGGCAAGATCATCTCGCCGGTCGCCGATCTCATCAAGGCGAAAGGCCGCCCGTTCATCTTCGCCACCGGCTACGGCTCCTCCGGCCTGCCCGAGCAGTACCGCGACCGGCCGGCACTTCAGAAACCGTTTCAGCTCGACGCGCTCGGCAAGACCATCGAAGCCGCACTTCGCGGCGGCTAGAGCCATTTCCGTTCCGATTGAATCGGAACGGGGCTCTAGATTTTTGTTTTGACGCGTTTTCTTTACGCGAACCGGTATCCACTTCGCTCGAAAACACTCTAACCGCTATTTCCAGGCCGTCACTTACTTCAGCGTCGCACTCAGCGTCTCGGAAAACGCTTCGTTGGTACGGTCGAGCCTCAGCGGTGTGACCGAGACGTAGCGCTCGCGAAGCGCCGCCAGATCGGTCCCCTCCGCGGGCGTGTCCATCATCGCAGCGCGCTCGAAACCAATCCAGAAATAGGGATTGTTGCGGCCGTCCCTGCGTTCGTCGATCCTGAGGAAGCCGGGATTGCGCTTGCCCTGGCGCGTCACTCGAATGCCGAGCACATCCTCCGGCGCGCAGGACGGGAAGTTGACATTGATGACGGTGTCCTTCGGGATGCCGGCGGCGAGCACCTTGCGCAGGATGCCGGGCCCGAATTTGCGCGCAGTGTCCCACGGCGGCTGTTCGCGCGTCTCGACGCTGAATTCCTGCGACAGCGCAAATGACGGCAGCCCCAGGATAGTGCCTTCGAGCGCGCCGGCGATGGTGCCGGAATAGACCACATCCTCGGCGACGTTGCGGCCCCTGTTGACACCGGACAGCACGACATCCGGCGGCCTGGCGCCAAGGATATGGCGCGCGCCCATGATGACGCAGTCGGTCGGTGTGCCGCGTACGGCGAATTGATGCGGGCCGACTTCGCGCAGGCGCAGGGGATCATTCAGCGACAGCGAATGCGATACGCCGGACTGGTCGAGCTCGGGCGCGACGATCCAGACGTCGTCGGACAGGGCGCGCGCGATCTCCTCCACGACCTTGAGGCCGGGAGCGTGAATGCCGTCGTCATTGGTGCAGAGAATGCGCATGCGAAACATCGATTCCTGAAGCGGGTCTGGGCCGTCTTATCCGGCTATGGCCAATCAGGCAAACCTGCCGCTGCCGAGGGTTCCGGGCTGCCGGCGCGCATGTTCGTTGCCGCGCCGCAGCACCCACTCCAGACGGTCGATCCCGGTGCCTACTTCCGCGCTGACGCCTGGCTATTCGAGCCCGAGGCCACATCAGCGGCGGATACGCCATTGCGGCAGGAAGCGCGCGAGCCTTCCTTCGGCACGCAGCGTCAACGCCGGCACGACCGGACTTATGACAGGAGCCTCAATCACGCCAAGCGCCTCCAATTGCGCAACGATCGGGACCGACACCGGCGCTTGAGGAAAACGCGCGCGCGCCACGGTCAGCGCCTTGTCGAAATCCGCGGCATTCACACCGGGCTTGGCCCGTCGGCTCTGGACGAGATCATCATCCCAGAGTCGCGCGATCTCGATGTCGAGCACGCCGCGCAGGCGCTGGTCGACGGCCTGGATGCCGGCACCCGTCACCGCCCATTGTCTGCCGACCCAGAAGATGTCGCGGTGCAAGGCCATGAACGATCGCTTCGAGTTGCCGGATGGCGGTCAGGATAACCAGCCGCCCAATCTTCGCAACCAAACGTTCTGCGTTGCAGACGGGCAGTAGCGCCCTAGTCGCGCGCGACCACCTTCAGGCCGCCCATATAGGTCTGGAGCACGCCGGGGACCGCGATCGAGCCGTCCTCCTGCTGATAGGTCTCCATCACGGCGATCAGCGCGCGGCCAACCGCGGTGCCGGAGCCGTTTAGCGTGTGGACGAAGCGCGGCTTGCCGTCCGGCCCGCGCGAGCGCGCATCCATGCGTCGCGCCTGGAAGTCGCCGCAGACCGAGCAGCTCGAGATCTCGCGGAACATGCCGCCGTCGCCCTGCCCGGGCATCCAGACCTCGATGTCATAGGTTTTCTGCGACGAAAATCCCATGTCCCCTGCACAGAGCGTCATCACGCGATAATGCAGGTCGAGCTTCTGCAGCACCTGCTCTGCGCATGACAGCATCCGCTCCAGCTCGTCCTTGCTGGTCTCCGGCGTCGTGATCGAGACCAGCTCGACCTTGGTGAACTGATGCTGGCGGATCATGCCGCGGGTGTCGCGCCCGGCAGCGCCCGCCTCGGCGCGGAAGCACGGCGTCAGCGCGGTAAGACGCATCGGCAACTGCTTCTCGTCGAGAATGGATTCGCGAGCGAGATTGGTGAGCGACACTTCCGCCGTCGGGATGAGGCCGAGGCGCTCTGTCGTCAGCCGCTCGTGATCGGGCGCAGCCAGTAGCTCGCCCTTGATCGCCCAGAACTGATCGTCCTCGAATTTCGGCAACTGCCCGGTGCCGAACATCACCTCGTTGCGCACCAGGAGCGGCGGGCTGATCTCGGTGTAGCCGTGCTCGGTCGTGTGAAGATCAAGCATGAACTGTCCGATCGCGCGTTCGAGGCGAGCGAGCCCTTTCTTCAGCACGACGAAGCGCGCGCCGGAGAGTTTTGCCGCCGCCTCGAAATCCATGTAGCCGAGCGCGGTGCCGAGATCGTCATGCAGTTTCGGCGCGAAGCCGTAATTGCGCTTGCTGCCAAAGACGTGGTGCTGCACGTTTCCGTGCTCATCGACGCCATCGGGCACTTCGTCGAACGGAATATTAGGAATCGCGGACAGCTCTTTCGTCAGCTCTTCGTCGGCGGCCTTCGCGGCGGCTTCGAGCTTCGGCATCGTGGTCTTCAGCTCAGCCACCTCGGCCATCAGCTTGGCCGCGCGCGCCTCGTCCTTGGCCTTCTTGGCGTCGCCGATTTCCTTGGAGGCAGCGTTGCGCCGCGCCTGCGCCTGCTCGGAGGCCAGGATCGCCGTCCGCCGCCTCTCGTCGATCGTGAGCAGCAAGGCCGACATCGGCTTCAGGCCCCGCCGGGCGAGGCCGGCGTCGAAGGCTTGCGGATTGTCGCGGATCGATTTGATGTCGTGCATGGCCGTGGTCCTGGGCTTGTTGCAATCCTGCAAATCCTGGATTTGCATCTGTGCAAATGGCTGGTTTCCCTAGCACGGCTGTCATCGCCCGCGAAAGCGGGCGATCCAGTATTCCAGAGACGTCAGTGATTTCTGGATAGGCTGCGGCGTGCTGGATTCTCCGCTTTCGCGGGGAATGACACAGGAGGGTCTGGCCGCCCTACTCTGCCGGATTGGCCGGTGACGACACGTCGGTGCTGGTGCTGGAGGTTTGCGAAGCCGATGCCTTCTTCTCCACCATCGCCACCGCGATGATCGAGCCCTCATAGAGCGCCAGCAACGGAATCGCGAGCGAGCACTGGCTGAGCACGTCGGGCGGCGTCAGCACGGCCGCGATGACGAAGGCGATGACGATGAAATAGCGACGCTTCTCGCGCAGCATCTTCGACGTGATGATACCGATCCGCCCGAGAAGCGTCAGGATCACCGGAAGCTGGAAGGCGATGCCGAAGGCGAAGATCAGCGACATCATCAGCGACAGATATTCGCCGACCTTGGGCAGCAGCTGGATCTGCGCCGTCTCGTCGCTGCCGGGCTGCTGCATGCCGAGCGAGAAGCGGATCAGCATCGGCAACACGACGAAATAGACCAGCGCTGCGCCCAGCACGAAGAAGAACGGGGTCGCGACCAGATACGGCAGGAAGGCCTGCTTCTCGTGCTTGTAGAGGCCCGGCGCCACGAACTTGTAGATCTGGGTCGCGACGATCGGGAACGAGATGAAGCCGGCGCCAAACAGCGCGAGCTTGAGCTGGGTGATGAAATATTCCAGCAGCGCGGTGTAGATGAACTTGGAGTTCTCGGGACCAGCGACCCACACGAACGGCCAGACCAGCACATTGTAGATCTGCTTGGCGAAGAAGAAGCAGAAGATAAAGGCCACGCCGAATCCAAGCAGCGCCTTGATCAGCCGCGAACGCAGCTCGATCAGGTGGTCCATCAATGGGGCTTTGCTGGCCTCGATATCGGCGTCGCTCATGACGCTTTGGCGTCCTTGATCGCCTCGGATGGCACGGTGTCTTGCGTAACCGAGGTTTGGGTAACCTGTGCCTGCTCGACCTCACGGGTGATAGCGAGCGGTTCGTTCACAGCCGCATGCGCCTCGGCTTCCACAAAAGTCGCGGGCGTCGGCGCTTCGGGAGTCGTCGGCGTCGTCGGCGGTTCAACGGCAGGGGTTGAGGACGTCTCGGCCGGCTTGTCCAGCGCATCGACGCGGAGCGCGTCGCTGACGTCCTTCTGAAGCGAGGTCATCAGGTTGTTGCCGGTGAAGCCGGAAGCCGCTTCCTTGACCTCGTCAAAGCTCTTCTTGAGGTCGGCCATCTCGGCCTCGCGCATCGCTTCCTGAAACTGGCCCTGGAATTCGGCGGCCATCTTGCGGGCCTTGCCCATCCACTGCCCGACCGTGCGCAGCACGCCCGGCAGCTCTTTCGGGCCGATGGCGACCAGGGCCACGACCCCGATGAGGACCAGTTCACTCCACCCGATGTCGAACATGAGGTCTTCCGTTCAGGCCAGCCGCAACCGGCCCAATCCTCTCGCACAGGATCGGGACCGCCCGCGTCCGTCCAA
Organism: Bradyrhizobium sp. AS23.2; assembly: GCF_001908185.1. Classification (GTDB taxonomy): domain Bacteria; phylum Pseudomonadota; class Alphaproteobacteria; order Rhizobiales; family Xanthobacteraceae; genus Bradyrhizobium. The sequence continues at coordinate 45,149 of NZ_LGHM01000108.1, forward strand.
TCTTTGGCTCAGACGGCCTTGCTGCCGACGTCGGACCGGGCCGCGGTCGGCGCGGCATTGTGCTCGATGGACTTGGCCGGCTCGGGCTTGTCGGCGACCTTGTCGTCGTCCTGCATGCCCTTCTTGAACGCCTTGATGCCTTGCGCCACGTCACCCATCAGATCCGAAATCTTGCCGCGGCCGAACAACAGCAGGACCACTGCGATCACCAGGATCCAGTGCCAAATGCTAAGTGAACCCATCCTGCAATCCTCCAAACGCGTATGGCCGGGGAGCCGGCCGATCTTCACCGAAACGTAGGCTTCGCAGGCCTCAAAAACAAGGACCAAGGCAGCGCCAATTCGCTGCTGGCGCTACGTAATCTGGCTAGTGTTAACCGGTCGCAGGGGGCCCGTAGAAGGCCGGGGCGTCACTCCTCGCCGCCGCCCTCACCACTCGCCTCGATGCTGCCTTCCGGCGGCGTCTCGGGCTCGACCGCAGGCGCCAGCGCCAGATCGAGGTCCTCACCGGGTTCCAGCGGGTCCTCGTCCTCGCGGAGCGTCGGGTCATCGGACGGCGTGGGTACGCTGAAACCGGTCGGCAGGCGCGAATCCAGCAGGCCCGTGCCCTTCAGCTCCTCCAGGCCCGGCAGATCGCCGAGCTGTTCCAGCGTGAACTGCGACAGGAAGTCCTCGGTGGTTCCGAAGGTCAGCGGACGGCCCGGCGTCTTGCGACGGCCGCGCGGCTTGATCCAGCCGGTCTCCAGCAGCACGTCCAGCGTGCCCTTCGAGGTGACGACGCCGCGGATCTCCTCGATCTCGGCCCGCGTCACCGGCTGGTGATAGGCAATGATTGCCAGCACCTCGATCGCCGCGCGCGACAGGCGGCGGGTCTCGGTGCTCTCCCGCGTCATCAGCCAGGCGAGATCGCCGGCAGTGCGGAAGGTCCATTTGTTGGCGACCCGCACGAGATTCACGCCGCGAGAGGCATAATCGGCCTGCAGCTGCTCGAGCGCTGCCTTCACGTCCACGCCCTCCGGCATGCGCTTGGCCAGCGTCGCGGTGTCCAGCGGTTCATTCGAGGCGAACAGCAGCGCTTCCAGCAGCCGCAGTTCCTCGGGACGTGCCTGGGACTCGTTCTCCATCGGCTCGGCCTCTTCTACCCGCACTTCAGCCAGGCTCGCCATGGCAGATCCTCCTTCTTGCACTTAACCGACCGGCGCATCGGGCGCAGGAGCTGCGTCCGGGACCGGTTTAGGACGCCCCTTCCGGAAATAGATGGGCGCAAACGCCTCTTTCTGGTTCAGTTCGAGCTGACCTTCGCGCACCAGCTCGAGCGCGGCGGCGAAGCTCGAGGCGAACACCGTCGCGCGCTGCGTCGGATCGGCGACGTGCCGGATCAAAAAGTCGTCGAGAACGCCCCAGTCGTCCTGTTCGCTGATGCTGCCGACCAGCCGCTCCAGCGTGGCGCGCGCCTCGGCCAACGACCACACCGTACGCTTGGCCAGATGCACGCTCGCCAGCACGCGCGACTGGCGCTGCGAGGCATAGGCGGTGAGCAGATCGTAGAGCGTTGCCGTATATTTCGGATGCTTGATCTCGGCGATCTGCTCGGGCTCGCCGCGCGGGAAGATGTCGCGCAGCAATTGCTGCCTGTTCATCAGCCGGTTGGCGGCTTCGCGAATGGCTTCGAGCCGGCGCAGCCGGTTGGCGAGCGCGGTGGCCATCTCTTCCGCGCTCGGACCTTCCGCCGTCGGCGGCTCCGGCAGCAGCAGGCGCGACTTCAGGAAGGCGAGCCACGCCGCCATCACGAGGTAGTCGGCGGCAAGCTCAAGCCGGATCTTTCGCGCGGCTTCGATGAAGTGAAGATACTGGTCGGCCAGCGCCAGGATCGAGATCTTGGCGAGGTCGACCTTTTGCTGGCGCGCGAGTGCGAGCAGCAGGTCGAGCGGGCCTTCATAGCCCTCGACGTCCACCACCAACGCCGGCTCACCCTCGGCGAGTTCTGCGGGCCGCCCGGTTTCGAACGATAGGATTTCTGCGGTCATGCGGATGCCGTGTTTGCCCGTGCGATCAATGCGTCCAGTTCGGCGCGTGCGGCCGCCCGGTCGAACGGCTGCGGCGGCTTGCGCGCGGCGAGCGCAGCGTTGGCCCGCTCCAGCGCCCTGCCCGACAGTTCGGGTGTCTGGCCGGCGACCTCGCGCATCTCCTCGATGTTGCCGTTGCAATGCAGGGCCATGTCGCAACCGGCCGCGAAGATGGCGCGGGTCCGTTCAGCAATGCTTCCCGCCAGCGCGTTCATCGACACGTCATCACTCATTAACAAACCCTGGAACCCGATTGCGCCGCGAATCACCTGAGCAATCATTGTCGCAGATGTCGTCGCCGGATGGGCGGCGTCGACGGCGCTAAACACAACATGTGCAGTCATGGCCATCGGCAGGTCCGCAAGCGGCTTGAACGCCGCGAAGTCGGTCCGTTCGAGTTCGTCCCTGGGTGTATCGACCGTCGGCAGCTTGAAATGGGTATCGGCGGTGGCACGTCCATGGCCGGGAATGTGCTTGAGAACCGGCAGCACGCCGCCCTGCTCCAGACCCTCGGTGACCGCGCGGGCAATCGCCGCGACCTTGTCAGGTGAGGTGCCATAGGCCCGGTTGCCAATGACGGCATCGGCGCCCGGTACCGGCACGTCGGCCAGCGGCAAGCAGTCTACCGTGATGCCAAGATCAGCGAGATCGGCCGCGATCAGCCGCGCACTGAGGCGCGCAGCGGTCAGCCCGAGAGCCGAATCAGTGTCGTACAAGGTCGCGAAAATGGCGCCCGGCGGATAGGCCGGCCAATGCGGCGGCCCCAGCCGCTGCACCCGTCCGCCCTCCTGGTCGATCAGGACAGGAGCGTCGGCGGCGCCCGCCACCGCCCGCAATTCCGCAACTAATGCAGCAACTTGAGCTGGAGTCTCGACGTTGCGCTTGAAGAGGATGAAACCCCACGGGCGCTCCGCACGGATAAACTCCCGCTCTGCGGCGGTCAGTTCCGTTCCGGATACGCCGGTAATGAAGGCCCGCGTGCTCATAACGGCCGATTAACCCTGCCCTGCGGGAGGGTCAAGGAAACGGCCGTTAATTCCTCTGGACGAAGCAGGCGGACAGGCCCGCCGACTTGAGGCTGTTGCAAGCCTGCGTCGCCTCCTCGGCCGAACCATACGGCCCGGCGAAGGCGCGGTAGACGATTCCCTTGCCCTTGTCGGAGAGATCGACCCGCTTGACCACCGGCGCGCGAGAGCCAAGCACGCTGCCATACTTGCTCTGAAGCACCCGGTAGGAGGCGTGGGCACTTTCCTCGGTCTGCTGCGAGGACACCTGCACGATGTAACCGCCACCGCTGCTCGCGGGCGCAACCTGCGTCGGGTTGGTCGCAGCCATCCGCTGCGGCTCCGCCGCGGGCGCCGATTGCGGCGCCAACGACAGCGGCGGCTGGTTGGCGCTGGCATTGGCCGAGGTCGGCGGATTGCGCGGCGCAGCCGATGCCGCGGGCGCGGCAACGGGCTTCGGCGGAGTTCCCGACCTGGCAGCCGCCGCGGCTTGCGGGGCGGTGCTGTCAGTCTGATCGCCCTTCACCGCAACAGTCCTGATCGGGCGCGGCGTGTTGGCCGGCAGGGTGCCGTTGCCCGGGACCGGCCCCGCACTTGGAGGCAGCACCGTGGACGGCGAGACGCTCGCCACCGGCGGCGGGTTCGCGTTTGGGTTCAACGGCGGGAACACCACGCGAGGACCGCTCGCCTTGGCATTGACGTCGACAGGCGCCTCTTCGCGCGGCACGATCTTCTCGGAGCCGTCGCCGCTTGCCATGCGATCCGGCACCTTGGCCGAGGAGTCCGTCGGCGCCGGCACGATCTTGGTCGGGGTGTTGTCGGCCTTGATGATCGGCGGCTCACCGCTGCGGGGCGAGCCCACATAGGTCTTGTAGGCGAAGGCAGCCCCCGTGCCGACCACGGCAAGCGCCAGGATCGCCGCGACCGTCATCATGCCGCCGCGCTGCTTCTTCGGCTCGTCGAGATCGGCCTCGGGATAGTCGCTCTGGAACGCGTAAGGATCGTCCGGATAGGCCGGATCGCGCTGGTAGTCCTGCTCGCCCGCTTCGAGCTTGCCGTAGAGCGCGTCGTCGTAGCGCGACGGATCGGGCTGCTGATACGGCTCCTGATAGGCTTGCTCCTGGTAAGCCTGATCGTGCTGCTGGTAAGCCTGCCCCTGATGGGCCTGACCTTGATAAGCGTGATCCTGATAGGCCTGCGGTTGATGGAAATCACGCGCGGGCGCCGTCGGCTGGGCTGAATAGCGCTGCAATGGATGAACCGGGTTCACAGAGCTGGGATAGTCGGGCTCCGGCGCGGATGCCGGCTGCGGCTGCACATTGGCGCGCCGCATCCATGAGGGCGGACCGGGCGGAGGCGCAACTGCCGGCTCGGCATAGTCCTGCTGATAGTCGTCGTGCTGATAGTCGTCTGCTTGATAGCTCTGTGCGGGCACAGGTGCCGCCGGAGGCTGCGTGCCGGGCCGCGCCTGCGCCGCGAAAGGATCGGTCTGTCCGATCAGGCGGGCAAGTTCGGCCAAGGGGTCGTTTTCCGTCTTCCCATGCTGATCGCCACCGCGACCATAGTCATCGGAAGGAAACGGTCTGTGCTGATATCGTTCGGCCATCGTGATGATGCGTCCCTTCGGGAAAGCCGCGCGCCCCCTCGACTCAGGCACGGCTTTCGTCCCACAAGGCTTTCAACCAAGTCTAAGCGTACCGGCTTCTGCCGGTTACCCCGAATTCCCTTAAGTAGTTCGCCCCAAACTACCGCATCTCGTCCGGAGCATGGACGCCGAGGATGGCGAGGCCCGATGCCAGGACAGAGACGACGCCCTGGACCATAGCCAGCCGCGCCTTCGTAAGCTCTGCATCATTATTGATAATGAAGCGTAAATAGGGCAAATCGCGCCCCTTCGTCCAAAGCGCGTGAAATTCGCTAGCTAAATCATAGAGATAAAAGGCAATTCGGTGCGGTTCGTGGGCACTTGCTGCCGCTTCCAGCATGCGCGGATAAATTGCGAGACGCTTGAGAAGGTCGAGCTCCACCGGGTCCGACAGCCGCTCCACCGCCGACTCGCTGAGCCAGGCGATGCGCTTGCCAGCATCCTCCGGGAGCTCCGGAAACACCTCGGTCCGCGCGTTGCGGAAGATCGAGTGGCCGCGGGCGTGGCCGTATTGAACGTAGAACACCGGGTTGTCGCGCGACTGCTCCATGACCTTGGCGAGATCAAAATCCAGCACCGCGTCGTTCTTGCGGTAGAGCATCATGAAGCGCACGGCGTCCTGACCGACTTCATCCACCACCTCACGCAAGGTGACGAAGTCCCCGGAGCGCTTGGACATTTTCACTGGTTCGCCGTTGCGGAGCAGCTTGACGAGCTGGACGATCTTGACGTCGAGCGCCCCCTTGCCGGAGGTTGTCGCCTTCACCGCTGCCTGCATGCGCTTGATGTAGCCGCCATGGTCGGCGCCCCACACGTCGATCATCTCGGCGAAGCCGCGGTCGAACTTGTTCTTGTGGTAGGCGATGTCGGACGCGAAGTAGGTGTAGGAATTGTCCGACTTGATCAGCGGACGGTCGACATCGTCGCCGTAGGCCGTCGCCTTGAACAGCAACTGCTCGCGGTCTTCCCAGTCCTCCACTGGCGCGCCCTTCGGCGGCGGCAGGCGGCCCTCATAAATGTCGCCCTTGGCGCGCAGGAACTCGATCGTTTGGGCGACCTTGTTGTTGCCGTTCTCGATCAGCGAGCGCTCCGAGAAGAACACGTCGTGACGGATGTTGAGGGCGGCGAGATCGTCCTTGATCTCGTCCATCATCATCGCGATCGCCTTGGCGCGAACCGTCGGCAGCCACTCGGCTTCCGTCATCGCGAGGAGCTTGTCGCCATGCTCCTTCGCCAGCGCTGCGCCCACCGGCTTCAGATAGTCGCCCGGATAGAGGCCTTCCGGGATAGCGCCGATATCCTCGCCAAGCGCCTCGCGATACCTGAGAAACGCGGAACGTGCGAGCACGTCGACCTGGGCGCCGGCGTCGTTGATGTAGTATTCGCGCGTGACGTCGTGGCCGCCGAACTGGAGCAGGCTCGCCAGCGCGTCGCCGAACACTGCACCACGGCAATGGCCGACATGCATCGGCCCGGTCGGGTTGGCCGAGACATATTCAACGTTGACCTTGGAGCCGCCCCGGACGCGGCCGTAATCGGCTCCCTCGCCCAGCACTGTGCGCAGCGCCTCCGCCCAGGCGGCAGGCTTCAGCGTCAGGTTGATGAAGCCGGGGCCGGCGACATCCACCTTGGCGATCAGCGGGTCCGCGCGCAGCCGCTCGGCAATCTGCTCGGCGAGGTCGCGCGGCTTTGCCTTTGCCTCTTTGGCAAGCACCATGGCGGCGTTGGTCGCCATGTCACCATGGGAGGGATCGCGCGGCGGCTCGACCACCACGCGCGAGAAATCGATGCCCTCGGGCCAGTTGGCTTCCGCCGCGAGCGTACGGCAGGCGGCGTGCACGCGCGCGAGCACGTCGGCGAACAGATGCAGCGATGAGGATGTGTCGGGCATGGGCGCCGCCTAACGCAAATCCGGGGTCGAGTCAAAGAGCCGCTGGTGCTCGGTCAGGGCGAAACGGTCGGTCATTCCGGCAATGAAATTGCCGATCCGACGGGCCCGGTCACCCTCATTGTCCGCCTCGGCCCCCATCAACCATTCCGGCGGCAGCTCGTCCGGCGATTTCAGGTATTTGGCGAACAGGTCGAACAGGATCTGCTCCGCCTCCCCCATCACCCGCATCACCCGCTTGTGGCGGTACATGTGTTGGTACAGGAAACGCTTGATGGCAGCCTCCTCCTCGGCGACCTCGGCAGGGAACGAGATCAGCGCCCTACTCTGCTGGCGCACGTCCTGGGCCGATTGCGGCTTGACGTCGGCGAGGTTCTTCTGCGCCTCCGCAAACACCGCGCCGATCAGGTGCGAGATCAGCTCGCGCACCAGTTCGGCGCCGCGCCGGACGTCTTCGAGATCGGGATAATGCGCTGATGTCTCGGCGATGATCTCGGCCGTGAGCGGCATCACCTTGAGATCGTCGAGATGGAACAGGCCGGCGCGCAGACCGTCGTCGATGTCGTGGGCGTCATAGGCGATGTCGTCGGCGATCGCGGCGACCTGCGCCTCGAGCGAGGCGAAGCTCGACAATTCGAGATCATAGGTCTTGATGTAGTCGGCGATCCCAACGGGAACGCCATGCGCGCGATAGCGCCCGACCGGCGCGCCGCTGCGATCCGTCAGTGGACCGTTGTGCTTGACGATCCCTTCCAGCGACTCCCAGGTCAGGTTCAGCCCGTCGAACTCGGGATAGCGGTGCTCCAGCGCGGCGACGACGCGCAGGGTCTGGGCGTTGTGGTCGAAGCCGCCAAAATCCTTCAGGCAGGCATCAAGCGCACGTTCACCGGCATGGCCGAAGGGCGGATGGCCGAGATCATGGGCGAGTGCGAGGGTCTCGGTGAGGTCCTCGTCGAGCCCAAGCTGCCGGGCCAGAGCCCGGGCGATTTGCGCCACCTCCAGCGAATGGGTCAGCCGGGTGCGGTAGTGGTCGCCCTCATGGAACACGAACACCTGGGTCTTGTACTTCAGGCGGCGGAACGCGGTGGAATGGATCACCCGGTCGCAATCCCGCCGGAACGGGCTGCGGGTTCGGCTCGGCGGCTCAGCGACCAGCCGGCCGCGGCTGCGATCGGGGTCGCAGGCATAGGGCGCGCGGGGGGGCTGCCATTCCGACGGACACGGCGAATTTAGTCCCTATCCATTTGATTCTGCGTATGGTGGCACTTAACTATGTCGGGCGCGGGATACCAAATGAATTGGGCAAGTGAACTTGGTATGACCGCGGGACTATCGGAGACCAACGATGACGACTGCCGTGACCATCAGTGACCGGGCCGCACGCCGGATTGGGGAGATCCTCAAGGGCGAGGGGTCGGGCGCGATGCTGCGCATCTCCGTCGAGGGCGGTGGCTGCTCCGGTTTCCAATATAAGTTCGATATCGACCGCGACCGCACCGACGACGATCTCGTGATCGAGCAGGACAATGCGGTGGTGCTGGTCGATTCCGCCTCGCAGCCATTCCTGGCGGGATCGCAGGTCGATTTCGTCGACGATCTGATCGGCGCCTCGTTCCGGGTCAACAATCCCAACGCGACGGCGTCCTGCGGCTGCGGGACCAGCTTCTCTATCTGATAGGCTTACGCGCCCGTCATCTGCCTTTCCTCGTCCGTCCACTCCACCTCGACCGGCATCAGCTCCGGCTGAAGCGGCGCATCCGCCGCCGCGACATGGTTCAATGCGCGCAGCAGTGCCGCGACCAGCGCGGGCTTGCGTAGCGGCTTGGCCAAGAAGTCCGACATGCCCGCCTCACGGCAGATCTTGACGTCCTCGGGGAAAGCGTTGGCGGTCAGCGCGATGATCGGCAGGCTTGCGAAGTGGCCGCCTTGGGCGCGGATCGCGCGGGTGGCGGCAAGCCCGTCCATGTCGGGCATGCGCACGTCCATCAGCACGGCATCGTAGTCGCCCTCGCAGGCCGCCGCGACGGCTTCGACACCGTCGGCGACGACGCGCAGCTCGACATCGAAGGCGCCGAGCATCTTGCTCACGACCATGCGGTTGACGGCGTCATCCTCGGCGACCAGCACCCTCAGCGGCCGATCGAGGCTGGCGATACACTCCTTGAGCTCGTCGGCTTCATCGCGGCCGGCGGTTTGGTCAGATGCCCGCGTCTGGCTCCAGGGCAACACCAGCGTGAAGCGGAAGGTCGAGCCTTCGCCCGGCGTCGAGGTGACGCCGATGGTGCCGCCCATCTGCTCAATGATACGCCGGGAGATCGCAAGCCCAAGCCCGGTGCCGCCGAAGCGGCGGCTGATCGAGGCGTCGGCCTGGGCGAAGTCACTGAAGAGCTGGCCGACCTTTTCCGGCGCGATCCCGATGCCGCTGTCAGTCACAGTCCATTGGACAGTCGCAAGCAGGTCGCGGCGCGCCTGACATGTCGCGGATATCGTCACTTCGCCCTCATCGGTGAACTTCACCGCGTTGGACGCAAGGTTGAGCAGCACTTGCCGGATCCGCGCGACGTCGCCGCGCAGCGTCGGCGGCAGGTTCGGATCGAGCTCGACCTTCACCGCCAGCCCCTTGCTGTTGGCGCTGGCGCGCACGACGGTCGCGACCGCCTCGACCAGCGCCTGCGGCGCGAAGTCGATGGCCTCGAACGCAAAGCGGCCGGCCTCTAGCTTGGAGAGATCGAGGATGTCGTTGAGGATGCGCTGGAGATTGTCGCCGGACTCGCGGATGGTGGTGACCGCTTCGCGCTGTTCCGGATCGAGTTTCGTTTCGAGCAGCATGCTGGCAAGCCCGAGCACGCCGTTCATCGGCGTCCGGATCTCGTGGCTCATCACCGCCAGAAAGTTGGACTTGGCGCGGCTCTCCGCCTCGGCCTTTTCCGCGCGCCAACGCTCGGTGACGTCGCGACCGAAGCCGCGATAGCCGAGAAACTGGCCGTCGCGGTCGTAGGCCGGCTTCGCCGTCAGCGACCACAGCCGCGCCTCGCCGCCGGCGACGACCTTGACGTTCATTTCGTGCAGCGGCTCGCTCTGCTCCATCAGGCCGACGATGTTGTAGGCCGCGCTCTTGTCCTCGGGGCAGAGCATGTCGAGCACGTCGGCGAAGTGCGAGCCCTTCAGGAGCGGAAGCGGCAGCTGCGCGACGTCGGCGAAGCGTTCAGGCACGTCAACCAGGTGCCCATCGGCATCGGTCTGCCAGAGCCAGTCGCTGGCGTTCTCCTGAAACTCCTTCAGCAGCAGCGAGATGATCTCGGTCTGCCGTTCGAGTTCGAGCTGGGCCTTGAGATTGCCGAGGAACAGATTGCCTTGCGAGACGATGTTGCGCGCCATGAAGAACGCGAACAGCAGCAGGAGCCCAGCGGTCACGAGATGCGGCCCGGTGCCGCACAGGAGCAGCGCGCCGACGCAGGCGAGCGTCATGGTGGCGAGATAGACGAGGCCCGCGCGCGGGAAGGTCGAGAGCGTGAAGGCACCGCCGGACATCATGCCCACCATCAGGCAGGCCAGGATGAGCTGGCTGGTCGGGCCGACGCGGCTGAACAGCGCGAGCGGCAGCGTGCCCCAGGTCGCGGCGAGGAAAAACGCCTGCCGCAGCATTTGCCGCGCGGCATGGGGCGGGGCTTCCTGCGGCGGGTTCTGATGCGAACGCCGCCAGGCGCGAACGGCGAGCGAGGCGGTGGTAGCGAGGGTCAGGCCCCAGATCGCGAGAAAGTCATTCCAGCCCCTGCCCCAGAACAGGATCAGCACGATGGCGACGTTGAGCATGGTGACCGCCATCGTCACCGGGATCAGGCGCGTCACAGCGTCGATCTGCTTGGCGCGGATGCGGCGCATCTCGCGCTCACTGAGATCGGCGGTCAGGCCGTCCTCGATCTCGAAGCCGCCGAGCCAGTACAGGAACGCGCCGATCAGGCCGTCGCGGGGCTCGCTTCGCTTCATTGATTGGTCCGGCCGTCCCATTCGAAAAACCTTTTCGGTATCAATGGCCCAGGGCCGGCTTAAGCCGGGTTAATTTTGTGGGAGATTTTGCGGCGTCCTTGACGGGCGCGTTTGCAGTTTGTTCTAACCATGGCCCCTGCCTGGAGCCGCCGAAATGCCCATCAGAGTAGCTACGTGGAATGTGAACTCGGTCCGGCAGCGGATCGATCTCCTGGTGACCTGGCTGAAGGAGTGCCAGCCGGACATCGTCTGCCTCCAGGAGATCAAATGCGTCGATGAGGCCTTCCCGCGGCTGGAGATCGAGGCGCTCGGCTACAACGTGGTCACGCACGGGCAGAAGACGTTCAACGGCGTCGCCCTGCTCTCAAAGCTCCGGTTCGACGAGACCAAGTCGGGACTCGCCGGCGACGACGAGGATGCGCATGCCCGCTTCCTCGAAGGCGTGGTGACGCTCAAGCACGGGGTACTGCGCATCGCCTGCCTCTATTTGCCCAATGGCAACCCGGTTGGGACCGAGAAATATCCCTACAAGCTCAAATGGATGTCGCGGCTTCTTGAGTATTCGAAGGAGCGCCTTAAAACCGAGGAGCCGCTGATCCTCGCAGGCGACTTCAACGTCATCCCGGCAGCCCGCGACGTCCACAATCCGGCCGCCTGGACCGAGGACGCCCTGTTCAAGACCGAGACGCGCGAGAGCTTCCAGTCCCTGCTCGGGCTCGGCCTCACCGACGCCCTGCGCGCGGTCACCGACGAGCCCGGGCTCTACACGTTCTGGGACTATCAGGCCGGCGCCTGGCAGAAGAACCAGGGCCTACGGATCGACCATTTGCTGCTGTCGCCGCAGGCCAGCGACCGGCTCGCCAATGTCGGCATCGACAGCTATGTGCGCGGCTGGGAGAAGCCGTCGGACCACGTGCCGGTGTGGGCGGATCTGGATCTGGAGGCGGCGTGAGCCAGCGCGTGGGGCTGGTGGGTTACGCCTTCGGCTAACCCACCCTACGCGGCGAAGTCGCCGCGATTACTCCCGGCGGCCCTGCACCCACTGCTCAAGCATTTGCAGGCACATGGCGCGGTCGTCGTCGGAGGCTTTGGCGAAGGCCCGGTTGTAGCTTTCCTTGATCCAGGTCTCATCGCTACCTGCGCTGTCGCGAGCCAGCGTCAGCCACATCAGGCCGCGCGCGGCCTGCCGAGGCAGGCGGTCGCCGTTGAACAGCATCTGGCCGAGCAGCGCCTGCGCCTCGTGCTGGCCCTTCTGCGCGGCGAGGCCGAGCCAACGCGCGCCGTAGCGGAAATCCTCGCGCGAGGCGTCCGGCGTCTTCAGGTACAGCCGGGCGAGATCGTACTGCGCATCGGCATTGCCGAAATAGGAGGCCGCATAGGAGAACATCTCCCGCGCCCGATCCTGGTCCGCCTTGATCTTCGAATTCGGGATGCCGCTCAGATAGTAGCGGCCGAGCGCGACGAAGGCGTTGGCCACGATCTGTGCCTGCGGCGCCGACGGGCTGTCCTCGGCATGCGCGTTGGCGATGCGGCTGAAATATTCGAATGCGCGCACATCGTCCTGGGCGACGCCGTCGCCATTGGCGTACATGCGGCCGAGCTTCCATTGCGCGATCGGATGGCCGCCTTCGGCGGCATATTGCAGGGCGCTGAGCGAGGTTTCCTGAGGCGCGGGCGCCGGCGACACCTTGCTGCGCACGGTGTTTGCGGCGCCCGGCAAGGTGGTCACCACCGGAATGGCCGCGTCCTTGTTGACCGGCGCACCGTCGAAGGCGAACGCCGGTGCGGCCAGCGCAGCTGCCCCGAACACAAACGCAACTATGGCACGCCTAGATGTCCGCATAGCACTGTTTCTCGTGCGCGCCGCCCGGATGGGTGACTGCCCCCCCGACCGCTGGTCCAACCTGCTGAGCATACTTCCAGAGCGCACCCGACGTGTGGTTAGTCGCGCGAGCGCTCCATTTGGTTTTGCGTTGAGCCAGCTCGTCGTCGCTCAACTTTACGTTAAGAGTCCCAGCGACCGCATCGATCTCGATGATGTCGCCGTCCTCGAGCAGCCCGATCGGGCCGCCGACCGCCGCCTCGGGCCCGACATGGCCGATGCAGAAGCCGCGGGTGGCGCCGGAGAAGCGGCCGTCGGTGATGAGCGCGATCTTGCCGCCCATACCCTGGCCGGTCAGCGCCGCGGTGGTCTGGAGCATTTCCCGCATTCCGGGACCGCCTTTCGGCCCCTCGTAGCGGATCACGATGACTTCGCCTTCCCGGTAGGTGCGCTTCTGGACCGACTCGAAAGCATCCTCCTCGCGGTCGAAGCACCTGGCCGGACCGGTAAACCTGAGGTTGGACATTCCCGCGACTTTCACGATCGCACCTTCTGGCGCCAAATTGCCCTTCAGACCCACCACACCGCCCGTGACGGTGATCGGCTTGTCTGCCGGGTGCACCACGTCCTGGTGCGGATTCCACTTCACGCTCTTGAGGTTTTCGGCGATCGTTCGACCGGTGACCGTAATGCAGTCGCCGTGGAGAAATCCGTTGTCGAGCAGCGTCTTCATCAGAAGCGGGATGCCACCTACTTCAAACATGTCTTTGGCGACATAACGGCCGCCCGGCTTCAAATCCGCGACATAAGGTGTTTTTTTGAAGATTTCGGCGACGTCGAACAGATCAAACTTGATGCCGGCCTCGTGCGCGATCGCCGGCAGGTGCAGCGCAGCATTGGTCGAGCCGCCAGAAGCCGCGACCACGGCGGCCGCATTCTCCAGCGCCTTGCGGGTAACGATGTCGCGCGGCCGGATGTTGGAGGCGATCAGGTCCATCACCTTCTCGCCCGCGGTCATGCAGAAGGCGTCGCGGATCTCGTACGGTGCCGGGGCACCGGCCGAGTAAGGCAGCGCGAGCCCAATCGCCTCCGAGACGGTCGCCATGGTGTTGGCGGTGAACTGCGCGCCGCAGGCGCCCGCCGAGGGGCACGCCACGCGCTCGATCTCGTCGAGGTCCTCGTCCGACATGGCGCCGACCGAGTGCTTGCCGACCGCCTCGAACATGTCCTGCACGGTGACCTGCTGCCCGCGGAAATTGCCGGGCAGGATCGAGCCGCCATAGATGAAGATCGAGGGCACGTTGAGACGGACCATCGCCATCATCATGCCCGGCAGCGACTTGTCGCAGCCAGCCAGGCCAACGAGGGCGTCATAGGCATGGCCGCGAACGGTCAACTCGACGGAATCGGCGATGCATTCGCGCGACGGCAGCGAGGAGCGCATGCCGTCATGGCCCATGGCGATGCCGTCGGTGACGGTGATGGTGCAGAATTCACGGGGCGTGCCGCCGGCCGACGCGACGCCCTTCTTCACCGCCTGCGCCTGGCGCATCAGGGCGATGTTGCAGGGGGCGGCCTCGTTCCAGCAGGAGGCGACGCCGACGAAGGGCTGGTGGATCTGCTCGGTGGTCAGACCCATGGCGTAGAAGTAGGACCGGTGCGGCGCGCGCGCAGGGCCTTCCGTCACGTGACGGCTTGGCAGCCTCTGCTTGTTGGTCTTCGCGTCCATCGCAAACCAGTTTCCCCGGCTAACCCTTTCAGACCCGAAAAATCAGAACCAAGATTTGAATCGACCTTGGGATTTCCCGTCGCCGCCTGAGGACAGCCGCCGTCGCTAAAACATTAGAGAGATTTTATTCATGTTCGGGTGTGGCCAAAAAGCGGCGCTGGTGCGAACGGACGGTGATGAGGGTTAAATCTACCGTGAGTGTGTCATGGACGGCACAATCGTGGCTCGAAAGACACGGAAAAACCTACCAAAATACCATTAAGCGAAGGACGCTCCACAACTTCAGATTTTGCGGCAGACGAAGCGCGCCTACGTTTGGCGTGATAGCAGGGCAGCAGCTGAGCTGAGTCGGCGCCGCCTTCCCTGATCACCGATAGCGCTCTCCGTCTCGTGTCCCGGACGCGCTGCAACGCCTCTTAGCGTTGCTGCGCAGAGCCGGGACCCAAGCCACACGGATTGCTCTCGGCGACATGGGCCCCGGCTCTGCAGCGCACCGCCGAAGTGGCGCTGCGCTGCGTCCGGGGCACGAGTGAGAAGTGTGGCGCACCGCTGTCGCCACATCGTCATTGCGAGCGCAGCGAAGCAATCCAGACTGTTGCCGCGGAAAGATTCTGGATTGCTTCGCTGCGCTCGCAATGACGGAGCAAGGTGGACCATCTTCATCCTCCAACGTGCATTTCAAATCGCAGACACACCTTCGCATCCTCGCGGCGCATTTCGCCCGAGCTTTGCTTCGTCGCTCCCCCGATCAATCAAGAGGGCGCAGGGAAGGCCGGGTGCCAGCTAGCACCCGCGGTCCGCTGCGCGAATATGTAGCGCAAGGAGACCGCACAGCAGCATACAGGTGAAGCCCAACACACGGCCTTCCCTGCGCAGTGGTTTGACGGCTTATGCCGCGCTCTCCCGGGAGCCGAGTTCGTTCTGG
>NZ_LGHM01000109.1 GCF_001908185.1 Bradyrhizobium sp. AS23.2
CTACACCATCAATGTGAGGGACGACCGCTTGCCTTCCAACCAAGCCGCGCGACGCGCGCATCAAACAGCGCCGTAGCTAGCGCGGCTTGGTTGAAGGCCTCAGGGAGCCCGTTACCCCATCTACACACCTCACTCCACCAGCTCCGGCCACGGCACGATCGTCGACTTGACCGTCTTCATCGCCATGGCATCGCTCACGGCCTGTGCGACGCCTGCTTCCGTGAACGGATAGATCGTCTGCATCTTCAGCCAGGGATATTTGTCGCGGGTGCGGTAGAGCATGTCGACGCCCAGCGGCAGATCGTTGCCGGTAAAACCCCAGGAGCCAAGCACGTTGAGGTCCTTGGTGCAGATGCGGTGCCACGAGGTCTCGATCGAGCCGGCATCGGTGAACTGGCCCATCTCCACATAGGTGCCGCCGTCGCGCAGCATCTCGATGCCTTCGGGGCCGGCGGTCGGATGTCCCGAGCAATCCATCACGAGATCAGCGCCGAAGCCGCCGACGATCTCGCGCACGCGCGCGATGCGATCCTGCGGCGATTTGAGCTCGTCGATGTTCACGGTCGCCTCCGCACCGAACTCACGGGCGAGCTTGAGCCGCGGCTCCTCCGGCGCACCGACGCAGATCACGCGCCCTGCCCCCATCTCCCGCGCGGCCGCGACCGCCAGGATGCCGATCGGGCCCGAGCCCTGGATCACCACCGTATCGCCCCAGCTGAAACCGCCGGCGCGGCTCGCGCGGTTGAAGGCGCGGATACAGGACGTGAGCGGCTCGGACAGCGCGCCCAGCCGCAGCGACATGTCGTCGGGCAACTTGTAGATCTTGGTGCCCGGCAGCATGTCGAGATCGACATAGACATATTCGGCCCAGCCGCCCCACATGTGAGGTGGTTTATCGAAGCCGAGATAGCGGCCGTAATAGACCGGCGTCAGGCACTTGTTGGCGGTCTGCGGATAATGGATGCAGTAGTAGCAGCGGCCGCAGGGCATCAGCGGCGGGATCATCACCTTTGATCCGACCTTCAGCGGCTTGCTCATGAAGTCCTCGGTGAATTCCTCGCCGCATTCAACGATGACGCCGCCGAGCTCATGCCCGAGCGTGAACGGCCAGGGCAGCGGCTTCGGCCAATGTCCCTTGAGGATATGCAGGTCGGTGCCGCAGACGCCGCAGGCGCCGATCTTGATCAGCGCGGCCTTGCGGCCGACCTTCGGCCACGGCACGGTGCGGATGACGGGCTCCGAGCCCGGCCCTGCGTGGGTGCAGACGCGGATCTGTTCCATGGCTGTTTCCTCACCGCCCGCCTGTTATGATTGATTGGTGCGCGCTTAAGAGAAGCGTATGTGAGATGCACGATCATGCCAAGGTGCTGTAGCCAGCATGAGCGAAGCGATATGCGGAGACAGCTACCCTGGATATCGCTTCGCTCATCCGGACTACGATCTTGCGGATCAGATGCTGCGCGACGACGCCACATTGTGAACCAGAACACCGGCCAGTTCGAGCCAGGCAAATTTGAAGATCACATGAGACTGCGTTGATCGATCTCATCAACCAGAAGCGAGCTGGCAACGATCTGTCCAAAACGTGCTTCAAGCTCAGGACACAACCTGAATCCAATAGACTAGATTGATCTGACGGGCCTAAGATTTTTCTTCTTACAATACAGTTCTATTTTCTCGACTAAGGCAACACGTTCCTCTCCTTGGATCTTCTTGGGTATCTCATACTCATATCCGTGCGGCGGATTGCGATAGAATTGAATATGGATCATTCTGCCAGCGCCGTCGTACAGGAGCGACTCGCTGCTGCTCCGCCTTATCGTGCTGCCATCAGCAAATTGGTAATTGTTGCTGAGTGGCCCCAAAAGATTGCCAAGGTAGATTGTCATTCTCATCCCTAAGGTATCCGTGTCGTGTTGACTGGGATTCCTCGCAATTAATGCGGAACCGCGTTGCCGGATCTCGACCGCTCAGTGTCCTAATTCTCGACTGGCCAGAAACCGGGAGCCATTGGGCCGTCCGCGGGAACGAGACGCCAACGCGTGCCTGACGACACGTGTTTGAACCATCGCTCGCCGCCGATGACCTGCTGATCGGCGGACATATCAACTTCTTCGGCCACTCCGCTTGCGATCTGTTCGTCCATCCAATTCAAGAAGCGATGTAACTCGCCCGGCGAGGAGAAGCGGCCGATTTTTTCCCAAGGACAACTCATTTATGCATCCGCAAGCTGATTCAGGACGGTCTTTTACATATCAGACCTTGGGGGACCCGGATATCGCTGCGCTCATCCGGGCTCTGGCAGCGACGACCTCAACTCAAGTGTCTTGAGCGATCGCCGGCGAACGTGTAAGGCCCCAAGAGTCCCACCCAGGTGAACGCTTGAACCCCCTCCCCCAAAATCCCATGGCCGCGTCCGGCTCGTTCGCGGCGATGAAGTCCGTGCCCTACCGCCTCCAGTTCGTGGCCTACGTGCTGGCGATGATGGCCGACAACATCGAGCATGTGATCAGCTATTGGGTGGTGTTCCAGAAATTCCATTCGCCAGCGCTGGCGGGCTTTGCCGTGCTGTCGCATTGGCTGCCGTTTCTGCTGTTCTCGGTCGCGGTCGGCGCGCTTGCCGACCGGTTCGATCCGCGCCGCATCATCCAATGCGGCATGCTGCTGTTCATCGTGGCATCAAGCGGTTGGGGCTTCTTCTTCGTCACCGACACGATCGAGATGTGGCACGCCATGGCACTGCTCGTGATCCACGGCTGCGCCGGCGTGCTGTGGCAGACGCCGAACCAGCTCCTGCTCTACGACCTCGTCGGTCCCGCTGACCTGCCGAGCGCGGTGCGGCTGAATGCGATGGCACGCTATCTCGGCATCCTGGTTGGACCTGCCGTCGGCGGCGTCATCATGCTCACGCTCGGCACCTCGCACGGCATCATCTTCAACACGCTGTTCTATCTGCCGATGCTGCTGTGGTTGTTCTGGGCGCCGGTGCGCGACAACAGCGTGGCCGTTCGGCGCTTCGCCGTGCGCGGCATTGCCGACATCATGCTGACCATCCGCGCCATCGGCACCCAGCCGGTCTTGACCGCGATGACGTGGCTCGCCGGCCTCACCTCGTTCATGATCGGCAACGCCTATCACGCCCAGATGCCGGGCTTTGCCGGCGATCTCGGCCACGGCGATCCCGGCGTCTCCTACAGCGTATTGCTCGCGGCGGACGCGGCCGGCGCGCTGCTCGCCGGCATCGCGCTGGAATCCTGGGGGCGGCTCAAGGGCACGCCGCGCACCGCGATCGCGCTCGCGGTGCTCTGGAGCGTGGCGCTGCTCGGCTTCGCCGCGGTGCGGATCTATCCGGTTGCGATCGTGCTGTTGTTTTTTGCAGGCTTCTTCGAGCTGTCCTTCAACACCATGGCGCAGGCACTGGTGCAACTGAACGCGCCGCCCGACATCCGCGGCCGCGTCGTCGGCCTCTCCAACATGGCCGGGCTCGGGATGCGAGCCTTTAGCGGCATCACCGTCGGGGTCTCCGGCGCGGCGATCGGCATTCACTGGTCGCTCGGGCTCTCGGCCGCGGTGCTGCTGGCGCTGCTGTGCCTGCTGTATCAGCGCGCGGCGAGGAAGGCGTAGGGCGCAGCGCAGCGACGCAGTCCGCCGCCCCCCGGCGTCTCCCCAACCGGAGCATCGCCGCGGCAAGCTCGCCTGCCCGCCGCTGATGTGGCTTTTCGAGCGCATTGTTTCTGTCCGTAATCGACGCACGCAATCCTAACGCGGCATTAACCCTATGCACCTTAGGGTCGTCCCGGACTCCGCCCGAGCGGGAGTCAGGTAGTGAAAATGGCGTTGGCGAACAGAAAATTTCTTCCGGCCACCGAGGAACGTCGGCGTTTCCAGCGGGTGAAGGTTCACCTGCTCGGCCGCTATATGCTGCCGGACCGCCGGGAATTCCCCTGCCAGGTGATCAACATGTCGCCGGGCGGGCTGGCGCTGCTCGCGCCGGGCATCGGCAATGTCGGCGACCGCGTGGTCGCCTATCTCGACCATATCGGCCGCGTCGAGGGCAAGATCACCCGCATCATCGACAATGGCTTCGCCATGACGATCGGGGCGACGCCCCGCAAGCGCGACAAGCTCGCCGCCCAGCTTACCTGGCTCGCCAACCGCGACATTCTCAATCTGCCGGAGGATCGCCGCCACGACCGTATCGTGCCGCGCAACCCGATCGCGGTGCTGACGCTCGATGACGGCACCAAGATGACCTGCCGCATCATCGACCTCTCGCTGTCCGGAGCCGCGATCGCCGCGGAGAACCGCCCGTCGTTGAAATCGACGGTTTTCCTCGGCCGGGTCCAGGGCCGCGTGGTCCGAAACCTCGAGGACGGCTTCGCGCTGGAATTCATGCACGAGCAGCCGATCGAGACACTCGAAGAGAGCGTTACCGCGCGGTAAAGCGCGGCAGCGTCAAAACCACTGTATTTTCAGTCGAAAAGGCGGCCTCCGCGACGCGGACGCCGCCTTTTTCATGCGCGCTGATGGGCCTTGCGCGGGTTAACGCGCCGCCTGTTTGCACCCGGAAACGGCAGTTCCGCCAGCGTTTCCGGGTTAATCCCTACAATTTGAATCAATTGCAGTAATATCGAATTTTATGCGAATTCTATTCAAGTATAGATCAAATTCGCCGCTTGTTTTACTTTCATTCGTCTCGACTTGACTTGGCTGACTTAGCGGCAACTCAAAAGCTCCGTGCGAAACGTGGTCCCAACAAGAAACGGGGACCGCAATGTTTGACTTCAGGGGACAGGGAAAAGGGCTGGCGCTGGCCGCCGTGCTCTTCGGGATCAGCGCGGCAGCGCAGGCCGGCGAAAGCCGGCTGCTCTACGCGAGCCTCGGCGACACCGCGCGCGCTCCGATCGGCTGGGTCGAGTTCTGTGCGGACAATGCCGCTCAATGCCAAGGCGGGCCGACGCAGCCGCGCGACATCGTGATGTCGCAGGCCGCATGGCGCGACCTCGTCAAGGTCAATCGCTGGGTCAACGAGACCATCAAGCCTTTGACCGACCAGGAGCACTGGGGCGTGATCGAGAAGTGGTCGCTGCCGACCGACGGCTACGGCGACTGTGAAGACTATGTGCTGTTGAAGCGCAAGATGCTGATGGATGCCGGTTGGCCGCGCGAGGCCCTGCTCATCACGGTCGTGCGCGACAAGAAGGGCGAAGGACACGCGGTCCTGACGGTGAAGACCGACAAGGGCGAGTTCGTTCTCGACAATCAGAACGAGAGCGTCGTTGCCTGGACGGAGACCGGCTACCGCTTCGTCAAGCGCCAGTCGCAGGGCGATCCCAACGTCTGGGTCTCGCTCGGCGATACCAAGCCGGCGGTCGCCACCGCCAGCGCGAAAAATCAGTAGTTACCAAGGAACGAGTTACGCGGCCCGGTCACATCCCCACCCCTCCCCGTCCCAGACCGGTTCGCGCGCGGCCAGCCATCCCCCAATGGCTGGCCGCAACTTTTTTGGGAACGCGAGACGCGGTCAATCCTGCTCGGCTTGCCGCGACCACGGCGCGCGCGCGGCGGTGAAATCGCGCCATGTGCTTTGCAAGGCGGGCTGCACGCCGACCGATGCACGCGCCTGCCAGCCGGCGATCGCTGCCGCGGCGACTGCGCTATCGGGCTCGGTACCGAGCCCGTCGAGCAATGAGGCGGTGACCGCCATGTCGTTGAAGGCGCCGAGTTCCTCCTGCAAACCGGCAAGCCTGCGCGAGAAGCGTCGCACGGACTTGCGATCCTCGAACAGCGGCAGCAGGAACTCGCTGAGATAGCGCAGCCGCTTGGTCGCGAGCCGCACCCGGTGCAGCTCTTCCGCGGAAAGCGATTTGAAACGGCGCCCGCGCTTGAGCACCTTGGCATACTGCGCCGACAAAACGCGCTGCGCGAAGTTGACGGCGGGTTCGGCGAGCTGGCCGAGGTCTTCGGCGGCGACGCCGTTGCGCCAGCCTCGCGTCTCGATCCAGCCACCGAGGCCGATCAGAAAAATGGCGCAGCGGCGATCATCGAGCGCACGATGCGCCTTGCGATAGGCGTCCGACTGGCATTTGGCCGCAGCCCGGCCCAGCGCATCGAAGCCGGCGACCGAAGGACAGGCTTTTGCGATCGTCGGCAAGGTCTCGAGCTGGAACACATCCCAGTCACGCGCGGCGGACAGGTCTTGCGCCAGCCATCTTGCTTCCGACCGCAGCATGTCGAGATTGCTGAGTGCGCCCGCCGATCGCATCAGATCAAGCGCCGATCGCAGCCGACGCAGCGCAACGCGAAGCTGATGCACGCCTTCCGGATTGCGGCCGTCCTCGGCCGCCGGCAGCGATTGAAGCAGATGGAGGAAGCAGGAGCGCAGGATCGTGGCGAAGGCCTCGTCGAGCGCAACAGAAGGATCGAGACGAGGCTTGCTCGGCCGGCGTACCGATGGCGGCGTGCCTGCGGCAAGGTCGAAGCCGCGCGCCGACTTGCTGTGGATCGAGGGCTTCACCGCCCCGTGCTCCGCAAGCCGCAGCGCGATCTCGTAGATCGTGCTCGCGCTGCCGCTCTTGAGCTCCAGTTCGATTTCGCTCACCGGCATCGAGTGATCACCGGCCGTCAGCACGCCCTGATCGAAGGCGATCTCGACCGTGCCGGACGGCAGATCGACGATGCGCGCGTGCCGATGGATATCGGCCGTGAAGACGGCCTCGAGCGACTGCGCCTCGAGACGGCCGCGGAGCTTCTCCGGAATGAAAGGCATCGCGAGCGCAAGATCCGGTGCAAGCGACGGCACGCCCGCCTCCCACTCGCCACGGTGCAGCGGATCGTCCGCGGTATCGGTCTTCACGGTCTGCACGAAGCGCGCACCGCTCTGACGCACGCGCAAGCTCAATCCGTTGCGCCGAAGCGTGCGCTCCGGCGTGTCATAATAGATCGACTTGAGATGCTTGCGCGTGCCCTTGTTGCGCGCGTTGGTCGCAATGATTGGCGCGGCGTTGAAATGCGCCATGCGATCGGCATCAACGAGAAGCTTGAGTTCGATCTCGCCCGCAGGGCGCGCGGCAGCGTTCGACGATGACGGCTCGGGTACAGGCGTCGTGTCTTGCGATGGCGTCTGATCAATCACAGCGCCCTCGACGATCGTTGCTTCCGCGCCGGGCTCGGCCGCTTCACGTTGCCTGAGAAAACCGGGCACGTATTGTGTTCTCTTGTTGTCCTTTGGGACAAAATTCCTATCCGGCGCGCTGGGTGTCTTGCGGGCCGGCGTTGCATCTGACTTGAGCATTTACCGTGACATTACAGTTCGATGACAGAGCAACAGCATATAGCCGGTGCGGCCCGCGCGGAATAGTAACGTTACGCGGCACCGCGTGATCGCCCGCACAACGCTCCGAATGCGACAATCAGGCAAAGTTTGTCACAATCCGACTTGACCTTGCGAATTTAATTGCCGCTGAGCGCGGCAAGTGATCGAATTGATAGCGAGTCTCGCCGTTCTCGAAACCGAGATGAACGCGTCAGCGAGTTTGACTCATGTTAGCCGAGAAATTCTTTCTGGTCCTGGAGACACTTCGAAGTCACGCCTCAGACGACAGGCCCGAAATTGTGACAAGCCCTGCGCGGCCTCCTGCAGTTCCGGAGATCGCAACGGGTTCGCGACAAAGAAAGCCGGTTCCTGACAATCAGGACTAGAAGCGCTCCAATTTCGCGGGACGACGCCTGAACATGCGCGCGTCAGTGCGCGAGCATGTTCTTGTAGATCCTGCCGCCTTTCATGATCACCACGAAGTTTCTTGCGGGATCTTCGACCAGCCTGACGTTGTCGAGCGGATTGCCGTCGACCAGCAGAAGATCGGCGAACGCGCCCTCCTCCACGACGCCGAGCTTGCCCGGGTAGGGATTTCGCTTGCCCGACAGGCTCAGGAGTTCGGCATTCGTCCCCGTCGCCATGATCAGCGCTTCGGCCGGTGTGTACCAGCGCGTGAGCGCGCTCAGCATCGCGCCCTGCTTGTCCGCCAGCGCCTTCGAGAACAGGATGTCGGTGCCGAACGCGGTCTTGATGCGGTACTTTTTCGCCAGCGCATAGACGCGGTCAGTGCCAGTAACCACCTGCCGCATCTTGTCCTGCTCCGCGGGCCCAAGCCCGGCAGCCATGGAGAGATCCAGGAACGGTTGCGTGCTGAGCCAGATCCCTTTCTCCGCCATCAGCTGCGCCGACGCCTCGTCCATGAGGTGACCATGCTCGATGCATCTGACGCCGGCTGCGATCGAGCGCTGGATCGCGACCGGCGTATAGGCGTGCGTGGCAACGTAGGTGCCCCAATTGTCGGCCGCTTCGACGGCTGCGCGGAGCTCGGGCTCGGTGAAGGTAGAGACATCGAGCGGGCTGAAGGGCGATGCGACGCCGCCGCCCGCCGTGAGCTTGACCTGCGAAGCACCCTGCATGAGCTGCTCGCGCGCGCGCACGCGGACCTCGTCAGGACTGTCGGCGACCATGCTGCCGCCGATCCGTTCCATGCGGCTCAGCATCCCGCCGATGGTGCGCGGCAGATCGGAGAGCTGGCGGAAGTCGCCGTGACCGCCGGTGATGGTGATCACGGCGCCGGACGGATAGACGCGCGGTCCGGCAACGAGGTCCTCGTCGATGGCCTGCTTCAGCCCGAAGGCAGGACCGCCCATGTCGCGCACGGTGGTGAAGCCGCGCATCAGCGTCGCCGTCGCTTCTGCCGCGGCGAGCAAATTGTTGTAGCCGACGTCGCCCGCGAGCGCGGCCATCGGTGTCGGCCGCACCATCATCGCATGCCAGTGCGCATCGATCAGCCCCGGCATCAGCACGCGGCCACCACCGTCGATCACTTGGCCGGTCACTTGGCCGGTGGCCGCGATGTCGCCAGCCGAAATCTTCTCGATCGTCTTGTTCCTGACAAGTACGTTGGACGGCGCGGAGAGCGCGCTGGCCTTGCCGTCAAATATCCGAACATTGCGGAACAGGACGACGGAGTCCTGTTGCGCCGATGCCGGTGACAGGAGACCGAAGGCTATTCCAATGAACGCAAGCAATGTAGCGGCCCGCAAGGGCCCCGACTGCGTCGACCTCGACATGCCCAATCCCCCGCCCGCTACGCAGTTCTGGCCACGGGCAGCCAGGCGAAAGTCAGCCACCCGATGCCGTGGGAGAAGAGATCGATGCCGAGCAGCACACCGAGCACCCAGAGCCCGGTCATGGGAAAGCCGGTGAGGATGACGAGCCCCGCGAGAACACCAAACGCGCCGGACGCGAGCATGATCCCGCCGCCCCGCTGCCAGCGGCCGATACCGATCAACATGCGCACGGCGCCGGAGACGAGGAGTGCAAGGCCGAGCACATAGGTAAGCACCAACGCACCGGTCACCGGTTGGCTGATGAGAACGATGCCAAAGGCGATGTAGAGAATGCCGAGCAGCACCTGCCACACGAACCCGCCCCATCCCTTGGTCCAGAATGCGTGGAAGACCTCGAAGGCGCCGATGGCGATCGCCATCCAGCCGATGAACAGCGCGCTGACCACGGTGAAGAACGCGACATCGCCCAGCACCAGCAATCCCGTGAGCATCATGAAGAGCCCCAACAGCACGCAGATCCAGCGGGGCGGTTGCGGCAGGCCGGTCGCCCCCCTCGGCGCGCTATGGTCGTAGGTCGTCATGTCTTCCTCCCTTGATCATCTCCAGCGTCAGCTTTCGCGACGTCCCCTGCCCCGTTTTTCCAACTCACGTGCTTGCAGCAGACTGATCGCTTGGAATCTCGCCCGGCAGATAGCCGGGAAGCCGTCCGGCCGGGATGATCGCGGTCAGCGCGAGGCCTGCCATGATGAGCAGCCCAATCTTCAGCGCACGCAACCGCGCCTCGGTGTTCACCCGCACGGCTTCCGCGACCTGTTGTGGCGACCCGCTCGTGCCTTCCAGCACGCTGCGCAGGCGCTCGTTGCTGACGAAGGTGATGTTGTCGAGATCAATCTGAGCCTGAAGCTCCGGCGTGAGCACGGGACTCGCCGTGATCTTGCCGAGCGCGATGGTGCTGAGCAGGCCGACCAGAAGCGCTCCTGCCACCGCCGTTCCGACCGCAGACGCCAGATTCTGCGTCGTACCGCGCAAGGACCCGACATCACCGGCGAGCGTCTTCGGCGATGCCGTCACCAGGACGTTGAACAGCAAGGTCACCAGCGAGCCCTGGCCGATGCCGAACAGGACGAGCCCGAGCAGGACGGGAACCTCGCTCCAGTCGTTGCGCACGACGAAGGCGAGCCACACCAGCCCGACGGTGCAGAACGCAAAGCCGTAGCGGCCGATCTGGCGCGGCGTCAGCCGGTCGTAGACATTGACGATCAGCATCGCGGAGAAGAAGACCGTGAGGTTGAACGGCATCATCGCGATCGCGGTGGCAAGCGGCGTCCGCCCCTGCACGATCTGGATGTAGAGCGGCACGGTAAAGTTCAAGGCAGCCTCCAGCGCCACCACCGCGAACAGCGCATAGACGGCGCAACGTTCTTCCGGCGAGTCGATCACCGCAAGCGCCAAAAGCGGCGTCTTGCCCGCCGCCTGCCGCCGGTGCGTCCACGTCAGGAATGCCTGGCCCAGCACGATGCCGAGCACGATCATGACCGGTGCGGGCGACAGACCAAGCAGATCGAACGGCGCGTTCGCCGTCGCAACCGCGAGGCCCCAGCCGTTCAGATTGTTAAAGCCGAAGCTGATGAGGATGATCGCACTGGCAGCGAGCGCGACGCCAACGAGGTCGATCTGCACATCCGGCCGGCCCCGATCGGGCTTGAGGCGGAAGCTCATCAGAAACGCGATGGCGGACGCCGCAATCAGGACGCCGAATGCCGGCCGCCAGCCGATGTAGGTCCCCAGCACGCCGCCGATGATGAAGGCCAGGACGCCCGCGGCCGCACGCGCCGAACCGAGCGCGCCCAGCGCGGTCGCCTGCTGCCGGCCGGCATAGTTCTCGGCAATCAACGCAACGAGCGAGGGAACGATTATCGCGCCGGCTGCGCCGCAGAGTGCCTGCGCCGAAATCATGACGGCAGCCGACGGACTG
The DNA here is from genome assembly GCF_001908185.1 of Bradyrhizobium sp. AS23.2. Lineage (GTDB taxonomy): Bacteria > Pseudomonadota > Alphaproteobacteria > Rhizobiales > Xanthobacteraceae > Bradyrhizobium. Next base: position 11,087 of record NZ_LGHM01000109.1, read on the forward strand.
AATGTCATCATGATCTGCGAGACGAAAAAGAGCGCGACCGCGCCGCGGAACACCTGCAACGCACCAAAGCGCTGGGCGAGCTTGGCGCCGAGCATCACAAACCCCGCGACCAGCATGCCGTATGCCACAATGCCTGTCGCGACCGTGGTTGGCGCAACGCCGAAGCTTGCGACCATGCCGCCCATCGCGACCGGCAGCGAAGCGACATTGTACGACATGATCATCTGGCCGAGCGCGATCGCGATCATGGGAACCCAGGACGCCCGCTCCTCCTGGTGAATACCGCCGATCGACACTGTCTGCGTGGCCATGACGTCCTCCGACTTGATCGGCACTGCGACCGGTCAGGGCCCAGGCGCCCCCGATCTCTTCTTGAGCATTCATTCTTCCGGTTGCGATACGAACAAATCCATGCCGAGCCGCTGCGACAGGAACTTTGCGGCGAGCTGTCCCCGTACGCTGTTGCCGGCAGCATCGAGCGGTGGCGCAAAAGTGCCGAAGCCGCCCTTGCCGGGCGATACTGCGACAATGCCGCCGCCGATCCCGCTCTTGCCGGGCAGGCCGATGTCGTAGAGCCAGTCGCCGGAAGTCTCATACAGCCCGGCCGTGATCATCACGGCGAGCGCGTAGTGGCAGACCGAGGCATCGACTACGCGCTGCTTGGTCACCGGGTTGACGCCGCCATCGGCCAGGGTCGCGCCCATCACGGCGAGGTCGCGCGCGCTCACATTGAGCGAACACTGCCGCGTGTAGAGATCGGTCGCTTCCTTTGCATCGCAATAGATGCGGTCGTAGCTCTCGAGGAGCCGCGCGATGCTGCGGTTGCGGAAATTGGTCTGCGACGCCGACGCATAGACCTCGTCGTTAAGCGGCAGCTTGCGGCCAGCAAAACGCGAGAGCCCATCATGGATGAATTCCCAGCGCGCCGCGGCGGTGGCGCCCGGCGCAAGGCTGGTCGTCGCAATTGCCCCGGCATTCACCATCGGGTTGGTGCGGCCGCTGCCCTGCTCGATCGCGGCGAGCGAATTGAACGGAAGCCCGGTCGCATTCGCGCCGAGCTTGGCGCGCGCCTCTTCCGGCCCGATGGTCTCGCAGACCAGCGCGAACAGGAACGGTTTCGACACGCTCATGATGGTGAATTCGTAGTCGACGTCGCCGGCACCGTAGACCTGCCCGCTGGTTCCGACGACACAGACGCCGAACAGCTCACTCGGGACGCGCGCGAGCGCAGGGTATACTTGCGAGTTGGCTCCGTCGTGAATTGACTTGAACCGTCGCTGTGCCTCGTTCACCAGCGACTGTACGGTTTCCGGACCGGGCAAGTGGCCGGTCGAGACATACGCCGTCTCTCGTTCGTCAGCCAGAGATCGCGCCATGGCACCACTCCGCAGAACGGATTCAACTGACGTCAGCTCCGTTCTAGAATCCGACGCGCACACCTAAGTTGATTCTGTTGGCCGTGGAGAGTCAATTTTCAACCCTAAGGCGATTTTGCAGCCCTGCCATACTACCCCATCGAAAATACCGCGAGCGCGTTTCAAAACAGCAATTTCCTACAAATACGTAAGCGATACTGTCTCGCTTTCCCCGGACTCCAATCAAAAGACGGATAGCGAATTCGGCCAGGGATCAACGACAGATTGCAACTGCGTCGAACGGGGGTACGATCCGGCGTGGCCTGCGCGACGGGAGATCATGGGGCGCGAGCGAACTTTGACGGCGGGCCCGACATCAAGGAGACAAAGCGCAACATGGTGGCACAAACGAGTGACGGATACGTTCTGCTGACCAAGAAGCTCGGCGGACTCTTCGCGATCATCATCGGATGCCTGCTGACCGCGGTCGGCGTGACATTCGAATCCACGGGCACGACGATTTTGGGCGTACTGTTTCTAGCGCTGGGCGCTGCCCTGCTCGTGCTCAAGATCATCAGGCGAAACCAGGGAGCGCCGCCGGCCTAGGCAGCGTCCGCTCAAGCGCCGAGTACGTCCGCGAGCCGCAGCTCGTCGGCGGCGGAGTCCTTGAGGAATAGCTCAGCCTCGATCTCGCGAAGATGCGACAGCATTTGCGCGCGCGCAGCCTGCTTGTCGCGCTTGCGGATCGCGGCAACGATGCCGGCGTGATGATCGTTGCCGCAGGCCGGCGCGTCGTGGCGGCGGTAGAGCAGGATGATGAGCGAAGAGCGCGCGATCAGCTCCTTCAGGAAGCCGAGATAGATGCTGTGGCCGGACATCTCGGCGACGAGCCCGTGAAACTCGCCGGAGAGCCGCACCGAAGCGCGCGCGTCGCCACGCAACTCCGCCTCACGCTCCTCGGTCAGATGCTGCTGCAGGCGATCGATCCAGGCTGGCGACGCCGCGTCGATTGCGTGGTCGACGATGGTGGGCTCGATCAGGCGCCGCGCCTCGAACACTTCGCGCGCGTCCGCGGGCGTGGGCCGCGCGACAAAGGCGCCGCGGTTCTTCTCGATGTTGACGATGCCCTCATGCGCGAGCTGCTGGAGTGCGGTGCGGACCAGCGTGCGGCTCGCGCCGTAGATCTCGCCGATCTCATCCTCGCCGAGCTTGGTGCCCGGCAGCAGGCGATGTTCGAGGATCGCCGCAGTCACCCCCTCCCTGATGCGGCTGACGCGATCGCTCGCATCAGGCGCGTCGGATTTCGGTCGGATCTTGGCGGCCATGGGTTTGAGGGCTCGATCGGCGACATCAGGCCTGCGATGTTAGTCGACGAGCTGTATCCAATCACAGGCGAAACTTTATACAATCCGCGCCCGCTTTGTGTGCAGGTGTCCGCGCATGCGGCGGGCAGCCCGGATGCTCCGGATTCGATCTAACGACCTGACTCCGCTGCACAGTTTTGGAATTCGGCCTGCCGAGGGCTTTTGGCACGGACCTTGCGGAGAGAGGTGAAGCATCGCTCCTCTCGCGGACACGCCATGGCCACTCCCGCCGCTCTCGAACTGGTCGCCGTCACCAAGCGCTACGACGCCACGCTCGCGGTCGACAGCGTCAATCTGAAGATCCCCGCCGGCACCTATTGCTGCCTGCTCGGCCCCTCCGGCTGCGGCAAGACCTCGACCTTGCGGATGATCGCGGGCCATGAGGCGGTCAGCGCGGGCGACATCATCCTGGGCCCGCAGAACGTCACCGATCTCGAACCCGCCAAGCGCGGCACGGCAATGATGTTCCAGTCCTATGCGCTGTTTCCGCACCTGACCGTGCTCGACAATGTTGCATTCGCCCTGAAAATGCGCGGCGTCGACCGCGCTATCAGGCACAAGCGCGCCGGTGAGCTGCTGGAGCTCGTCGCCATGAGCCCCTATGCGGGCCGGCTACCGGCGCAGCTCTCCGGCGGCCAGCAGCAGCGCGTCGCGATCGCGCGTGCGCTCGCGATGCAGCCCAAGGCGATCCTGTTCGACGAGCCGACCTCGGCGCTCGATCCCGAGCTCGTCGGCGACGTCCTGGGCGTCATGCGCAAGCTCGCCGACGAAGGCATGACGATGGTCGTCGTCACCCACGAGATGGGCTTTGCCCGCGACGTCGCCGACCGCGTGCTGTTCATCGACGGCGGCGTCATCGTCGAGCAGGGGCCGGCCAAGGCGCTGCTCAATCAACCCCAGCATCCGCGCACGCAGGACTTTCTGCGACGCGTGCTGCATCCGCTCTGACCGGTCTTCGCCATGAATGCGCGCCTGCCCCTGCCGCCCTCGCTCTATGCCGACACAGCCGTTGCGCCGGTTGCCACGCCGCCGCTCGATGGTGACAAGACCGTCTCCGTCGCGATCGTCGGCGGTGGCTACACCGGCCTGTCCACTGCGTTGCATCTGGCGGAGCAGGGCGTCGAGGCACTGGTGCTTGAGGCGCAGGAGCCGGGCTGGGGCGCGTCGGGTAACAATGGCGGCCACACCAATCCCGGCCTGAAGCACGATCCCGATCAGATCGAAGCCGATTTCGGCGCCGATCTCGGCCGCCGCATGATCGACTTCTCCTACGGGACTACCAACTTCACGCATGAGCTGATCCGTCGTTACCAGATCCCATGCGAGGCGCGGCAGAACGGAACGTTGCGGGCGGCCTATAACGAGGCCAGCGCCGCCGCGATCGAGAAGACGGCGCAGCAATGTATCCGCCGCGGCATGCCGGTGACGTACCTGAACCGCGAGCAAGTGCGCGAGATGACCGGCACCGACCGCTACATCGGCGCCATGCTCGACGCACGCGGCGGCGACCTGCATCCCCTCAGCTACGCTCGTGGTCTTGCGCGTGCTGCCATCTCGGCAGGCGCGAAAGTTCATGGCGAGACGCCGGCGTTGTCACTCCGCCGCGACGGCGCGCGCTGGCGCATCGAGACGCCGCGTGCGATCGTGCATGCCGAAAAAGTGCTGCTTGCCACCAACGGTTTTACCGATGATCTCTGGCCGGCGCTACGACGCACCATCGTGCCGGTGTTTTCCTCAATCGCCGCGACCGCGCCGCTCTCGGACGAGGTCGCCCGCTCGATCATGCCGACGCGTCCTGTTCTCTACGAGAGCGGCCACATCACAGTCTATTACCGCATCGATCAGCATAACCGCCTCTTGATGGGCGGCCGCGGCCCGATGCGCTGGATCAAGTCGCCGTCCGACGTCGCCTATCTCATCCGCTACGCCGAGCGGCTCTGGCCGCAGATCAAGGGCGTTGCCTGGACCCATGGCTGGAACAGCCGCCTCGCCATCACCAAGGATCACTATCCTCATGTTCACGAGCCGGCGGAGAACATCCTGATCTCGCTCGGCTGCAATGGCCGCGGTGTCGCGCTCTCGACCGCGATGGGCGCACAGCTTGCACGCCGCCTGATCGGCGGCGCCAAGGCCGAGATCGACATGCCCGTCACCGGTATCAAGCCAATCCCGATGCACGCGTTCTGGCCGGTGGGTGTGACGACTGCCGTGATCGCGGGCCGTGTGCGCGACCGGCTGGGGATATGAAAAAGGCGCCACCCGGTCAGGGGCGGCGCCTCGCATGAGTTGAGGTGGGGCGTTAGCAGCGGCCCTGTTTCCACAGTCCGGGCGGGCACCCGCCGCCGCGCCAACCAACCTTGCGCCCGTGATACCATCCGGACGGCACGCCATGGCGATGTCCATGGTATCCGCCGTGGTGGCCATGACCGTGACCGCCCTTGGCAAATGCCGTGCTCGGCATCGTGAAGCCGGCCGCGACGATCAATGTTGCGGCGAGCGCAAGCTTCTTCATCCTAAATCTCTCCTCTTAGGCACGCATATGCCCGTTCGATGAACGGACATCGATCGCGGTGTCGCGCGCAAATATGGAGGAGTAGTGGCGCTCAGCCCTCCGCCACCGCGTCGGCCCAAGGCTGGAAGATCTCGACCGCGCCGGAATTGACGTCGCCCTCGCGCATCACCACGCTCGGGCAGGCAAACTTTGGCGGCAAAGCCTGCACCCGGCTCTCTTCATAGTCGAAGCGCGCGGCCAGCGTCTTGCGCGCTTCTGCCGGCAGTCTGATATCGCCAATCACGATCGCGCCTTCGCTGGCGTCGATGCGCGGCTGGTGGATGGCGGCATCGAGGTCCATGCCGAAGTCCATCGCAAAGGACACCAGCTGCATGACTGAAGGCAGGATGCGGCGGCCGCCGGAGGCGCCGACCGCGAGCCGCTTGCCGTCCTTCGTCTCGGCAATGACAGGCGTGTAGTTGCAGAGGCAGCGCTTGCCGGGGGCGAGCGAGTTGGTGGTGCCCGGCGTCGGGTCGAACCACATGATGCCGTTGTTCATGGGGATGCCGGTGTGCGGCGTCACGTATTTCGAGCCGAAGGATGAGAGCAGCGTCTGCGTCACCGCCGCGATGTTGCCGTGGCGGTCGACCACTGAGAAATGCGTGGTGCAGGAGGGCGCCAGATATTCGGCGCCGAGCGAGCGTTTCCCGTCGGCATCGCCCATGTCGTTGAGCCGTTCGCGGAAGGCCGCTTGCAGGGCGAGCGCATATTCGGTGTAGGCGGCTGCGTCGGGCGTGCCTGCCGGCTTCAAATTCTGCTGCAACAGGCGCAGCGCATGCGCCATTGTCGGCCCGGCCGTAAGCTCCGGCGTCGCAAACACCTTGCCGCCGCGATAGGGGATCGCGAGCGGCTCGCGCAGATGGGCGCGGAAGGCGGCGAGATCCTCCACCGACAGCGATCCGCCGTCGGCCTTGATGTCGGATGCGATGCTCTTGGCGAGATCGCCCTGGTAGAAGTCGCGCGGTCCGGCTTCGGCAAGGTGCGACAGCGTCGCCTTCAACGTGTCCTGCGGCAGCCGCGTCTCGGACTTGACGCCCCATGGCGCGCTCGGTGGCAGGCCGTCCTTCAGGAAAGATGCCGCGCTCGCGGGATAGCGCCGAAGATCGGCGGCGGAGCCCGTGATCATCAGCGTGGTCCACCAATCGACCAGAAGGCCTTCGCCGGCGAGCGCGGCTGCCGGCGCGACAAGGTCCTTCCACGGCAGCCTGGCGTGGCGGCGATGCGCCTCCTCCATGCCGGCGACGACACCGGGCACGGCGATCGAGCCGGGGCCGTGGATGTTGCGGTCGCCCTTCACCCGCGGCCAGGGAAAGAGATCGGAGGCTGCGCCCTCGCCGCTGAGGGGATAGTCGGCAGCGCGCAGGCTCTGCGGGGCGCACATTCCGTAGTCGATCACCTCGTAGCGATTTTCCTTGGCGCGGTAGAGCACCATCGCGCCGCCGCCGCCGATACCGCTGTTCCAGGGCTCGAGCACGTTCAGCGCGAAAGTAGTCGCGACGATCGCGTCCACGCAGTCGCCGCCCGCCGCCAGGACTTGCGCCCCCACTTCGGCCGCCCGGCGCGACTGCCCGGCGACGATGCCGCCCTTGGACTTGACGGCGGGTTTGCGGACGGTTTGGGCGAGGCTGAACTGATGAGGCATGATGTTGTCTTGATCTTTGGCTTCGGTTGTCTTGGCTTCGTTGCGCTGACTTTGAAGCTCCGCAATTGGCGAAGCCCACGGAGAATGGCACATTGCTGCCAACGAGAACATCCATCCAAAGGGAGACGCGACATGGCAGGTGTGAAACAGGCGCGGGATGGCGCGGTCGGGATCCTGACGCTGGACGAGCCGGCGAGCCTGAACGCGATGACGCCGGACCTGCTCGGCGCGCTTGCCGCCGCCATCGCCGAGATGACGCGGGACGAAAGCGTTCGCGCCCTGATCCTCACCGGTGCCGGACGCGGCTTTTGCTCGGGGCAGAATTTGAAGGCCTCTGAAGCGCTCGGCGAGGATATCGCCGCTGGCGTGATGCGCTTCTACTGGCCGGCGTTCAAGGCGCTGCGCGAATGCCGCGTGCCTGTCGTCGTCGCCGTCAACGGCGTGGCCGCCGGTGGCGGCTTCAGTCTGGCAATGGCCGGCGACATGATTATTGCGGCGCGGTCGGCGAGCTTCATCCAGGTGTTCAGCCGGATTGCGCTGGTGCCGGATCTCGGCTCGACCTGGCTGTTGCCACGGCTGATCGGCCGGCAGCGCGCGCTCGAGCTGATGCTCCTGAACGAGCCGCTGACGGCCGAACGCGCCCAGGAGATCGGTCTGGTGCGGCAGGTCGTCGACGATGCGAAGCTGATGGAGGAGGCGTTGACCCTGGCGCGCCGCCTCGCCGACGGTCCGACGCGCGCCTTGGTCGCGACCCGCGCGCTCATCGAGGAGAGCGAGCACACGGCCTACGAGGCGCAGTTCCGCCGCGAGATCGAGCTTCAGGCTACGATCCGCAAGAGCGCCGATGCCATCGAAGGCCGCAACGCCTTCGTCGAGAAGCGCAAGGCGAAGTTTACGGGTAAGTGAGGGGGACAGCTGCCCCGAACTCGTCATGCCCGGGCATAGCCGTCTGAAGGACGGCGTCGCTTCGCTCGCCTATGTCCCGGGCATCCACGTCTTTGCATCCGCGTTAAAAAACGTGGATGGCCGGGACAAGCCCGGCCATGACGACAAAGAGACAGAGATCAGGGGGACAGCGGCGAAGCCGCAGCGCTCAGAGCGAGCCGTCGCTGCGGCCAGCGCGATGCTTGGCGCGCCATTTCGGCCCCGGCCCGCGCATGTAATGAAGCTCGGGGCGGTAGGGGTTGCCTGCGATCCGCACCAGCTTCTGCCATTTGGTGGCGACGAAGCTCAGGGGCTGGCAAAGCAGGGTCAGTGAGGCGAACAACACGGCATCACCTCAATGCGGCTTGCCGAGCATGGCGGTGAAGGGGAGATCGAAAATCTCCTCGCCGTCGGAGTCGCTGACATGGATGATCCAGTCGCGCCAGTCCTCGGCACCGGGTGTCTGGATCATCGAGTGCATGATCTGCGCGGCACGGTCGCGCGCCTCGGTCAGGCTGGCGACCGCGGTGCCGCTGCGATCGATCAGCGTGCCCTCGGTATTGGAGCAGTGAAAATAGACCTGGACCATATGCCCCTCCTGTAGGGAGCGATTGGGACGGCAAACCGATACCACCCGAGGCATTCGCGAAATATTCGGGGCGAGCCCGGTAAGGGAATCTACGGAGATTGGTCGCCACGAAGACCCCTGTGGGTTTGATCACAGGGGAGTGATGGTCAACTGGACGGCGTTCCTGCGGCATGGAACAACTTTGGACGGAAAGTCCGGGAGGCCGCCGTGAACCACCTCACATTCTGGCGTGAACGCCGAAGCCTGCGCCTGTTGGCGGCGGTCGTCGTCGGAGCGTTGCTCGGCCTCACCTCCGGAGCCTCCTCCGAACCGGTGAGGAAAAGCGGCTATGCGATCGGCACGGAAACCTGTGGCAGCGGCGATCTCGCCTTTCCCAGAATCCAGATCGACATGAAGGCGGGATTTTGCGCCGGCCTCGTTGCAAGCGAGGAGGACCATCTCAAATTTCCGCGCTCGATCGTCCAGGTGCCGGGCCGTGATCTGTTCGTGGTCGCCGACATGGGCGGCTGGGGCCATACCGACGGCCGGTTGCTGCTGCTCGATCCGCATGCGCCCCAAGGGCAGCGCTTCAAGGAGCTGTTGACTGCGATCGAATATCCCTTCGGCCTCGTGATCGGCCCGGACAAGAAACTCTACGCTTCGACCGCCGAGACGATCTTCCGGTTCGACCCGCTCGCCGACAATCCGCGCAGCACGGTCGAGACTATCGTCCGGCACATGCCCGGCCGTCGGATCACGCTGCCTGACGGCACCAGGCTCGACGAGAGTGCCCATCCGCTCAAGCAGTTCGTGTTCGACAGGAACGGCCGGCTGTTCGTCAACATCGGCTCGCACAGCGACGACTGCATCACGCCGGCCCCGATCACACGGCCTTGCGCGGCCGCTGAGGGCGCTGCCGCGATGGCATCGATCTGGCTGTTCACGCCGCCCGCGGGCGGCATCTTTCCGGCCTTGAAGCCGAACGATCCCGATCCGCCGCACACTGTTTATGCGCGCGGCTTGCGCAATTCGATGGCGCTAGCACTGCACCCGAATTTTCCCGATGCCGGCTACGCCTTCCTGCAGGGCGAGAACGGCCGCGATCTCTCTGATATCTTCAAGCCGAACGAGGAGATCAACGCGGTCGAGCAGGGCAAGCACTATGGCTGGCCCTATTGCTACGACGTCTCGACGCCGAGCTCCGAATTCAAGCTCGTGCTGCAATCCGGGACCTACAAGTCGCTCTGCGCGGCCAATGCGCTCTACAAGGCGCCGTTCTCGCTGTTGCCGCCGCACGGGGCGCCGCTCGCGATGCTTTACTATCACGGCGCCAAATTTCCGGAGCTGGAGGGCAAGCTGCTGGTCGGCCTGCACGGTTACCGCCCGACCGGCAGCCGCGTCCTCATCTATGAGGTCGACGATCACGGCTTCCCCAAGCCGAGCCCGGCGCCGGTGCGCTACCACGTCAGTTGCGCGGCCGACCCGACACGCAGCTTTCAGACCGACGCTGGCGAGATCGCCGCCGCGCCGTTCGAGGAGCTGATCGCCGGCTGGCACCGCGTCAACGGCGCGCGACCGCAAGGCGCGCCGGTCGGCATGACGGTTGCGGAGGACGGCGCGATCTGGCTGGTCGAGGACAAGAATCAGACCGTGATCCGCATCGACCGCGCCGCCGGCGATCCGCCGCAGCCGTTGCCCTGCGACATGCGCAGCCAGGCGATGATCGACCAGCTCGCGGCGTTCGTCGCCAGGGATGCGCAGAACAGCGGCCGGGTCACCACGCTGCGCAAGGGCCTCGTCGAGAAGCATTGCGTCGGTTGCCATTCCGATTTCGGACTGAAGCCGGGCCAATCGGACGCGGACAAGAACGCCACGGTGCTGCGCTTCATGCTGTCGCAGGACGGCTGGATTTATCCTGATGATCCCGAGTCCGGAAAGCTGCGCACGCGGCTGCGCGGTCTCGGCGCGGAGAAGCTGATGCCGCCGGGCGGCGAAAGCCTGCCGAAGACCGAGCCCGGCTATGCACGTCTGCTCGACACCGTGGATTTGCTCGTCGCGAAAATGGTTCCGGGCACGCGGATGCGGATCAAGTCGGGCCCGCCGCAACGCAAGTTCTATGGCAAGTCCAACAAGGAATGCGGCGAAATACCGGCCTCCAAGGTCGTCGTCGTGACACAAAGGAGCGCTGTAGACAAACCCGGCTTCAGCCGATTCTTCCGGCCGGCCGATCCCTATCTCAATGGCGGGTGCACCGACGGCGATGGCTATTACATCCGGCAGGAATTTCTGGTGCCTGTGCAGTAGCGTTTTCCTCGTCATCGCGACGGCGTCCGCCCAAGCGGAAACGAAACTGTTCGAAAGCGCGCAGGTGACGCCGCCTGGCGAATACACCTTCGGCATCGAAGGGCCCGCCGCCGACCTCGACGGCAATCTCTTCGTCGTCAACTTCGGCAAGCCCGGCACCATCGGCAAGTTGCCGGCGGGCGGCGCCGCTTCGGAGCAATTCACAGCGCTCCCCGAGGGCAGCGTCGGCAACGCCATCCGCTTCGATCGCAGCGGCACCATGTTCATCGCCGACTACAAGAAGCACAATATCTTCGCGATCCCGAAGGGCGCGACCGAGCCGGTCATCTGGTTTCACTCGGACGAGATGAACCAGCCCAACGACATCACGGTTGCCCGCGACGGCACGATCTATGCGAGCGATCCGAACTGGAAAGGCCGCGAAGGCCACATCTGGCGTATCTCCAAAGCCGCCGATGGGTCGGTGCAGGGGCAAGTCATGTCGGCGCCGCGCGCGATGGGCACCACCAACGGCATCGATCTCAGTCCTGATGGCAAGACGCTCTATGTCGGGGAATCCAGCAGCGGCCAGATCTGGTCGTATGCGATCAATGGCAACGAGCTCACCGGCGCAAAACTCGTCAAGACGTTCCAGCCCGACACCATCGACGGTCTGCGCACCGACGTCAGCGGCCGTCTCTATGTCGCGCGCATCCTCAAGGGGACGATCGCGCTGATGAAGCCCAATGGCGCGGTGGAGCGCGAGATCACGCTGAGGGGCAAGGAGCCGACTAACCTCGCCTTCGGCGGCAGCGACGGCAAGACCGTCTTCGTCACACAGCGCCAGGGCGGCTTCATCGAGGCCTTCCGCACCGACCAGCCGGGTCGCGAGCACTGCCTCCAGCGCGGGCGCTGCTGAGCTCAAGCGATTCAAAGGCGGTCTGCTCCGAACGCAGAACAGTGCGGCGAGGACGGAATTCTTCTTGCTTGCATCTGGCCGCGGCAGGGATCAAGACATCTGCGGCACCGTTCAAAGAGCACGCGATCACGGAGTGTTTTGAGTGAAAGCCGTCCATACCGAACTGCAACGCAGCCACGATCCGCAATTCTTCCTGGTTCGCGGTGTCGTCAAGCGCACCACCGAGCAGCCCGAGCGCGCCGACCGCCTGCTCAAGGGGTTAAAGGATGGCAAGCATCTGCTGGTCGAGCCGGCTAAGTTCGGGCAGGGCCCGCGTGCGCGCATTCACAGTCCGGAATATCTGTCGTTCCTGAGTGAAGCCTGGGACGCGTGGACTGCGCTCGGCGATGCCGGCCCGGAGATGATCGGCAATATCCATCCCGTGCGCTATGCCGCGACCTATCCGACCCATATCGTCGGCAAGCTCGGCTGGCACACCGCCGACACAGCGGCGCCGATCGGCCCCGGCACCTGGGCCGCGGTTTGCGCCGCGACGGACGTGGCGGTCACCGCGGCGCAGATGGTGATGGACGGCGAGGATGCGACCTACGCGCTCTGCCGTCCGCCCGGCCATCACGCCTATCGCGACATGGCCGGCGGGTTCTGCTTTCTCAACAACAGCGCGATCGCCGCTGCTCATCTGCGGCTCAAGCACGAGCGCGTCGTGATCCTCGACGTCGACGTTCATCACGGCAATGGCACCCAAGGCATCTTCTACGCGCGGCCGGACGTCTACACGATATCGATCCACGCCGATCCCATCGCGTACTATCCTTACGTGTGGGGCTACGCGCATGAGCGCGGCGAAGGACCCGGCCTCGGCACCAATCTCAACATTCCCTTGGCCATCGGCACCGGCGATGACGGCTACATCCAGGCGTTGGACGTCGCGCGCAAGGCGATCGAGTCCTTTGCGCCCGGCGCCCTCGTCATCGCGCTCGGCCTCGACGCCTCCGAGCATGATCCGCTCCGCGGCCTCGCCGTCACCACGCCCGGCTTCCGCCGCATCGGCCAGGCCATCGCCAGGATGGGCCTTCCGACCGTATTCGTGCAGGAGGGCGGTTATCTCTCGGAGATTTTGGGCGCGAACCTGACCTCGGTGCTGGCAGGGTTCGAAGAGGCGCGGTGAGGCGAGTTCTTCACCTCTGCTTGCGGGGAGAGGTCGGAATTCGCGAGAGCAAATGCCGGGCGAGGGGCAGTCTCTTCGAATCTAACTGTCACCGTTTTTGTTGAAGCAGCCCCGCAACCTGACGCTCTCCCCGTAAGAACAGGGAGAGTGGGAAGAGTTCAAAACATTCGTCATTCAGCCGCTTCCTGGAGCGGCCAGGCATTGCGGCTGATGGGAAGGCCGCCGTCCGCACGGGAGCCATCGGCGATCGCGAGGCGGTGCGAGGGCGACGGCGAGCACAGCGAGAAGCGCCAGCCGCGCGGATCGTCGGCGATATCAGGCTTGAAGCTGATCTCGATGGCTTCGCGTGACACCTGCATCGCGAATGCGTCGAGGGGCAGGTTGAGCCCAAACCCCCTGGCCTTCAGATAGGCCTCCTTGAGCGTCCAGTAGTCGAAAAAGCGCTCGATCGCGGTTGGCTCCGGCAGGCTGCGCAGCGTTTCGACCTCCTCCGGCGCAAAGAAGCGAAGCGCGGTGGACAGCGGCGCGACACGCCGTGACACTGTTTCGACGTCGACGCCGACGGCCTCGTGCCTGGATACGACGCAGGCGACGCAGCCGTCGGCATGCGACAGGCTGAAATGCAGCGCGGTCGACGTTGCGGGCGCTGCAACGAACGGCCGCCCATAGCGGCCGGCTGCAAAGGACCAGTCGGAGGGCGCTACATTGGGTGCAACCCGCGAAAGCGCCAGGCGCAGCATGGCGTGGGCGAAAATATATTGCCGCCGATGCCGCTCGAACATGAAGCGGTCGGCGCGGACCCGTTCGTCGACCGAGAGCAGGCGACGGCACGCATCGGCCGTGCCCGGCGCGTCAATGGTCTCGATCAGTCCGACAAACAGTTCAATCCTGTCGTCTGCCATCAATACGGCCTTTGGCGTCAGGCGGAGGCCAAATCCCCAGCCCTGACGGAAGAATCAACTGAGCAAGAATCAACGAGTGAACCGCTCTTAGCGGTCCACTCAGGCAAATTCTTGTCGATTTGCGGGCCGGTTTACCGACGCAAGCTTGTGCGAGGCCCGACCTCGACGCGCGAGTGACAAATGTTCGAAAAATGAAGCCAGAAGATTCGTGCGGCGTCCCGGCCGACGAGCCCTACTTTTTCTCGACGTTCAGCAACTTTTGCAGGGCCTTGCGGTCATTTTCGCCCAGCGAGGCGCCCTTGGTAAATTTGATGAAACCCACAACATTCCCCCGATTGAAAATAAATCGTCAAAATCAAAGCGCGGGAATAATCTTGCGCGGTGGCGGCAAATAATCAAGATGCAACTTGGTCAATCACAGCTTTGGCGAGTGAACCCCTATTGGCCTGTTCTGAACAGCCAGTCATGTCGCCCTGCGGTCGAGCAATCGGCCGAGCGGCGCGTCGGGTTGGGCGACGGCCGTCCCCAGCAGTGTGACGAGTTCGGCCATCCACTCGCCGACCATAAGGCCATCGAGCAGTTCACTCTTGTAATTGCATGAACCGGTGATTCCCGTCGGACACTCCTTGAGCATCAGCGACAGCCAGGTCTGGTCGATTGGCAGCACCGGCTGGCCCTCGCGCGCGATGTTTCCGATCGATTGCACCGCGTAGGTGAGGGGCGGCCGGCCCGGCGCAAGGAGGGCGGGCGCTGCCGGTGTCCTGCGCGCATAAAAATCGAGAAGGCCGCCGATTTGGGCAAAGGTCTCGGTTTCGGCTGATCCCTCTCCTGCACCGGATGCAATGTCCGACAATGCCATTCCCTTTTGATCTGATTGGGCTATTCTTCCTGGAACTTAGGGAACGCGTCCAGTCTGAGGTGAAGTTCGGGCCCCGAAATCTGTGGCTGAGGGGCCCAAAGCCCTTCGACGGAGTGATGGTGGGGCAGAATCACCATGCTGGAGAATGAACCGGGCACGAGGACGGAAGGCGGGCTGAAGCACTGGCTCGAAGGCATCGGTCTTGGTCACTACACCGATCTCTTTGCGCAGCACCGTCTCGATCTCGATGTCATGGGAGATCTGACCGAGTCCGATCTGGTCGAGCTCGGATTGCCGCTGGGCGATCGCAAGCGGCTCCAGCGGGCCATGACCGCGCTGTTCCAGGCCGAGACCGCTGAGAAGCCCGACGCGGCGGCTCGCCCGCAAGCCCGGACGGAGGTCGGCGCCGAGCGGCGTCAGCTCACCACCATGTTTTGTGACATGGTGGACTCCACCTCGCTCTCGGCGCAGTTCGACCCGGAGGATGTGCGCGACATGATCGCGAGCTTCCGCGAAACCTGCGTCCGCGTTGTGAAGCATTACGAAGGTTTTGCCGCCCGCTTCGTCGGCGATGGCATTCTGGTCTATTTCGGCTATCCGACCGCGCATGAGGACGATGCCGAGCGCGCGGTGCGCGCCGGGCTCGAGATCCTGCGGGTGCTGTCGACCGCCCGCGCGATCGAGCCGCGCGGTGCGCTCAGCCGCGCGGCCCGCCGTCCGCATCGGGATCGCGACCGGCCTCGTCGTGGTCGGCGACCTCGTGGGGCAAGGCACCGAAGAGCGCGACTCCGCGGTCGGGGAAACCGTCAATCTTGCTGCACGCCTGCAAGGCCTGGCGCCGCCCAACGGCGTCGTGATCTCCGCCTCGACCCAGTCGCTGCTGAAGGGAAAGTTCGACTACCGCAATCTCGGCGCCCACGCGTTGAAGGGCATCTCGGAGAAGGCTCAGGCCTGGCATGTGGTGCGCGCCTCGCGGGTCGAAACCCGCTTCGCCGCCGCCATGGGCTCGCGGCTGACCCCGCTCGTCAACCGCGAGGAGGAGATCGCGCTGTTGATGGGGCGCTGGCAGCAGAGCAAAGACGGCGACGGCCAGGTCGTGGTCAAGTTCGGCGAGCCTGGCATCGGCAAGTCGCGCATCATCCAGGAAATCTTCGAGCGGATCGCGGGCGACCGGCACGGACAGGTCTCGTTCCAGTGCTCGCCCTATCACACCTCCACGGCGTTCTATCCATTCGCCGAGCAGCTCAGGTTCTCCCTTGGCCTCGACCGCGAGGACCCATCCGCGGCGTCGTTGGTGAGCCTGGAGAACGCGATCTCCGCCGCCCATGGCGACATCGAACAGGTCGCGCCGCTATTTGCCGCGCTGTTGTCGATTCCGACCGGAGACCGCTATCCGCCGCTCGAGCTGTCGCCGCAGCAGCAAAAGGACGCGACGGTCTCGGCGCTGGTCAATCATTTTCTCGGCCTCGCGCGCGAGATGCCGCTGGTGATCGCGTTCGAGGATTTGCACTGGATCGACCCGACCTCCCGTGAGGTGATCGACCTCCTGGTCGACCGGGTGCAGAGCCGGCCGGTCCTGCTCATCATCACCGCGCGCTCCGAATTCCAGCCGAGCTGGAGCGCGCATTCGCACATCACGACCTTGGTGCTGAACCGCCTGAGCCGCCAGTTGCGCACGACGCTCGTCGAGCGCGTCGCCGGGAGGGAGCTGCCCAAGGAGGTCGTCGAGGAGATCATCGTCAAGACCGACGGCGTGCCGCTGTTCCTGGAAGAGCTCACCAAGACCGTTCTCGAATCCAACCTCCTGACCGAGCGTCACGGGCGCTACGTGCTGTCGGGCCCCTGGCGGCAGCTCGCGATCCCGGCGACCCTGACGGACTCGCTGATGGCCCGGCTGGACCGGATGGGGCCGTTCAAGCGGATCGCGCAGATCGGCGCCACCATCGGCCGCGAGTTCTCCTACGAGACGCTGCACGCGGTCGCCAACACGCCGGCGGAGCAGATCGAGGCCGCGCTCAATCATCTGGAGGAAGCGGGACTGATCATGCGCCGCGGTCATCCGCCGGATGCGCTCTACTCCTTCAAGCACGTGATGATCCAGAACGCCGCACATGCGAGCCTGTTGCACAGCGAGCGGCGCAAGCTGCATGCGCGCATCGCGCAGGTGCTTGGCGAGATGTATCCGGAGAAGACCGAGCGCGAGCCGGAGCTGCTCGCCCACCATCTGACCGAATCCGGCCAGAGCGAGGGCGCCGCAAGTTTCTGGCTCAAGGCCGGCAAGCGGGCGGCCAGGAGCAGCGCCAATCTCGAGGCGATCGGCCATCTGCGTCGGGGCCTCGGTGTCGTCCAGGCCCATGCGCGCATGCAAGGTGCCGACGAGATGGAGCTCGAGTTGCGCATTGCGCTCGGCAATGCGCTGATCGCCGCCAAGGGCTACGCGGTACAGGAGGTCGAGGAGAACTACATCCGCGCGCTCGAGCTCGGTCAGCAGCTCAATGACGACGAGAAGGCCTTCGCCGCCACTCGCGGGCTGTGGGTGTGTCATTTCATTCGCGCCGATCTCACCCGCGCGCACGATCTCAGCGTCGAGCTGTTGAAGTTCGCCAAGCGCGAGCGGCTGAACGAGCGGACGCAGCCGGCGCAGCAGACCGGCTATCTGATCGAGGCGCACCGCTCGATCGCAATGACCATGCTTTATCGCGGCCGCTTTGCCGCCGCGCAGCATCATTTGCATCGCTGCATCAACCTCTACAGTCCCGACCTGCACTCCGATCTGATGGAGCGCCATGGCACCGATCCCGGCGTCGTCTCGCTGTCCTATCTCGGCTACCTCCTGTGGTTCCTTGGTCGGCCCGACGCGGCGCGTCAGCATAGTGAGCAGGCGATCGCGAATGCCGAGAAGATCCGCCACCCCTTCACGCTGGCCTTCGCGCTCGTGTTCGGCGCCTATCTCTGCCAGCATCTGCGTGACGTCGAGGGCACGCGCGATCACGCCAACCGCGCCATGATCATCGCCACCGAGCACAATTTCCTGCACTGGAAGCAGCAGGCAGCGATCCTGCGCGGCTGGGCGCTGGCCCAGCTCGGCGAGGCCGATGAAGGTCTGAGCCAGATGCGCCTTGGCCTCGACGAATACGAGGCGATGGATTCCTGGCTTGCCGGCTGCTGGTTCCGCTGCCTGCTCGCGGAAGCCTATGCCAAGGTCGGGATGCGCGATGCGGCCTTGCGCGCGCTCGACGGCGCGCTCGCAACCGCCAGACGAACCGGCGATCACTCCTACCTTGCCGAGGTCTACCGCCTGCAAGGCGAGATCACGCTATCGGGCGGCGACCCGGGATCGGTGCAAGAGGCCGAGGATCTGTTCTGTCTGTCGCTGGAGGTCGCCCGCAAGCAGGGCGCACTGTCCTGGGAGTTGCGCACCGCCGTCAGCCTCGCGCGCCTGTCGCACGAGGCTGGCAAGCGCGAGCACGCCAGCCTCCTGCTCGTGCCGATCGTCGGCAAGTTCGACGAGGGTTTCCTCACGCCGGACCTGAAGCAGGCGATGCAGCTGGTCAACGAGCTCGGAGGGGACGCGCCCGTCCGTGTACAGGCCCATGCCGTGAAATGAGCGACCTTGCTGCCGCGCGTGCGCAATACGTCGAGTTGATTGCGAAACGCGAGCGGATTTCCTCGCCGCACCTGCTCGAAGCGCTCGCTGCCGTCCCGCGCGAGGATTTTCTGGCGAGGGGACCCTGGCGCATCAAGAGCGAGGCTGCGCGCAGCTACCGGCTCACACCCGACGCCGATCCCGTTCATCTCTACGACAATGTGCTGGTCGCGATCGACGCGCGGCGCAAGCTCGACACCGGGCTACCGAGCCTTTGGGCGCAGTTCATCGATGTGCTCGACGTCGGGGAGAAGGATCGTGTGGTTCAGATCGGCTGCGGGCTCGGCTATTTCTCGGCGGTGCTGTCGAAGATCGTAGGCCCCAAGGGCAGGGTGCGCGCAATCGAATGCGACGAGCGGCTCGCGGCTCGCGCAGCGAACTACCTTCGCGCCTATCGCAACGTCGCGGTCGTCCGCGGTGACGGATGTGAAGATATCGGCGAGCCCGCCGACGTGATCATCGTGCATGCCGGCTTCCCGCATCCGCATCCGCGCTGGCTTCAGTCGCTCCGCCCGCATGGTCGTCTTTTGGTGCCGCTGACCCAGCGGGATCGTGAAGGTGCGGTTATCAAGATTGCGCGCAAGGGCAGGGGCTTCCAGGCCGAAGCCGTTCAGCAGATCCGGATCTTTCCCGGCCAGGGACGCGGCACGACCGCGCTGGACGACCGCGTTGCCGACTGGTGGCAGCGCGCCTCTGCACTTGCGCCGCTGCGCTTTCGCGGAATCGAGCAAGGACTGCCGTCGGATGGTTAGAGCGTTTTCGAGCGAACTGGAGACCGGTTTGCGTAACGAAAACGCGTCAAAACAAGAATCTTGCCCCGTTCCGATTCCATCGGAACGGAAATGGCTCTCGTGCTTGTTTTCGTCAAACGTCCTTCGTGAACCTGGTAATGACGTCCATGAAGGGCTTTGGCCTGAACTCGCTGTCGAGCGGCAAGGGGCGGTTTGGCTGCTTGTCCTTGCGGGCGAAGGTGCTGTTGATCCAGCTATGGCGATCCGAGATGCCCCAGGTCAGGATCGAGCGTACCGGGCCGCTGGTCGAGATCGCGGTCAAGAGATCATCGACGCGCTTGGCGACGATGGCGTCGCGCTGGGCCGGATCGCCTGTCAGCTTCTGATCGTCGACGTCGAGCTCGGTGACGAGTACGTCCAGACCCCAGGAGCGGAGCTCGGTGACGAATTCGGCCAGCCCGTGCGTGTCGATCTCGAGCTCGGCATGCAGATGCGACTGAAGTCCCACGGCGTGGAGCGGAACGCCCTGGTCGAGCAGGTCCATGATGAGGTTGCGGAAGGCGGCGCGCTTGGCGATGAACGAGTCCTTGACCTGTTCGATGTCGTACTCGTTGATCGCGAGCTTCACGAATGGATCCGCCGCAGCCGCTGTTCGGAAGGCCAGGGGGATCCAGCGGTTGCCCAGATTCTGCGACCAGAACGAATCCCGCCTGTCGGTGATTCCCTTCGGATTGTCCGGGATCGGCTCGTTGACGACGTCCCACGACGTCAGCTTGTCCTTGTAATAGGAGACGACGGTCGCGATGTGATCGACGAACGCACGCTCGACGCTTTTCGCGTCCTTGATCTGCCTGGTCCAGTCCGGAATGTCATGATACCACGCGAGCGCATGCCCGCGCATCGCCAGGTCGTTCTGCCGGGCAAAATCCAGGATCGCGTCGGCGCGTTCGAAAGCGAATGTGTGCGCGTCCGGCCGCAGCATGGGCCATTTCAGCTCGACCTCCGGTACCACCTGGGTGCAATAGGTGCTGATGGCTTCGCCGAACCTTGGATCGGCTTGCAGGTTCCAGAGGTTGGTCGCAGCACCATAGCCGGGACGGCGCTGAGCAAATCGTGACGGTGGCGTTGCGGACGCAGGTACGCCTGCCGCGAGCGTCGCGGCGCTGCCAAGGAGAAATTCGCGTCTGTCGAGCCTGGTCACGTGGCGGCATTCCTTCCGGAACCAACGCGTGATCGTACCAAGCGGCGCCGTGCGACGCCGTGCTTTCCGACGGTTGGGTTAACCCTTGCCCGATAGCTTCGTCGGTGTAGGGCAAATTTAACGCTAACGCGTGAAACCGCCTTCTCCGCGCCATTCGCCGTCCGATCTGCAGACTTATGTGACTATCTTCGAGGATGCTGCGCCGCAGTCCGATAGCCACGCAATGACCAACTGATTAATGGCCGACTGATGAGCGGCCGCCCAAACCGTAAGACCGCCACCGGCCCCGTGCTCGCATGCTGAACCGCCATTTCTCGATTTACCTCATGGCCTACATCCTGCCTGCGGCGGTGGGCTTCTTCGCGGTCACGGCCTACACAAGGCTGCTGACGCCGGCGGAGTATGGCGTCTATGTCGTCGGCCTCAGCATTGCCGGCATCCTGGGTGCGGTGTTCTTCGCCTGGATCAAGCTAGCAGTGTCGCGCTATCAGGCGATGTCGGCGGAGGTGGATTTTCGCGGCACGGCGATGGTCGCCTTCGCGCTCACGGTCGCCGTCCTCTGTGCCACGGCCCCGCTGGTTGTCCTGTTTCGCAACGACGTCAGCGTCGAGCTGCTGCTTGCCAGCACGTTCGTCGCGATCATGGCCAATGCGGTCGATGTCGGCCAGGAGTTCGAACGCGCCAAGCTGCGGCCCTACCGCTTCGCTGCCATCGCGATCGTGCGCAGTTTGTCGAGCGTTGGCTTCGGCCTGCTCGGCATATGGCTCGGCTGGGGCGGCATGGGTCTGCTCGCGGCGTTCGGTCTGGGCTCGCTGACCGGCATCATCCTCAATCTGGTCGGTGACCGCACCAGGATCGCGCGCTTTCAGCGCAGCCAATTCGTGCAGCTGGCGCGCTATGGCCTGCCGCTGACGCTGGCCGGACTTTCCGTTGCGCTCTACTCGGCCTGCGACAGGCTTATCGTCGCCTGGCTGCTCGGCAAGGACGCGGCCGGCATTTTCGGCGTCGTCGCCGATCTGCCGCGTCAGTTCATGGTCATGATCGCAGCGAGCGTTGCCTCGGCGACGGTGCCCCTTGTATTCCGGACACTGCCGGAGAAGAACACGGCATTGACGCGGGAGCGGTTGACCGAAAGCTTCGAACTACTGCTCGTCACCGTAGCGCCCGTCGCGGTCTGGCTTGCGCTTGCGGCGGACCAGGTCGCCGGCACCCTGGTCGGTGTGGACTTCCGCGCCGGCGTGTCGGCGCTGCTGCCGACCCTGGTGGTCGCCCGCTTTTTCGGCATCGCCAACCAGTTCTACGTACAACTCAGCTTTCAGCTCGCCGAGCGGCCCTTCATGCTGGCCGCGCAGTCGTTCCTCACGCTCGTCCTGAGCGTGGCGCTGATGTTCGCGCTGGTCGCAAGCCACGGCCTTTACGGTGCGGCGCTGGCGACGGTCGCGACCGAGGCGATCGGCTTCCTCGTCGCCATCGTCCTGATGCGCCGCGCCCATCCCGTGCCGTTCGACTTCAACCGCCTCGCCGGTGTTGCCGCCTCGGCCGCAGCGATGGCGGCTGCGATCCTGGCTGCGCGATCGCAAGTCAACGGCACCGGCCTCGTTGCGCTGATCATCGTCAGTCTCGCAGGCGGCGCTGTCTACGCCGCCGCGGCGTGGCTCCTCAACGTCGCGAATGTGCGGACCTTGTCGCTGCGCGTCCTGCGGACGTTCAACCGGAAGCCGCTGGGCGTATAAGGCCGGGCTGACGAAGCGCCGCCGCGCCGCCCCTACCATCGTAGTCCAGAGCAAAACGCGATGCGTGCGGTTCCGCTTGCGTTCTATTTCACGCTACGGAAAGTGTGCGGAACAGACGGGCCGCCGCCTTCAGATTTCATGGCGGTAGTCCGAGCCATGCCCTGTTGAGCTTGATAATCAAAGTTCGTTCTGCTCATTAGGGGCCTGAATTGCGCGGCAATATGCGCAAAATGCCCATCGACTAAAGTCGATAGTCAGCGAGGAAACGAAATAATGCGCAAGCTTACTTTGGCCATTGCCGTGATTGCCCCGATGCTCGGTCATGCGGCGTCGGCCGAGGACACCCTCAAGATCGGTTACATCGATCCGCTCTCCGGTGGCGGCGCCAGTGTCGGCGAGGGCGGTCTGAAGACGTTCCAGTATCTGGCCGACGAGCTCAACGCCAAGGGCGGCATCCTAGGTCACAAGGTCGAGATCGTTCCCCTAGACAACAAGACCAATCCGCAAGAGAGCCTGGTGCAGGCCCAGAAGGCGATCGACGCCGGGGTCCACTACATCACGCAGGGCAACGGCTCGTCCGTCGGCGCGGCGCTCTTGGATTTCGTCACCAAGAACAACACGCGCAATCCCGGCAAGGAAGTCCTGTACTTCAACTACGCCGCGGTCGATCCGAGCCTGACCAACGAGAAGTGCAGCTACTGGCATTTCCGCTGGGACGCCAGCTCCGACATCAAGATGGAAGCGCTCACCAACTACATGAAGGACACCCCGTCGATCAAAAAGGTGTACCTGATCAACCAGGACTATTCGTTCGGCCAGTCGGTGCGCACCGATGCGCGCAAGATGCTGGGTGCGAAGCGTCCTGACATCCAGATCGTCGGCGACGAGCTGCATCCGCTGCTGAAGGTCACTGACTTCTCGCCCTACATCGCCAAGATCAAGGCGTCCGGCGCGGACAGCGTCGTCACCGGCAATTGGGGCCAGGACATCGCGCTGCTGCTCAAGGCCGCTGCCGATGCCGGTCTGAAGGTCAACTGGTACACCTATTATGCCGGCGGCGCCGGCGGTCCGACCGCGATCAAGCAGACCGGTCTCGACCACCAGGTCTTCCAGATCACCGAAGGCTTCGCCAATTCGGGCAACCAGGCCGCGATGGACTTCGAGAAGGCCTTCCGCGCCAAGGTGAACCTGTCGCTCTGGTATCCGCGCGCGGTCAACGAGATGCGCATGTTCAAGGCGGCGGCCGAGAAGGCCAACTCGATTGATCCCGTGAAGGTCGCGGCGGCGCTCGAGGACCTGAAGTTCGAGGTTCTCGACGGCGGCCAGGGCTTGATGCGCAAGGACGACCACCAGTTCTTCCAGCCGATCTACATCTCCTCCTTCGGCAAGCTCGCCGCGAACGAGCCATTCGACGAGGAGAACACCGGTTGGGGCTGGCATCTGGTCTCCAAGGTCGATACGCCGCAGGCCATGGTCTCCACGACCTGCAAGATGGTGCGGCCGTAATCACGAAACACGTCGCCCGCCCGCGGCCACCATTGACCGCGGGAGGGCGGCGGCCGGAATGCGTTTGATTGGGCGATGTTCGCCGGGGCCATCAGGCCCCGGATAGAGATGAGTGCGCTGTGCTTGAACTCATTGTCATTTCGACCCTGAACGGCGTGCTGTTCGGCATGCTGCTCTTCCTGCTGTCGAGCGGGCTCACCGTCATCTTCAGCATGATGGGCGTGCTCAACTTCGCCCACGCCAGCTTCTACATGCTCGGCGCGTTCTTCGGTTTCCAGCTCACGAAGTGGATCGGCTTCTGGCCGGCGCTGGTGCTCGCGCCGCTACTGGTGGGCGCCATCGGCATGGCGGTGGAGCGCTACGGTCTGCGCAACACCCACAAGCACGGCCATGTCGCGGAGTTGCTGCTGACCTTTGGTTTGGCTTTTGCGATCGAAGAAATCGTGTCGATGATCTGGGGCAAGAGCCCGGTCGACTACCGCGTGCCGACGCTGCTCGACTTCCCGGCCTTCACAGTCTTCTCGACCAACTATCCCGCCTACAAGATCTTCATGCTGGTCGTGTCGGTCGTTATCTTCATAGCGCTGCTGGTAGTGCTGAAGCGCACTCGCGTCGGTCTCATCGTGCAGGCGGCGCTGACCCATCCCCACATGGTCGGGCATCTCGGCCACAATGTCGGCCGCGTGTTCATGGTGGTGTTCGGCGTCGGCAGCGCGCTGGCCGGTCTTGCCGGCGTCATTGCCGGCCCCGCTTTGGTGACGCAGTCCGATATGGCCGCTTCGCTCGGGCCGATCCTGTTCGTGGTCATCGTGTTCGGTGGCCTTGGCTCCCTGCCCGGCGCCTTCGTCGCCTCGCTGGTTATCGGCCTGGTGCAGACCTTTGCAGTGGCGCTGAACGGCTCGCTCGCGAGCGCATTTGGCCCGCTCGATCCGTCGGCGGGACCGTCCGTCCTCACCGACGTCTGGAACGTCACGATCGCGCAGGTCGCACCGATCGTGCCTTATCTTCTGCTCGTGGTCATTCTGATCGTACGCCCCATGGGCCTGATGGGGACGCGCGAGTCATGAAACCGGCTATGACTTCGACCTCGATTGCCCCGGCGAAGCCCGCTGGCGATGGCTTGCGCTTCTACGGCGTCTGGCTGATCGGTATCGCCGCGCTGGTCGTCCTTCCGCTGGTCTTCTCGTCGGGCGGCTCGCTGACATCCTTCAGCCTGATCGGCATCGCGATCGTCTTCGCGCTGTCCTACAACATCCTGCTCGGCCAGACCGGCCTGCTGTCGTTCGGTCATGCCGTGCACTACGGACTTGGCGGCTTCGCCGCCTGTCACATGATGAACGCGGTGGTGTCACACGGATGGCCGATCCCGCTTCCGTTCATCCCGCTGTTCGGCGGGCTCGGTGGCCTCGTCTTCGCAATCATCATCGGCTGGGTGATGACCAAGCGTGCCGGCACGGTGTTCGCGATGATCTCGCTCGGCATCGGCGAGCTGGTGGCGTCGTCCTCGCTGATCCTGCGCTCGGTGTTCGGCGGCGAAGCCGGCATCACAACCGACCGTACGGCCTTGCCGAAGATGCTCGGCTGGTCGTTCGGGCCGCAGCTCCAGGTCTACTACCTGATCGCGTTTTGGCTGGTGCTGTCGGCGATCGCGATGTACGCATTGACGCGAACCCCGCTGGGGCGGATCTGCAACGCAGTCCGCGACAATCCCGAACGCGTCCAGTTCATCGGCTACGATCCTCACGTCGTTCGCTACCTCGCATTCTGCTTTGCCGGATTTTTTGCCGGCGTTGCCGGTAGCCTCGCTGCGATCAATTTCGAGATCGCAAACTCCGCTTATCTTGGCGCGATCCAGTCAGGCCTGGTGCTGTTCGCGACCTTCATCGGCGGCACCGCCTATTTCTTCGGTCCGATCCTCGGCGCGATCCTGGTGACCTACCTGCAACTTGGGCTGACCAACGTCACCAGCGTCTGGCAGCTCTATTTCGGCATCATCTTCATCGGCATCGTGATGTTCGCGCCCGGCGGCATCGCCGGCCTGTTGATGATGCACCGGCCACTGGTTCGCGCCGGGACGCTGTGGACCGTGATCCCGTCCTATCTCGTCGCCATCGTGCCAACCGTGGCGCTCGCCTGCGGCGTCATCCTGACCATCGAGACCATCGCGCGTTATTCCGGCGGCGACCCCATCAACCTGTTCGGCATCGCCTTCAATCCGACATCGCCGGTGACATGGATCGCCGCTGCGGTTCTGCTGGTCGGCGGGTTCTTTGTCGCGCGATTGACCTGGCAGCGGATCGCGGACGCCTGGGACAGGGCGGCGACGGTCGCCCGTGACCGGGGGTATCTGGCATGACCGCGGCGATCGAAGTCCGCGCTGTCGAAAAGCGCTTTGGCAATGTCAGCATCATCCGCGATCTGAATCTCAGCGTCGCGAAAGGTGAGCGGCACGCCATCATCGGTCCGAACGGCGCCGGCAAGTCCACGACGTTCAATTTGATCAGCGGCCACATCAAGCCGACTTCGGGCGAGGTGAAGCTGAACGGCGATTTGATCTCCGGCCTGCGGCCGTTCGAGATCAACCGGCGCGGCCTGTCGCGCTCGTTCCAGGTGACCAACGTGTTTGCGCGCATGACGGTCTGGGAGAACGTCCGTTGCGCCGTGCTGTGGGCGACCGGGCACCGCTACGCCTTCTGGAAGAACGTCGACAGTCTGCCTGAAGTGCGCGAGCGCACGGCCCAGATCCTGGATGATATCCATCTCACGCACCGGCGCGACGTCCCGGCCGGCCTGCTCACCTACGCCGAACAGCGCGAGCTGGAGATCGGCATCACCATCGCGAGCGGCGCCACGGTTGTCATGCTCGACGAGCCGACTGCAGGCATGAGCCACGCTGAAACCGAACGCGCGGTGTCGTTGATCCGGCGATTGACCGACGGAAAGACCCTGGTGATCGTCGAGCACGACATGAGCGTCGTGTTTGGCCTTGCCGACCGCATCTCGGTGCTGGTCTACGGCCACATCATCGCATCGGGCACGCCGGAAGAAATCCGGCGTGATCCAAAGGTCAAGGAAGCCTATCTCGGCGAGGAAGCGCACTGATGCTCGAGGTCAGGGATCTCCACGCCTATTACGGCAAGAGCCACATTCTCCAGGGCGTCGACCTCGATGTCGCCGCAGGCGAGGTCGTGAGCCTGCTCGGCCGCAATGGCGTCGGTCGCTCCACCACGGTCAAGGCGATCATGGGCGAGGTCGCGCCGCAAGGCACGATCCGCTTCAAGGGCAAGGACATCGCCGGTCTTCCCAGCTACAAGATCGCGCGCCTCGGCCTCGGCTATGTTCCCGAGCATCGCGACATCTTTCCGAGCCTGACGGTTCGTCAGAACCTTGTGCTCGGGATCAAGGATACGCGCCGTCCCGGCAAATGGCGGCTCCAGGACATGCTCGACATGTTCCCCAATCTTGCCGCCCGCGCCGACACGCCCGCGGGCGTGCTGTCCGGCGGCGAGAAGCAGATGCTCACGACGTGCCGGACGCTGATGGGCGATCCCGATCTCATCATGATCGACGAGCCGACCGAAGGTCTCGCGCCGCTGATCGTGCAGCAGGTTGGCGATCTCATCGCGCGTATCGCAGAGGCAGGTGTCGCCATTCTGCTGGTCGAGCAGAAGCTGTCGATCGCGATGCGGATCTCGAAGCGCGTCTACATCATGGGCCACGGCCGCGTCGTGTTCGAAGGCACGCCGGACGAGCTCAAGGCGAATGCCGCCGTGCGCCAGGAGTGGCTCGAGGTGTGACGCTCACATTCCGTGTGACGAACGCGCAAAATAGAACGGCTGCAAGATGCGCATACGCATCTGAATTCTCCGCTACATCTCACGCTTTGTAATCGGGGTATCGTCCCGGCCGCCGACATCGTGATCGATGCGGCTGACGATAACCAAGAAGACAGTGGAGGACGCCGACGGCGGCCTGTGAGCGCGCGCGTCGATGCGACTTTGCCTGTGAAGGAGATGCCGAGCATGCCGGGAAATAAACGCGGACTGGTTCGCGGAGCTGTCGCTCTGTTCGCAGTCTCATTCGGGGTCTTGGGGGCTGCTTCGGCCGCTATCGCCGGAAACTACGATACGGGCGCGACCGACACGACGATCAAGCTCGGGCAGACCATGCCGTATTCGGGGCCGGCCTCGGCCTATTCGGCGATCGGTCGCGCCGAAGTCGGCTATTTCAAGATGCTCAACGACAAGGGCGGCATCAACGGCCGCAAGATCGAACTCCTCAGCATGGACGACGGCTATTCGCCGTCGAAGACGGTCGAGCAGGTGCGGCGCCTGGCCGAGAGCGACGAGGTCTTGGCGATGTTCTCGATGCTCGGGACCGGCCCGAACATCGCGGCGCAGAAATATCTCAATGCCAAGAAGATCCCGCAGCTGTTCCCGTCGAGCGGAGCCAGCCGCTGGAACGATCCGCAGCATTTCCCCTGGACCACCGGTTCGCAGCCGACCTACAGGACCGAGGGGCGGATCTACGCCAAATGGATTCTGGCGAACAAGCCCGACGCCAAGATCGCCGTCATCACGCCGAACGAGGATCCCGGGCGCGACTATCTCGCAGGCTTCAAGGAAGGGCTCGGCGAGCACGTCAACCAGATCGTGTCGGAAGCCGTGTACGAGACGACGGACCCGACCGTCGACTCCCAGATCGTCAAGTTCAAGGCGGCCGGCGCCGACGTTCTGTTCAACGAGTGCACGCCGAAATTCGCGGCGCAGGCGATCAAGAAGGTCGCCGAGCTCGGCTGGAAGCCGCAGATCATCCTTCCGGCCGTCTCCAATTCCGTCGGCTCCGTGCTGACGCCGGCCGGTCTCGACAACGCCGTCGGCATTGTTACTGGCGCGTTCCAGAAGGATCCCGGCGATCCGCGCTGGGCCGATGATCCCGGCATGAAAGCCTGGCGCGAGTGGATGAAGACCTACAATTCGGGCGCGGATCCGGCCGACATCTTCAATGTCACCGGCTATACCATGGCGCAGATGATGGAGCTGGTGCTGCAGCGCGCCGGCAATGACCTCACGCGCGCGAACCTGATGAAGCAGACGCAGTCGTTCAAGGACGTCGAGCTGCCGATGCTGCTGCCGGGCATCAAGCTCAACACCTCGGCCGAGCAGGTCACGCCGATCCGTCAGTTGCAGATGGCGCGCTTCAACGGAAAATCCTGGGAGCTGTTCGGCGACGTTATCGGCGAATAGTATCGACGCATCGTGACGGGCGGGCAGGGCGCCGGCCTTGCCCGCTAGTCTTGTCGAGTGCCTTGCCCCGCAGTGATCGCTTCCTCCAGCCCCAGTGAAGAGATGATGACACCGACCGGTCCCCTCAGCGGCATTCGCGTTCTTGATCTGACGAGCGTGCTATTCGGTCCCTATGCCGCGCAAATGCTCGGCGACTGGGGCGCCGATGTCATCAAGGTCGAGCCGCCCGCGGGCGATACCTGGCGCTACACGGGCGTGTTCCGAAACCGCGGCATGAGCGGTCAGTTCATGGCGGTCAATCGCAACAAGCGCAGCCTCGCGCTCGATCTGAAGCATCCGGACGGCAAGGCCGCGCTGGCGCGGTTGATCCCGACAGTCGATGCGCTCGTCACCAATGTGCGGCCGGCGGCGATGGCGCGGCTCGGCTTCGGCTATGACGCCTGCTCGAAGCTCAATCCGCGTCTGATTTACGCTGCGGCGACCGGCTTCGGCCAGGACGGACCGTGGGCGGCGCGGCCTGCCTTCGACGAGATCATCCAGGCGGCTTCGGGATTGGCCTCATCGATCGGATCGGACGAGGAGCCGGAATTCATCCCGAGCCTCGTCGGTGACAAGATCTGTGCGCTGGCAATGGTCGGCGCGGTGTCAGCTGCCTTGTTCCGGCGCGAGCGCACCGGGCAAGGCCAGATGGTCGAAGTGCCGATGCTGGAGACAATCGCCGGCTTCAACAGCATCGAGATGCTGGGTGGGCACGCATTCGATCCGCCGATCGGCCCGACCGGCTACAAGCGGATGAAAGAACGACGCCCGGTGCAGACGAAGGACGGCTGGCTGACGATGCTGCCTTATTCCGGGGACAATTGGTGCGCCTTCTTCGAAGCCGTCGGCCGCGCCGAACTGATCGAGGAACTCGGCGTGCGCGATCCTGTGCTGCGCTCGCAGAACATCGACCGGATCTACGACCGCATGAGCGAGATTGGACCGACCCGCACCACGGCGGAGTGGGAGGAGTTATTGCTGCGGCTGGACGTGCCGCACACGGCCTTCGCCCGACTGACCGAGATCGGCGAGCAGCCGCATCTTGCCGCCGTCGGGTTGTTTGCCGATATCGATCATCCCTCGGAAGGACGCATTCGGCAGGCGCGTCCCGCAACGAAATTCTCCGAAAGCCCGGCGGGCATCCACCGTATGGCGCCGCGCCTCGGTGAGCATTCGCGCGAGGTGCTGCGCGAGGCCGGCCTGAGCGAGGCGGAAATCCAGGCGGCTGTCGACAGCAAGGCGGTGGGTGTCCCGTCGTAGCGCCGTTCAGGAACCGAAATTGCGGACCGCGCTCATTCGGGCGACGTCCACATGACGGGCGCGTGACGTCATTCTCTGTGATGCCGGTCACATTCTGCTGCGCCGGGGCGCCTAGCATGGGCTCCGTTCGTCAACGCCCGGATCAGATCATGACCACGGCCGATCTTGCCTTCGTGTTGCGCAAGCTGTGTGTCGCTGCAGCCTTTATCTGCGTGCTTCTCAGCGTCGCGGTGTTCCTTGTGCTGGTGGTCAGGGAGCATGAACCGCTCGGGCAGGCCGCCTCGCGCGCGCTGCCACTCATGGCCTTTGCGCTGTTCGGCGCGTTCGGCGCTGCAATGACGCGCCTGATCGGGCGTCAGACCCACTAACCGGACATTCTGCCGCAGCTATGCGCCGCCAGCCTCGGACCAGCCCCGGCGCTGGGCCACCTTCCGCCTGCGCGGGCCGTCGTATATGAGAGATTGCCTGCCGGAACGTGCCGAAAATCGCCCAATAGGGAACGTAAGGTGGCTGCGATTTCTTAATCCAAAGATCGCAATCTGACCGACTGAAGGCGCGGACTGGTGCTGGACCGGGGAATGGCATGAAAGACCTGATGACGACGGCGCAATCCACCACGGCGATGCGGCGTTGGCGGCGCCCCGGAGTTGTCGCGCTCGCGGCGGTGGTCTCCCTGACGGCACTGACCGCAAGCGCCGAAGCGGCCAAGCAGGCGCGCCAGCCGGCCGAGGCGGTGGCGCCGCGCGAGGCCGGTGAGCCCATCATGGCGATCGTGTCGATCAAGAGCCAGCGGGTCACCTTCTACGACGCCGACGGCTGGATTTTCCGTGCGCCGGTGTCGACCGGCACCACGGGGCGCGAGACGCCGGCCGGCGTCTTCGCCATCGTCGAGAAGGACAAGGACCACCATTCGACCATGTATGACGATGCCTGGATGCCGAACATGCAGCGCATCACCTGGAATGGCATCGCGCTGCATGGCGGGCCGCTGCCCGGCTATGCCGCCTCGCACGGTTGCGTGCGGATGCCCTTCGGCTTTGCCGAGGGTCTTTTCGACAAGACACAGATCGGGATGCGAGTGATCATCTCGCCGAACGATGCAGCCCCGGTCGACTTCTCCCACCCTTCGCTGTTCGTGCCGAAGCGCGAAGCAATCGCGGCGGCGCCGGCCCGTGCCGACAAGCTTTCCGCCGAGGCCGAGGAGGCGACCCAGGCTGCCGACGAAGCCAAGAAGGCCGCCGCGGTGGCCGCGAAGGAGGCCGCCTCGCTCCCGGCGTCGCTGCGCAAGCTGGAACAGCAGAAGACCCGCGCCGATGCCGAACTCGCTTTTTCCGACAAGACGCTCGCAGCCGCAAAGACCGATGAGGCCCGGGCCAAGGCCGAGGAGCTGAAGCAGAAGGCCGCCGCCAAGGCGGCCGACGCAGCGACGCAGCTCGATGCCGCCAAGGCCGCCGCGCAGCCGAAGCGCGACGCCATCGCCGCC
This sequence comes from Bradyrhizobium sp. AS23.2, assembly GCF_001908185.1. Taxonomy (GTDB): domain Bacteria; phylum Pseudomonadota; class Alphaproteobacteria; order Rhizobiales; family Xanthobacteraceae; genus Bradyrhizobium. The sequence goes on from NZ_LGHM01000109.1 coordinate 42,467, forward strand.
ACCAAGGAGGCCGCCAAGGTAGCTGCGGCCAAGAAGACCGATGCCGTGAAGGCCGCGACCGACGCAAAACTCGCGCTTGAGCCGGTCTCGGTCTACATCAGCCGCGCGACGCAGAAGATCTACGTGCGGCGGAACACGCACAAGCCGGCGCCGGACGGCGGCGGCGAGGTGTTCGACACCAGCATCGAGGTTCCCGTCACGATTCGTAATCCCGACCAGCCGCTCGGTACGCACATTTTCACGGCGATGGCGAGGAACGATGCAGGCCTGCGCTGGAGCATGGTCACGATCGACGACGGCGACGACGCCAAGGGCGCACTCGACCGCATCACCATCCCGCAGGAAGTTCTCGACCGCATCGCGCCGACCGCATTGCCGCGCTCGTCGATCATCATCTCGGACGAGCCGTTGAGCAGCGAGACCAACTACCGGACCGAGTTCGTCGCGGTGCTGAGCAATCATCCGCAAGGCGGCTTCATCACCCGCAGGCCGACCGCGCCGCCGATGGCCGTGGCGAGCGACGACAGCTGGGACAATGGCGGCAATGGCTCCTTCTTCTTCTTCCAGCAGCGCAATCCGTACCCGCAGCCGGTCAATCCGCGCCAGCGCGGCCAGTATCAGTATTATCAGCCGGCGCAGCCGATGCAGCGGGGCTTCTGGCAGTAGGGCGCAGGTCGCGGCGCGTCAGGTCGAGGCCCGCCACTATGGGCGCGCCGTGATCACCAGGGCCTGAATCCTGGCTTCGACAGGCCCGGAGCCGTGGCGCATCCGGATCGATTCGGCGACGGCGTCCGTCGCAGCCTGAAGCTTGCTCGCATCCCTGGCCTCGATCTCGCCGCGCAGCGGCGTTCCCTGGCAGTACGCGACCGCCACGTATTCCGCCGACGGCGCGCGGCTCATTGTGGATTGCGTTTCGATTGATATTTCGGTGAAGCCTGCGCGTTCGAGATCTGCCTTGATGACGGCCTTGTCGTGATAGCCGTGCGGCGTCCGCGCCATAAAGAGGGGCGGATCGTCGGGAAACATCTTGCCGAGCGTGACCGTCGCGTCATCCGCGAACACATTGTCTTCGATACGGTCCCAGACACTGAAGAGGTAAGTGCCATTCGGCTTCAAGACCCGCCTCGCCTCCGCGTGGCCCTTGGTCCGATCTGGAAAGAACATGGCGCCGAACTGGCAGCAGACGACGTCGAACGCGGCGTCGTCGAAGGGCAAGGCCAACGCATCCGCCTGACGCCAGGAGATGCGCGGGTCTTCACCCTGACGCTGCATCGCGACGGCGAGCATCGGCTCGTTGAGGTCGGTCGCAACATAGCGGACGCGTGGTGGCAGCAACGCCGCCACGGCTCGCGTGACGGCGCCGGTGCCTGCCGCGATCTCGAGCAGGACCGAAGGAGACAGTGCTGCTACGCGCCTGGCGATGTCGTCGGCATAGACGGAGAAGATCAGCGGGACGAGATACTCGTCGTAGAGTTTCGGAACCGAACCGGCGAAGACCTTGTCGGACGCGGACATGCTTGCCTCGCTGAACTCTGGGACAGGACGAAGCATGTTACCACGGATCGGCCGTCCCGGAACGGCGTGACTTGTCCAGGCGAAACGACAGACCCTACGATATCACGGATGAAGGCGGCGAGGCATTTGCGATCGCGGCCGACGTCACGTCAGAGGCCGACGTCCTGCGCATGACCGAGGAGGCGCATCGCGCCATGGGCGGCCTCGACGGCATGGTGCTGAACATCGGCACCTTCGGCAAGGTCGGGCTCGACGCCGTCAGCCCCGAGGAGTGGAACAGGGTCTACGACGTCAATGTTCGCGGCCCGATGCTGTGCTGCCGCGCGGCCATGCCGAAGTTCGGCAATGGCGGCGCGATCGTATTCATCTCCTCGATCGCCGCGCTGAAGGCCGGCTCGCAGATGGCGGTGTATGACTCGTCGAAAGCCGCGCTCGGCGGCCTCGTGCGCGACATCGCCCATCTCGGATCGCGTCGCGGTATTCGCGCCAACCTCGTCTATCCCGGCCTCGTCGACACCCCGAATGGCCGCGAAGCCGGCGCCGGCCGCCCTAATCGGGGCAAGGGCCACGTCCCCTTCGGCCGCCAGGCGACCGCGTGCGAGATCGCCTACGCCGTGCTGTTCTTCCTGTCGGAGGAGAGCGTCTATGTCACCGCGCAGACCCTCGCGGTCGATAGCGGCCTGAGCGGAATGTAAGACGCGAGCGCAATCCCGGTACCGCGGAATTCGGTGCCCCGGCTAAGCAGAAGTGACTCCTCATTGCGGCGAGGGCGCGATCGTCGAAGCTCGCAATGCGTTCATCTGCTCGAATGTTTCCAGAAGAGCCTCGCACGCCTCCTTAGCTTCAGCGAAGGTGTTGAAAGGAGAGCCGCCAAGTTTGATTGCGGACTTGTTCACTTGGACGGGCCGCCATGAGGCAACCAGGCCGGGCTTCCCGTGAAGGCCGGGACCCGTGCGGCTTTCGTTGCTGATCACAAACGAAAATCCGCCGCTGCTCGCCATCCAGATTTCGAGCGCATTCACCGGAGTATCGACGCGCCTAAAGTGCAGGGCCATCTGGCTCTCCAGAGTCTGCTCCGCAGAATTGGCCGCGGGCGCTAGCCAGTCAGTGCTTACCTGTGCGAATCCCGGGCGGCCGCAAAGCTCGAGGTCTTTGATCCCTCGGCCTTCCATGCCGCCAGGTCACCCGGAAGCGGAACGGGTTCGCTCTCAACTTGCTTGTTTCGGCTAATTCCTAGGCCAATGAGCCCGCCCAATACCAACGCGGAGCCTGCAATCATCAACCAGTGCGGCATGTCCAATACGGGCATTGCAATTCTCCCACCGAAAGGAGCGCGTTACGCAATTGCCTGGCGGATTACCTTTGAATGAGTGTGAGTATTATTGCGGTGATCCGAACGTCGGGCAAGGCACCCAAAAGGGCTGGATTTCTGACCTAATTTCCCGTCGCCGAAAGCGACGTGACGCCCGAACTGATCGAGGCGATTGAGGCGACATTCTGATATGGACGCCGGGGAGTTTGGGCATGACACTGCCGGCGTCCCCAAGGATCGATTGCCACATCCATGCCATCGATCCCATCCGCTTTCCCTACTCCGACGATACGCCATACCGGCCGAGCGGGCAGGAGATCGCGCCCGCGGCGCAGCTCATCCGCGTGTTCGACGCTTTCGACGTCAGGCATGCGCTCGTCGTCGCGACCAATACCGGTTACGGCAGCGACAGCCGCATCCTGCTCGATACGCTGAAGCAGGGCGAGCAGGGGCAGGTTGATTTCGGCTCCGACGTCATCAAGCTCAAGGGCGCGAAGGCTGACGCAGTCTTCGTTTACACCAACGAGGAGGAGAGCGCCCGCTTCCTGATCGAGGCCAAGCGACAGGGCCTGTCGACGCCGCTGTTCGGCGAGACGACGCTGCTCAGTCAGAAGGTGGTTGAGCTTGCTGGTTCCGCCGCCAATGGCGTGCGCGGTCATGTCGGCCTCAGCGCCGATGCACCCGTGCCGGCGATCCAGGAGTTCGCCAAGAAGTTCAGCGCGCGCTACAAGTACTGGCCCGACCACAACGGCATCAAGGGCTACACTGCCGTCTATCTCGTCAAACACGTCACCGAAAAAATCGGCAAGTTCGACAGCAAGGCCATGAAGGGCCTGACGCTGACGCCCGACGAGGCTCCCGGCATCTTGAAGGAAGCAAGCTGGGACCAGAACGGTGACATCGACCGCGCCAGCTTCCTCGCCGAGATCGTCGACGGCAAGCAGACGATCGTCGAGACGCTGCCGAAGCTGAAGGGCGGCAAGAGCGAGTGAGAGACACGTAGATGGGGTAACGGGCTCCCTGAGGCCTTCCAACCAAGCCGCGCTAGCTACCGCGCTGTTTGATGCGCGCGTCGCGCGGCTTGGTTGGAAGGCAAGCGGTCGTCCCTCACATTGATGGTGTAG
>NZ_LGHM01000011.1 GCF_001908185.1 Bradyrhizobium sp. AS23.2
GGCACCGCTGGCCGCTCCTGCCGCGATGGCGCCGCTCACTGCGCCTGCCGCGAGAGCACCGCTGACCACGCCAGCCGCAATGGCGGCGCTCCTGCCTCAGTTCGCCCCGCCCGCCGCCGAAATCGTCGCGGCCCCCGAGCGCGTCGTCGAATTCACCTTCAGCCTCGACGGCCTCCAAGCGAAGTACCCGCTGCTCAGGAACGCGTTCTAACGTTTGGAAGCGGGAGGCGAGGGACTACCGCCGCACCGCATTTCCGCCGACCACCACGTGCGCAAAGCGCTGGGCGCCGTCCGCCGACAGATCCGCCGTCACCGCGCGTGCATGATCGAGCCCGACCACGGCGCCGCGAGGGGACTCAGAGATCATGTTGTTGTTGACGAGCGCAATGCCGGCGCCTGGCACGACTGAGACGCCGACGCCGGCCTGCGCCTTGCGGATCACGTTGCCCGTAATCGCGACGTCACGCAGATATTTGCCCCAGCCGGCGACGATGCCGTAGGACGGCGCGTTCTCGATCACGTTGCCGGTCACGGAGGAATCCGCCTCGACGTAGATGCCGACGCCGGCATCGTCGTCGGGCGCGGTGCCGATCGGCCGTTTCGGGATCAGGTTGCGGATGATGTTGCCCTGGACCACCGCGATGCGGCCGCCCTCGTTGAAATTGCAGACGGAGACGCCGACCGCGGCGCCATCGACCGTGTTGTTGGCGATCACTGCGGCCTCGAACGAAAACTCCGAATAGAGCGCGACCTCGCGCACGTCGCTGACGCTGTTGCCGGTGATGTGGATGTTCGAGGCCGAGTTGCCGCGCACCGCGGAATAGTCGCAGTTCCTGATGCGGTTGCCGCGCACGATCACATTGCCGGCGCGGAAGGCGTTGATGGCGTTGCCGTACTGGCCGGAGCCGCCGGGGCCGGCCTTGATGTTCTCGATGCGGTTGTCGGCGACCAGCGTGCCGTCGTCGCCGATCGCGGTGCGCAGGATCTCGATGCCGTTGTCATTCGTGCCGGTGATGGTGTTGCGCGAGACGCTGAGCCCCCTGGCGTCGAACGAGACCACGGCCGTCACCGCGATGTTGTTGAAGGTGTTGCCGGAGATGTCGCCGGACACCTGCTCGAGCCAAATGCCGCTGCCGCCGGAGCCCGTGATCTCGCAATCGGCGATGCGGACGTCGCGCCCGCCGAGGACGTGGATCAATCCGCGCCGCGTCGGCAGCGGGATGCCGCCGCCGTCGAAGGTGATGCCGGTGAGGCCGATCGCATCCGAGCCGTCGCTCTGGATCGCCGAGGCCCCGCCGGTGAAGACGAATTTCGTTGCGCCGCGTACGCCGATCAGTTGCGCCCCGTTCGGCAGCCGCAACAGCCCGCTGCGGTAGACTCCAGGCGGCAGGGCCAGCGGCATTTGCGCACGCGCGGCCTCATCGATCGCGCGCTGGAGTGCTCGCGTCTGGTCCTCGCTGCTGCCGGGCCGCACGCCGTATTGGGTCGCATCGCGGCCAAGCAGGGATGTCAGTGGCGCCGCGCGCGCGGCGTCGGCCGGCATGGCCAGCGCGCCGGCGATGCCGGCGGTCGAAGCTCCGATGAGATGGCGGCGATTGAGGTCCATGACGCGTCCTTCGGCGGACGCGGGAGGTGTCCGCGATGGACTAGGTAGCGCAGAAATGGGGCAGGGCGGGCGGAGCCGGAGCGATTGTTGGCGGTAGGGTTAAATGTTTACGCAAAGCGAGATGCTGTAGGGTGGGCAAAGCGCAGCGTGCCCACCATCGATCACAGCGATCGGAATGCATGGTGGGCACGGCGCAGGCGCGCCTTTGCCCACCCTACGAGGCCGGCGTGGTCCGCGCCTTCCGCGCCAGCGCCACTATCTCCATCAGCATCGCCTCGCCCGCATCCACCAGCTCCTCCAGCGTGATGCGCGGGGCACCCTTGCGCCGCACCGCGCCGCTGCGCGCGAGCAGGGGGATGTGGATGAACGCCGCAAGCTGCGGCCCGCCGGGCCTCACATTCTCGATCGCGCGCCAGCTCAGATAGTTGCAGAGATAGGCGCCGGCATCGCGCGAGGGCCGGGCATCGATACCGGTGAGGCGCGCGGCGCGCAGCAGCCTTGCCGTGTGCGGACCGAACGTCATCGCGTCCGCATTGGCGGCGATGCCGCGTTTGCTCGAGCGGATGTTGGCTGCGTCCGGCCACAGCATGGTGACGGCGTTGCGCGCGCGAGTCTCGATACGCAGGTAAGGCGTACGTGCGGCGAGGCCGAACATCAGCAGCGCATCCGGCTTCACCTTTGCGAGCACTTGCGGCAACTGCCGGTCGACCGCGGCATAGGTGACCGGGAAGATGTGGCTCGACATCTCGACATCATCGAGCGCCGGACGGCGCAGCTGCGTCAGTCGCGCCACCAGCGGCTGGGTCGGATTATAGGGCGCGCCGGGAAACGATCCGAAGCCGGTGAGGAGGATGCGGAGCTTGTAGCTCATTGCAGCAGCACCAAAATCTGCTCGGCGGCGAGCGCTGGTGTGAGATGGCCTTCGGCCACCTCGGCCTCGATCTTCCGGACCTTGGTCCGCACCGATGCCTCGCTGCGCAGCCGTGCCAGCATGCGCTGCTCCAGCATCGACCACATCCATTTCACCTGCTGCTCGCGCCGGCGTGCAGCGAACTCGCCGGATGCCTTCATCGCCTTGCGGTGATCCAGCACTTTTTGCCAGATCTTTGCGATGCCGTCGCCGGTCAGTGCCGAATAGGTCTCGACCGGCGGATGCCAATGCTCGGAGCGCGGTGCCAGGATGTGCAGCGCGCCGCGATAGTCGGCGGCGGTGATGTTGGCGCGCTTGAGATTGTCACCGTCGGCCTTGTTGATCGCGATCATGTCGGCGAGCTCGACCAGGCCCTTCTTGATGCCTTGCAACTCGTCGCCGCCGCCCGGCAACATGAGTGCCAGAAAGAAATCGGTCATGTCGCAGACGGCGGTCTCGGACTGGCCGATGCCGACGGTTTCCACCAGCACGACGTCGAAGCCGGCCGCCTCGCACAAGAGCATGGCCTCGCGTGTTTTCGCGGCCACGCCGCCGAGCGTGCCCGAGGACGGCGAGGGGCGGATGAAGGCGTCGTTGGATGCCGACAGCCGCGCCATCCGCGTCTTGTCGCCAAGAATCGAGCCGCCGCTGCGCGCCGAGGACGGATCGACCGCGAGCACCGCGACCTTGTTGCCCTGTTCGATCAGATATGTCCCGAGCGCATCGATGGTGGTGGATTTGCCGACGCCGGGCGAGCCGGTGATGCCGACGCGAACCGCCGTGCCGGTGTCGGGCAGCAGCATCTGCACCAGCTCGCGCGCCAGCGCCTGATGGTCGCCGCGCCGGCTCTCAATGAGCGTAATGGCCCGCGCCAGCGCCGCGCGACTGCCGGCGCGCAAGTCACGGGCGAGGGATGTGATGTCCAGCGAAGATTTCTTCTCAACCATGCCCTGCTTTACAACGCTCCGGCGGGGCAGGCGAGGGCCGCTCGCCTGGAATCACCGGGATGTTGCCGCCGCCGTCTGGACCGGTTTCACCTTGCGCCAGACCCATACCATCACGGGCCAGAGCAGGGCGCCGATCGCCATGGCGGCGAGGATTGCCGCGACCGGGCGCTCGAAGAACGGCAGGATGCTGCCGTCCGACTTGATCAGCGAGGTGACGAAAGCCTGCTCGACCATGGTGCCCATGACGATGCCGAGCACCATCGCGGCCACGGGATAGCCGTTCGCCTCCATCACATAGCCGATGACGCCGAAGGCCGCGACGGTGACGACGCCGAACATGTTGTTGCCGATCGCGAACGAGCCGACCGCGCAGCACAGCATGATGATCGGCATCACGGTGGAACGCGGCGCCAGCAGGATGTAGGCGGCGACGCGAATCATGGCGATGCCGAGCGGGATCATCAGAATGTTCGCGATGATGAACATCAGATAGATCGCATACATGCTCGACGCCTTCTCGGTGAACAGCGTCGGGCCGGGGTTGAGGCCCTTCATGTAGAGCACGCCGATCGCGATCGCGGCGATGGTGTCGCCGGGGATGCCGAACAGCAGCGAGGGCACCCAGCCCGAGGCGATGCTGGCGTTGTTGCTGGCGCCGGCCTCGACCAGGCCCTCGACATGGCCGGTGCCGAATTTCTCCGGCTCCTTGGAGAAGCGTTTCGACATTGCGTAGGAGACCCAGGCAGCCATATCGGCGCCGGCGCCGGGCAGCACGCCGATGATGATGCCGACGATGTTTCCGCGCGTCATCTGCCAGTGGTATTTCCTCGTCAGCTTCCACTGGCCGGCCATGATGCTTCCGAACTTGCGCCGCGGCAGCGGCGGCGGCTCGGGCGTCAGCATGGCGCGCATCACCTGGGCCACCGCGAACACGCCGACCAGCGCCGGGATCGGCTCGATGCCGCCGAACAGGTCGGTGATGCCGAAGGTGAAGCGCGGCACGCCGCCGGGGTTCTCGATGCCGATGCACGAGACCAGCAGGCCGATGAACATGCCCGCGATCGCCTTCACCGGCGAAGAGCGGGCCACCAGCGTCGCGCACATCAGGCCGAGCAGCGCCAGCCAGAAATACTCGAAGGTCGAGAATGACAGCGCGATCTCGGCGAGCGGCGGCGCCAGGATCATCAGCGACAGCACGCCGGCGATGCCGCCGACGGCGGAGAACCACACGCCGGCCCCGAGGGCGAGCTCGGCCTGGCCCTTGCGGGTCATGGCATAGGCCTCGTCGGCATAGGCTGCCGAAGCGGGCGTGCCGGGGATGCGCAGCAGCGCGCCGGGGATGTCGCCGGAGAAGATCGCCATCGAGGAGGCCGCGACGATGGTTGCGATCGCCGCGATCGGGGAGAGGTAGAAGGTGACGGGCACGAGCAGGGCAGTCGCCATCGTCGCCGACAGTCCCGGCAGCGAGCCGATGACGAGCCCGTACACGGAGGCTGCGAACATCGCGATGATGACCTCCCAGGTGGAGATCAGCGCGAAGGCGTCAATCAGGGTTTTCAGCATGGATCACCAGGGCGTCGGCAGCAGGCCGGCAGGAAGCGGCACGCGCAGGAGCTTGCCGAAGATGAGGTGGATGGCGAAGGGCGAGAGTGCGGCGAGCGGCAGCGCGAGCTTCCACTTCGCGCCAAGCGCGGTGGAGGTGATGTAGACCATGATCGCCGCGGTGATGATGAAGCCGAGCCGGTCGGCGGCGAAGACGTAGAACAGCAGAAGCGCCGGCGGGAGCAACGCGCGGAGGCCGTAGAGTTTGCCCGGCGGCGGCGGCGCGACTGCTGCCTGGCCGTCCTCGAGTGGGATGAGCTCCTCCTCTTCCTCGAAGGAATGGCCGATGCCGAACACGATCGCGAGCCCGCAGAGCGCGAGCCCCGTGCCGATCACGAGCGGAAACACGTTGGGGCCGACCGGCTGGCCCGGGACCGGCGGCAAGATCCAGCCGCCATAGGCGGCCGCAACGCCGAGCACGACGAGAAACGATCCCGTGACGGAGTCGGGAAGACGCATGGGAGAAGTCCTATGAACGGTGTTCTCCCTCTCCCCGCGCGCGGGGAGAGGGTCGGGGTGAGGGGGGCTCTCCGCGGGGAAGGTGAGAGTTAGCTTCGCGGAGACTCCCCTTCACCCGGATCGCATCTGCGATGCGATCCGACCTCTCCCCGCAAGCGGGGAGAGGTGAGGAAGTCTGCGATCTAGTCACTCCAACCACGTTCATCTCACGCGAGAGCAGCGCCGGATCACGCCTTGGTCAGGCCGGCAGCCTTCATCGCGGTGCCCATCTGGGTGTCGCCCTTGTCCATGAAGCTGCCGAACTGGCCGCCATCGCCCCACACCGTGCCGAAGCCGCGATTGGCCATGAAATCCTTGAACTCGGCGGAGTCGTAGACCTTCTTCAATGCCGCGGTGAGCTTTGCAGCGATCTCGGGCGGCAGGTTCTTCGGTGCGCCGATGCCGCGCCAGGCACCGGTCGCATAGTCGACGCCCATCGACTCCTTCAGCGTCGGCACGTCGGGGAAGATCGGGTTGCGTGCGGGCGCCATGATCGCGAGGCTCTTGGCCTTGCCGGCTTCGATGATGGCGCGCGCCTCCGGCACCGAGCAGGTCGTGAGGTCGAGGCCGCCGGCGGCGAGATCCTGCATCGCAGGTGCTGCGCCATTCGACGGCACCCAGGCCACCTGGTTTGCGGGCAGGCCCATCGCCTGCATCCAGCCGACCAGCGCGAGATGCCAGATGCCGCCCTGGCCAGTGCCCGAAGCCTTGAACTTGCCGGGAGGCGCAGCCTTGATCGCCTCCGCGAGGTCCTTCACTGTTTTGTAGGACGAAGAGGAGGAGACCTGGATGCCGGGCGGATCTTCATTCATCAAACCGAGGGGCGTGTAGCTCTTCGGCGTCAGGTCGGTGAGGCCTTGCCAGTGCATCATCGAGATTTCGACCGTGAGCATGCCGATGGTGTAGCCGTCCGGCTGCGCGGTCGCGATCGCGGTATGGCCGACGACGCCGGAGCCGCCAGTGCGGTTGACCACATTGAAGGGCTGGCCGAGGTCCTTTTCCAGAAGCGCTGCGACGATGCGCGCGGTCGCGTCGGTGCCACCGCCCGCGCCCCAGGGCACGATCACGGTGACCGGTCGCGCCGGATAGGCTTGCGCAAGTGCGGGCTTGAAGCCGAATGCGGCGGATGCCGCAACTGCGGCGCTCGAGGCCGCAAAGCTGCGGCGCGTAATCTTGGACATTAATGCCTCCCAGCGGCGCCCGTGATGTCGGGCGCTCTTGTCAATGGCGGCATTCTAGTCGGCTTTGCAGCGACGCTGCAAGGTAGCGCTACCAATGCGCTGTGAGCAACGTTGCGCTGCTCAAAACATCACTGCGGTTCGTCCGCGTCGCCCTTCGGCCGCGAGCCGCCGAAGATGCGTGCACCTTCGGCGGTGAGATAGGGCTTCAGCGTTTCCCACGGCACGAATGCGACATATTCGCCCTCGGCGTAGGGGCCGACCGCGTAGGGCGGGTAATGGAAGGTGAGGCCGGAGCTCTTGCCGGCTTCGGTTGAGGGCGCGAGCGTCACCGCGCCGATCTTGAGCAGGCTCGGCTCCACGCTCTTGAACCACTCCTCGGTCGCGGTCTCGCTGGTATCGCGCTTCTTCTTCTCGATCTTGAGCGAGGCGATCACGGCTTTCACCATCGCTTTCATGGTCGGGCCGTTGTCGGCGGTCTCGGTGAAGAAGGGACGGATCGAGATGCGCTTGCCGTCTGCCTTGTCCCAGAGGATCGTGTTCACGTCCGAGTTCGGGTGGGCGCCATGGGTATCCATGTAGTCGTTGCGCATGACGCTGACATAGCGATCGGCAACGAGCGAGCGGATGGAATATTTGCGCTCGAAATCCCGGCCGCCGTCCTTGAAGAATTGCGGGTCCTGCTTGCGCGCGGCGGCGGCTTCGGCCGCGTTCTTGTCGAGCCACTTCCTGCCCTCAGCCAGGCAATCGGCCGCCAGCGCTGTATCGGCCTTGAGCTTGTCGTCGAGGAAGATTCGCGCCTCGATGCTCTTGTTCTTGACGACGGCGTCGGGCTTGGGGTCGGCGGAATGGGAGGGAGAGAGACCAATCGTACACAGCAACAGCGCGACGCTTAGTTTCAAGACGAGCTTCAAGGCTTCGGCTCCTCAGCGATTGTTCGAATGAAGGTCAGAGATATGGCGCGATATGCATGGCAAGTGTCGGGCGCACGTCAAAATACTTCGAGAATGTCGTCTGCGATGCGCTGCGCAAAGTGGGGCGCGATGGTGCTTCGGACGGTTGCCTGCGCCTGCAATCCGGTCGCCTCCTCGATGATGTGCTCGACATCGATCAGGTTGAGCAGCGAAAAAGAGGTCTCCGGCTCGATCTCGACCAGGACATCGATGTCGCTGTCCGGGCCATAATCGTCGCGAGCCTGCGAGCCGAAGATGGCAAGCTTCGACACGCCCTTGCCTTTGATGGCATCGGCGTTCTCGCGTATCGCCGCGATGATTTCGTCGCGCGTCATGACACAACCTGGCCGGTTACACGGCCAGTCTATCATCTACTCCGCCGCCTCGCTATGCCCGAGCCGGGCATTGAGCTTGCGGATCAGCTCCTCGGCCGCATCCGCGATCACGGTGCCGGGCGGGAAGATCGCCTCGGCGCCGGCCGCGTAGAGCGCGTCATAATCCTGCGGCGGCACCACGCCGCCGACGATGATCATGATGTCGTCGCGGCCCTGCTTCTTCAGCGCGGCTTTCAGTTCAGGCACTGCGGTGAGATGGGCGGCGGCGAGCGAGGAGACGCCGAGGATGTGCACGTCGTTCTCGACCGCCTGGCGGGCGGCTTCGTCGGCGGTGGCAAACAGCGGCCCGATGTCGACGTCGAAACCGATATCGGCAAACGCCGAGGCGATCACCTTCTGGCCGCGGTCGTGGCCGTCCTGGCCGATCTTGGCCACCAGGATGCGCGGGCGGCGGCCTTCAGCCTCCTCGAAGGCGTCGATCTGCGCCTGAACCTTCTCGACCTGGTTACCCATGCTGGACGCCTCCCGCTTGTAGACGCCGGTGATGGACTTGATCTCCGCGCGGTGCCGGCCAAACACCTTTTCCATCGCATCCGAAATTTCGCCGACGGTCGCCTTGGCCCGCGCCGCGTCGATCGCGAGTGCGAGCAGATTGCCGTTGCCTTCGCTGGCCGAACGCGTCAGCGCGGCAAGCGCGGCATCGACGTCCTTCTGGTTGCGCTCGGACTTCAGCCGCGTCAGCTTGTCGATCTGCAGCCGGCGGACGTTGGTGTTGTCGACCTTGAGGATGTCGATGGGAGTTTCGTCTGATGGCTTGTACTTGTTGACGCCGATCACCGCCTGCTTGCCGGCATCGATGCGGGCCTGGGTCTTGGCGGAGGCCTCCTCGATGCGCAGCTTGGGCACGCCGGCCTCGATGGCCTTGGCCATGCCGCCGAGCTCCTCGACCTCCTGGATGTGGCTCCAGGCCTTGGCCGCGAGATCGCGCGTCAGCCGCTCGACATAATAGGAGCCGCCCCAGGGATCGATGATGCGGGTGGTGCCGCTCTCCTGCTGCAGGAAGAGCTGCGTATTGCGGGCGATGCGCGCCGAGAAATCGGTCGGCAGTGCCAGCGCCTCGTCGAGCGCGTTGGTGTGCAGCGACTGGGTGTGGCCCTGCGTCGCCGCCATCGCCTCGACCGTCGTGCGCATCACGTTGTTGAAGACGTCTTGCGCTGTCAGCGACCAGCCCGACGTCTGGGAATGCGTGCGAAGCGAGAGCGAGCGGGGATCCTTCGGATTGAAGGGCTTCAGCAGCTTCGCCCAGAGCAGACGCGCGGCGCGCATCTTGGCGACTTCCATGAAGAAGTTCATGCCGATCGCCCAGAAGAACGACAGGCGCGGCGCGAAGCGGTCGACGTCGAGACCTGCGGCAAGGCCAGCGCGTAAGTATTCGACGCCGTCGGCGAGCGTATAGGCAAGCTCCAGGTCCTGCGTCGCGCCGGCCTCCTGCATGTGATAGCCGGAAATCGAGATCGAATTGTATTTCGGCATCTTCTGCGAGGTGTAGGCGAAGATGTCGGAGATGATCCGCATCGAGGGCGCAGGCGGGTAAATATAGGTGTTGCGCACCATGAACTCTTTCAGAATGTCGTTCTGAATCGTCCCTGAGAGTTTCTCCGGCGCGACGCCCTGTTCACCGGCGGCGGCGACGTAGAGCGCGAGGATCGGCAGCACCGCGCCGTTCATGGTCATGGACACGCTCATCTGGTCGAGCGGAATCCCCGCGAACAGCGTGCGCATGTCGTAGATGGAATCGATCGCAACGCCGGCCATGCCGACGTCGCCGCCGACGCGCGGATGGTCGCTGTCATAGCCGCGATGGGTGGCGAGATCGAAGGCGACCGAAAGGCCTTTCTGTCCGGCCGCGAGGTTGCGGCGGTAGAACGCGTTGGAATCCTCCGCCGTGGAGAAGCCGGCATATTGCCGCACCGTCCAGGGCTGGTTGACATACATGGTCGGATAGGGGCCGCGCAGGTAAGGCGCGATGCCCGGATAGGTTTCGAGGAAGTCGAGCCCGGCGAGATCGGCCTCGCCATAGGCGGGCTTCACCAGGATGCCCTCGGGCGTCAGCCACGGCTCGGCGCTGCCGGTTGGCGCGGCAGCGGCAGCTCTCTCGAAGGCGATATCGGCGAAATTGGGAATGCGGCTCATGGTTTCAACCATATCATAGGAGCTCAATCGTGGTCCGGATGCTGGTGGCTGACGATGGTCGCCATCTTTTCCGATCCGTAATTCTGCTGCGTGGTCTGGCTCGGCAGATTGGCGATGCCGACCACCCAGCCGAGACGGGACTCCGTTCCATACTGCCGGGTCGGCACGATCTGGTCCGGGCGGTCGAAGGTGCCGGTCATGATCTCGATGTGCGGGCCCTCGATGCGGCGGAAGCTGAGCGGCGTGCCGCAGGCGGCGCAGAAATCGCGCATCGCGATCGAGGACGATCGGAACGCCGCAGGCGTGCCTTTCGTCCAGGTGAAGTCGTCCTTCGCGATATCGGCAAAAGAAGCGAACGGCGCGCCGGTCGCCTTCTGGCACATGCGGCAATGGCAGATGCTGATCTTGGCCGGCGGCGCCGTGAGCGCGAAGCGGACGGCGCCGCATTGGCACCCGCCGGTCAGAACGGCCTTGGCTGTATCGCTCATGTTTCCATCCGTCGATAGGCGTCTTGCAGCGTGGCAAGCGCATCGCCCCCGGCGAAGACGAAGCCTGTGACGCCGGCAGCACGGAGTGCCGCCTCGGCATCGGCCGGACGGCCTGCCAGATAGATATGTCGCGCGCCGGCCGTTTGCAGGGCCTTCGCCGCGGCTTCGGCGTGTTCCGCATAGACCTTGTCGCTGGAACAGAGGCAGGCGAACGCGGCGCCGGAGGCCTTGAAGGCGGCAGCTAACCTGGCCGGATCGGCAAAGCCTTCGCTGTCGACGGCCTCGATGCCGCCGGCCTCGAAGAAGCTCTTGGCAAAGGTCGCGCGCGCCGTGAAATCGGCGGGCTTGCCGAGATTGGCCAGGAACACTTTTGGCCGCGCGCCGCGCGCCTTCAGCGCCGCGTCCGATTTGTCGCGCAATGCCTCGAACGGCTCCGCCAGCCGGATCGGCGGCAGGGCGTCGAACTTGTATTTCTGCTCGCCGTATGGTGCCAGCGCGACCGGCGTTGCTTTCAGCACCGCTGTTTCGCGCTCATGAAGGTTTGGAAACTCGCTCGCACCCGTCAGCACGTCGCGGCGTTTTGCGATGTTCGCGTCGCGCGCTTTTCGCGCGGCTGCGACCTTGCTCTGGAACACGCCCTGCTGAAGCGCGGCAAAGGCGCCGCCAGCTTTCTCGCTCTCCTGGAACAACGCCCAGGCCGCGTCGCAGAGCTGCGCCGTCAGCGTCTCGATGCCGCCGGAGCCGGCCGCGGGATCGCTGACCTTGGCGAGGTTGCTTTCTTCCAGCAGCAGAAGCTGCGTGTTGCGCGCCACGCGCCGTGCGAACGGATCGGGTAGCCCGAGCGCCAGCGTATGTGGGAGCACCGTGATCGCATTGGCACCGGCCAGGCCCGCAGCAAACGTGGCGATGGTCGCGCGCAGCATGTTCACATAGGGGTCGCGCTGCGTCAGCATGCGCCAGGCCGTATCGGCGGCGATGAACAGCGGCTTCGGCGTCAATCCGCACGCCGTTTCGATGCGCGCCCAGAGCAATCGCAACGCGCGGAACTTTGCCATCGTCAGGAATTGATCGGCATCGGCGGCAAGCCGCGCATACACCATGCCCTGCGCCTGTTCCAGTGGAATGCCGGCGCCTTCGATCGCGCGCAAATAGGCGATACCGCAGGCGAGCACGAAGGCGAGCTCCTGCACCTCGGAGCCACCCGCGTCATGGATCACGCGTCCGTCGGCGGAAGCGAACGGCCCTTTGAAGCCGAGCGCAGCGAGGCCCTTGATCCCGCCGGTGACGGCCGGAACGATCTCTTCCCATGGATAAGGGCTATGGCCCCACACCGCGCAAGCCGCGAGCGGATCGAGTCCGAAGCGGATGTCGCAGGCCGCGGGATCGAGGCCCTTACTCTTCACATATTCCGCGACGTGGATCGCAGCCATCCGCGACTGCGGACCGATCTGGAGCTCGATGCCGATGCCGGCATCGAGATGGATGTCCTTCAAGACTTTCGCGACGGCATCGGCCGTCGGTTCCAGGCCGAAGCCGTAAGCGCCATTGCCGCCGGCGAACACCAGCGCGAGCCCCGTCGCGCCGTTCTCGAGATCGGTCAGCGCCTGCGCATTTGCCGCAGTTGCATCGGGATGGTCGATCCGCTGCATGATCTGCCACGGCGCCGCCGCCGGCCGTCCCACCACAGGCGCAACGCCCTTGGCGCGCGGATAGAGCGGATCGATCTTCAGGCCGTCATAGGTCTTGCCGACCAGCTTCTCGAACGGCGCGCCCTTCAGCACGCCGTCAACCAGCTTGCGCCAGTCTTCGACGGTCGCCTTGGGAAAATCGGCCGCCAGCGGCAGGTCGTCAGTCAAGGAGGTCATGCGACGAGGGGCTCCCAAAATCTTCGTTATTCGGCGGCGAAATTGCCACGGCCGGCCGTTCCTGCAAACGGTTGTTTTTGGTTAACCGGTATCCGGAAGCCGCTCAATACCTTGCGTCGAAACGCTGGCGAGCCCGTCACGCACGCGAATCCCGCCGATCACGCGGTCGGGCGCGATTTCGGCGAGCGGCACCAGCACGAAGGCGCGTTCGAACAGGCGCGGATGCGGCAGCGTCAGATCTGGCTTCTGCAAGCTGACATCGTCATAGGCGATCATGTCGAGATCGAGCGTGCGCGGGCCCCAGCGCCGTTCCTTGCTCCGCGTGCGACCGAATTTCTGCTCGACCTTCTGCATCACGAACAGCAGCGCATGCGGATCGAGGCCGGTCTCGATCTCGATGCAGGCGTTGATGAAGGGGGCCTGGTCCTCGTCGCCCCAGGGCGGTGTCGCATAGTCGGACGAGCGCGCGATCAGCACGCCTTGCGCCATGCCGCAGATTTGGACGATCGCCTTTTGGAATGTCGCGCGGACATCGCCGACATTGCCGCCGAGTGCAATCAGCACGTTTCCCATGTCACGGGTGCCGCGATCGCGTCAGCATGATGCCGACGTCGTCGAAGATCGCGGCGATCGGCGCATGCGGCTTGTGCACGGTGATCTTCACCGCGCGGATGCGCGGGAAGTGCGACAGGATGGCGTCAGCGACCGCGCCGGCCGCGCGCTCCAGCAGCTTGTAGTTGGTGTTCTTGAATGCCGCCGTCGTGGTCGCCACGACTTCGGCGTAAGACACGGTATCGGCGAGCCGGTCGGAGCGCGATGGCTCCGATAGGTCGGTATAGAGCTCGAGATCAATGACAAAACGCTGGCCGACTTCGGTTTCGTGATCCATCACGCCGTGGCGAGCGTGGATCGACAGGCCGGTGACGAAGATCGTATCGGTCATTGCTTGCTCTCGATGGCGCGCGCCACCCGCAGGGCCTGCAGGGTTTCGGCGACGTCATGGGTTCGGATGATCTTCGCGCCACGCTGCGCGGCGATGAGATGCGCGGCGATCGAGCCGGCGAGCCGCTCCTTCGGCTCCGACGGTGACACCGATGCGATGAAGCGCTTGCGCGAGGCACCGACCAGGATCGGCAGGCCGAACATTTCGAATTCATGCAGCCGTGCCAGCGCGGTCATGCTCTGCTCGGCGGTCTTGCCGAAGCCGATGCCGGGGTCGAGCACGATCTTGTCCCGCGCGATGCCGGCCTGCGCCGCAATGTCGAGCGAGCGCTGGAAGAACGCCTTCATGTCCGCGATGATGTCGATGGCGGGATCGGCGCTGTCGCGGTTGTGCATGACGATGACGGGGACGCTCCTAGCGGCGACCAGCGGCGCCATGGCGGCGTCGCGCTGCAGGCCCCAGACGTCGTTGGCGATCGCAACGCCCTGGTCGAGCGCGAAAGCCACGACTTCAGCCTTCATGCTGTCGATCGACACCGGCGTGCCGAGCGCCACCACGCCGGCCAGCACCGGCCTCAGGCGGGTGAACTCGTCGTCAGCCGTGACCGGCCGGGCGCCCGTGTACGGGCGGGTGGATTCGGCGCCGATGTCGATGATGTCGACGCCGGCCGAAATCATCGTCCGCGCCCGCTCGAGCGCCTGATCGGGCGCGATGAACTCGCCGCCATCGGAAAAGGAATCCGGCGTCACGTTGAGCACGCCCATCACTGCTGGAATCGGCCGTTCAAGCAGCGTCCGCAGTACGTTTGGCCCGGCCGAGCCGGCCGGCGGGACGGATGGGGAGGGCGAGGCATTCATGCGGCTCGCTTTGCGCGGTCGGGGAGGGGGAGTCAAGACGGAAGGGGGCGGTCCCGCTATTCCGGTTTGTCCCGGCATTGTCTGCGTAGCCCCGGGCTACGGGCACATGACCAGGCTCCGTCATTGCGAGCGCAGCGAAGCAATCCAGACCGTCACCGCGGAAGGATGCTGGATTGCTTCGCGGAGCCTGTCATCGGGCCGCGCTTCGCGCGGACCCGTTGGCTCGCGATGACGATGTTGATGCAGCGGACGTGCCACTACCATGCCTTCGTCCCGGCAAGGATATGGGCCCGCAGTTCGGGGGAAAGAGGTACCGGCCCTAATACGTGATCTTCGGCGGCAACTTCTTCGCCTTGGCGATGATGTCGCCGACCGACTTCTCCGACGGCAGGATGCGGACGAGCTTCCTCTTCTCGTTGGCGTCCCGCATGCTCTGGGCGAGCCTTGCCGGATTCCGATAGGCGAGTTCGCGCACGGTGGCGACGCCGGCGGCGCGGACCAGGCCAACCTTGGCCCTGCCCATGCCGGGAATGCGCATGTAGTCGGAGACGTTGGCCCATTCCAGCAGCAGCTGCTCGCTGATGCCGGTCTTGGCGGAGAGCGCCTTGCGGCCCTTGACGGTGCTGGCCGCTTCGAGCAGCGCATCGGTGGTGCGGATACCCTGCGCCTTCAACTTGTTGGCGGCAAAGGTCGGCAGGCCCTCAATCTCGGAGATCGGATATGTCATGATACTCGATATGAAATGCGTAGCCCTCAGGCGAACTGGCTGAGGCCCGGTGTCCCCGCGATGATCTTGCCCATCTGATCCGCTCCGATTTTGTCTCGGCCGTAGCGGAAAAGTTCACGGGCGACGTTCTGAATCTCGGACATGCCAAGTCCCAGGCCCATCAGGCGCGTGCCGACCGCCATCAGGCCGCCGCCCATCAGTCGCGACAGTCCGCCGCCGCTGCTGGACGCCTCGATCGCCGCTTCTGCACCTGGAATCTGATCGATCAGGGCCTGGACACTGTCGGAAGGACCCTCGTTGCGGAGGAAGCCCAGGATAATGCCGACGGTCTTTTCAGCCACAGCACTATCTATGCTGGCGTTTGTCGCCAGCCGCCCGATCAGCTCATCCATATGGCCTGCCCCTCAGCCGGTTCACATGCCGGAGTATTATTTTCCAAAATGATCTTGAGCCGGTGTGATGTGAAATTCAAGTGATGAACGTACCGAACGTTCCGATTCACTCTCGAACGCTCGAAAAGTGTTGCAGCAAAGCAAGAGCGGAGATGGAATCGGCGAAAATTGCCGCGGTGCGAACGCGTAGTTCCTACTTTCGGGGGGATGTCTTGGACGTCTTCTCTGACAATGTCGCATGTCCGGAGGGCGTTGAACGGATTTAATCGGCGCACGACATGCGTTAAACTGGGGGAACTGGTGCATTTGAGTTTCAATGCGCGAAACACGGCAGTGAGATCAGAGAGAATAATGACCGCACAGGACAGCAAGCTCGGCGACGCCGACAAGATCTTCGTCGGCAAGGGAGACGAGCAGGCATGGCTGACACTGGCGCTCGCCAATCGCCACGGCCTCGTCACGGGTGCAACAGGGACCGGCAAGACGGTGTCGCTGCAAGTGATGGCGGAAGGATTTGCGCGCGCCGGTGTTCCGGTGTTCGCGGCCGACATCAAGGGCGACCTCTCCGGCATCTCCGAGGTCGGTGAAGCCAAGGATTTCATCGTCAAGCGCGCCACGGAGATGGGGCTGACGTTCCAGCCCGACCAGTTCTCGACGGTGTTCTGGGATGTCTTTGGCGAGCTGGGCCATCCGGTGCGCGCGACCGTCACCGAAATGGGGCCGCTTCTGCTCGCGCGCATGCTTGACCTGAACGACGTGCAAGAGGGCGTGCTCAACGTCGCCTTCCGCGTTGCCGACGACAACGGCCTGACCCTGATCGATATGAAGGATCTGCGCGCGCTGCTCGATGCCATCGTGCCGGATGCCGGCAAGAAGGGGACAGATGCCGAGGAAAGTCCGCTTGCCGATCTCAAGAAGGAGGCGCAGGGCTTCGGCAACGTCACCAAGGCCACCGTCGGCACCATCCAGCGCCAGCTTCTGGTGCTGGAGAACCAGGGCGGCACTAAATTCTTCGGCGAGCCGGCGCTGACGCTGAGGGACTTCATGAAGACCGACCGCGACGGCCGCGGCATGGTCAACATCCTCGTCGCCGACAAGCTGCTCCAGAGTCCACGGCTTTATGCGACATTCCTGCTGTGGATGCTGTCAGAACTGTTCGAGGAGCTGCCCGAGGCGGGCGACCTGCCCAAACCGAAGCTCGTGTTCTTCTTCGACGAGGCGCATCTGTTGTTCAACGACGCGCCGAAGGCGCTGATGGACAAGATCGAGCAGGTGGTGCGACTGATCCGCTCCAAGGGCGTTGGCGTCTACTTCGTGACGCAAAACCCGATCGACGTGCCCGACCGCGTGCTCGGGCAGTTGGGCAACCGGGTGCAGCACGCGCTGCGCGCCTTCACTCCGCGCGACCAGAAGGCGGTCGCCGCCGCAGCCCAGACCTTCCGCCCCAACCCGAAGCTCGATACCGCCAAGGTGATCATGGAGCTTGGCAAGGGCGAGGCGCTGGTGTCCTTCCTCGAAGGCAACGGCACGCCGGCGATGGTTGAGCGGGTGATGATCCGGCCACCATCGGCCCGCATCGGACCGATCACGCCGGAAGAGCGCAAGGCGATCATGGATGCAAGCCCGGTGAAGGGCAAATACGACACCGCTATCGATTCCGAGTCCGCCTACGAGATTCTCCAGAAGCGCATTGCCGGCACTGCGGCGACGGCGGATGGTTCGGCCGGCGCAAGCGGCGGCGGCATCCTCGGCCAGATCGGCTCGATCGTCGGCGCCATCTTCGGCACTAACGTCAAGCGCGGCCGCCTGTCGACGGGGCAGCTCGTCGCGCGCGACGTGACGCGATCGGTGACCAACCAGGTGATCGGGGGGGTGGCGGCCAATATCGGCAAGTCGGTCGGCGGCCAGCTCGGCGGCTCGATCGGCCGTACCCTGGTCCGCGGCGCCCTCGGCGGGTTGCTGCGTCGGTAGGCAGAATGCCCGGTTTGAGGCAATCCGTCCGCCGGACAGACTGATCTCTTCCCGCATGGGGAGAGATCAAACGTCACAAATTCAGGTGAGGGGGCTCTCCAAGCCCGCGCCAGTCTGCTACGTCCTGTTTCGCCGCCGCGCAGGATCGCACCGTGACCTCGACCGACCCGATCGCCAAACCTGATGCGCCGAGACGCCTGTCGCTGCGTGCGCCGCTCGACCTGCTTTTCCTGCTCTGCTGCTTCATCCTGACGGCGGACGTTCTTGGTCCCGAGATCTTCGGCCACGGCAAGACCAAGGACTATGCGCTCTGGTACTGGGCAGGGCAGCAGGTCTTGCAGGGTGGGGCGCTCTATCCCGACGACATCCATCAGTATTTCGAGTTCATCTATCCGCCGCTGCCGGCGATCCTGCTCGCGATCCCGAGCTGGTTCGGCAAGATCGCGCTCTACACCCTCCTGTCGCTCCTGAACGTCGTGGCGTGGTGGCACACGGGGACGCTCTCCAATGTCATGACCGGGTCGGGCCAAAAGCCCAGTCCCTGGCTGGAGGCGCTGCCGGCCTTCGTCACTGTGACCTTCGTGTTCGACATGTTCGATCTCGGCCAGCCGAACCTCGTGCTGCTGGCGATGATGCTCTGGGGCTTCTGGTGCTTGCAGCATCAGCGGTCCTGGCTCGCGGGCTTCATGTTCGCGCTCGCCATCGCCATCAAGGTGTTTCCGATCGCCGTGCTGCCCTATCTGGTCTGGCGGCGGAGGTGGGCGGCCGTCGTCGCTACGGTCGCCTTCACCGGCATCCTTCTTTATGTCGTCCCGGCGCCGATCCGCGGCTTCGAACGCAACGCGGCCGAGCTTGCGACCTGGTATCAGGGCATGGTCGGGTCGAGCTCGGAAAAGGGCTTTGGCCAGCGCGATGAGCAGAACTGGTCGTGGGTCAACCAGTCCCTCATCGCCGTCACGCATCGCCTGGTCCGGCCGATCAACTACAATGAGGAAGATCCCAAGAAGCCGCCGCGCACCATGAATGTCGTCGACGTCGACTACAGGACGGCGAACTGGATCGTGCTTGCGCTGTCGGCCTTGCTCGGGCTCGGCTTCGTCGCGGTCATGCCGCCGCAAGCGCGGCGAACGGCGCGTTCGGATGCCGAGGAGCTCGGCATCCTATTCTGCCTGATGACGGTGGCATCGCCGCTGGCACGGCAATACTACTTCATGTGGCTGTTCTTTCCGATGACGGTGCTGATGCATCGCGCCGCCTTCGACGAGCGGGCGAATGTGCGTCTGGGAACCTGGCTCGCGCTGGGCGCTGCCGGCGTCCTCATGCTGCTGGCGCTGCCGTGGTTTCCCAATGTCATCCAGGCCTGGGGCAACAACCTCGTCGCGACCGGCGTCCTCGCTGGTGCGCTCGCATGGCACATTCGGCATCCGCCGCTTGCGGCTGGCTCCGGCGCAGCAGTGGGGCTAAAAGCCCAGACATCCTGAGCCGCCGATTTCTTGAGACTCGAAAGTAGGGAATACGACCATGGCCAATGCGCAGCTTCAATCCGTGCTCGACCACATCGACAAGGACTTCGACAACAGCCTGGAGCGTCTGTTCTCGCTGTTGCGGATCAAGTCGATCTCCGCGGATCCGGCCTTCGCCGGGGATTGCAAGGCGGCGGCCGAGCATCTCGCCAGGGATATCGCCAGCCTCGGTGTCGCGACCGAAGTGAGGCCGACCGCCGGCCATCCCGCCATCGTCGGCAAGAGCAAAGCGGGCGGACGGCCGCACGTGCTGTTCTACGGGCACTATGACGTGCAGCCGGTCGATCCGCTCGATCTCTGGCACCGTCCGCCGTTCGAGCCCGTGGTCACCGACCACGCCGACGGCCGCAAGATCATCGTCGCGCGCGGCGCCGAGGACGACAAAGGCCAGGTGATGACCTTCGTCGAGGCCTGCCGCGCCTGGAAGAAGGTGACGGGCTCGCTGCCGATCGACATCACTTTCCTGATCGAAGGCGAGGAGGAGGTTGGCTCCAAGAACTTCGTGCCCTTCATCGAGGCCAACAAGGATGAGTTCAAGGCGGACTACGTGCTGGTCTGCGACACCGGCATGTGGGATCGCAACACGCCGGCGATCACGACCTCGCTACGCGGCCTGCTCTACGAAGAGCTGAAGATCACCGCCGCAAATCGCGACCTGCATTCTGGCGTGTTCGGCGGCAGCGCTATGAACCCGATCCGGGTACTGACGAAGATTCTCGGCGGGCTGTTCGACGACGACAACCGCATCACCATCCCCGGCTTCTACGACGGGGTGAAGGATCTGCCGCCTGATATCCTGGGGCAGTGGAAGAAGCTCAATCTCACGCCGGAGATGTTCCTCAAGCCGATCGGCCTGTCGATCCCCGCGGGCGAGAAGGGGCGGCTCCTGATCGAGCAGGCCTCCTCGCGCCCGACATGCGACGTCAACGGTATCTGGGGCGGCTATATCGGCGAGGGCTCCAAGACGGTGATTCCGTCGCACGCATCGGCAAAGGTGTCGTTCCGTCTGGTCGAGGGGCAAGACCCCGCCAGGATCCGCAAGGCCTTCCGCGACTACGTGACAGCGCGGCTTCCGGGCGACTGCAAGGTCGAGTTCGGCGACCATTCCGCCGCGCCCGCGGTCGCGCTCGACTGGAACATGAAACCGCTCGCCGCGGCGAGCAAGGCGCTGGCCGACGAATGGGGCAAGGAGACGGTGCTGATGGGATCGGGCGCCTCGATCCCGATCGTCGCTGATTTCAAGCGTACGCTTGGCCTGGACTCGCTGCTCGTCGGCTTCGGCCTGGATGACGACAACATCCATTCGCCGAACGAGAAGTACGACCTCCGAAGCTTCCAGAAGGGCATCCGCTCCTGGGCCCGCATCCTCGCCGCGCTGGCGGAGGTGAAGTAGGACTCGATGCAGCGGGGTGGGCAAAGGCGCGAAGCGCCGTGCCCATCATTCGTCCTGGATCGCCATAGGAGACGTGGGCACGCTTCGCTTTGCCCACCCTACGAAATCTCTATCCTCGTCATTGCGAGCGTAGCGAAGCAATCCAGAATCCCTCTGCGGGAGCACCCTGGATTGCTTCGTCGCTTCGCTCCTCGCAATGACGACTGCCCAAAATAAAAACGCCGCCCGGAATTGGGCGGCGTTTCATTCCAAAACGTGCAGAGGTAGTTGACTTCTACCTTACACGAAATCCCGAAAATCTCAAGACCGGTAGCCGGGGTTGACCCGGTCGAGCTTGCGCAGCAGCGGCGGCCAGACGAGGTTGGTTGCGCGAAGCTCGGCGCGGTCGCGGTTGGAGAGCAGCTCGGTGTTCTTGTCGATCGCCACATCGTCCGCCGGGTAGACCGGCGTTCCCAGCGCGCGCGTGCGCACCTGCATCGAGCAGGCGCGCTCGAGGTGATACATGCGCTCGAAGGCGGAGGCGACCGAGCGGCCGACCGTCAGCGTGCCGTGGTTGCGCAGGAGCATGTGGTTGTGGTCGCCGAGATCCTTCTGCAGCCGCGGGCGTTCGTCGTGGTCGAGCGCGATGCCTTCATAGTCGTGATAGGCGAGGTCGTGGGTGACGAGCTGGGCGGTCTGGTTCAGCGGCAAGAGGCCCTCGGCGCTGCTGGACACCGCGGTGCCGTCGAGGGTGTGGAGATGCAGCACGCAGATCGCGTCCTCGCGCACCTCATGGATCGCCGAATGGATGGTGAAACCGGCGGGGTTGACGCTGTATTCGCTCTCGGAGAGCTGGTTGCCGTGCAGGTCGACCTTGACGAGGCTCGACGCAGTGATCTCATCGAACATCAGCCCGTAGGGGTTGATGAGGAAATGATGCTCAGGGCCGG
Organism: Bradyrhizobium sp. AS23.2; assembly: GCF_001908185.1. Lineage (GTDB taxonomy): Bacteria > Pseudomonadota > Alphaproteobacteria > Rhizobiales > Xanthobacteraceae > Bradyrhizobium. The sequence goes on from NZ_LGHM01000011.1 coordinate 21,311, forward strand.
GCACGCGCGCGGAGATGTGAGTGTCGACCAGATCGTCCCAGCCGTACAGCGCGACGAGGCGATAGCAGGCGGCGAGATTGACCCGCTGCTGCCACTCGGCCTCCGTCATGTTCGACGGCACTTCCCTTAGGCGCGCTTCCGCTGGCGACATGGCAATTTCTCCGAACCTTGTTGCGGGGAGGGAGCCTAGTCTCGGTGTTGGCTGGCGGCAAGGCGCGCAAAGCGCTGCAGTTAAGCGTAGCGGGGAGGCCTGTCCCGGATTACGCTACGAGGTTGGGCAAGATTCTTATCTGGAAGGAAGGTACGATTCGGCATGACGAATCGCACCTTCAAGACCGGCATGAGCCGGGCTCAGCCGAGCTTTCTGCCAGCGCG
>NZ_LGHM01000110.1 GCF_001908185.1 Bradyrhizobium sp. AS23.2
GACAGTGATATCGGGTTGCTGGCCAGTCTCGAATCGCAACCGCCAGCGATGCGAACCCGCGACCGTTTGATGGCAGCGAGCGATCACGATCGACACGGTTATTTCGCCATTGATCGTAATGAAGTCCGTCTCAGGGGCTTGCACAAGCGCGCATCCCGCGGATTGGAATCCGCCTACGATCCCGGAAACCACGGTCGGATAAAGTTTTCGAAGGTGGCGGTTGATCTCCACGTAACGAAAATCCCGGCGAGGCGTGTACCCCACAAGCTGGTATGCCCGGAGCAGGCTTCCAAACCGAGAGCGGTAGGCGCTACTGGACGGCAGTCCTTCAGCTTCGTCGATGATTAATCCCGATAAGAGGCCGGCGCTATCCCGTAGCGCCAGCAAGGAGCGCAACATTTCTTCGTCCGATAGTCGAAGTGATCTCGCCCTGATGATCGTTTGTGCAGTGTCAAACAGGGCGCGACTGATAAGCGCCGGGAATACACCGTCAGACCGTATCCACATGCTTGGCTGGTTCCGCACACGCCGCTTCTTTAGCTTGAAGGAGACGTGATTCCAGACGTTATTCCCGATATATTTTTCGTTGATCAGCACCTGGTGGACAGTCCCCCGAGTCCAGGGCTCCCCCAATTCGCGTGTGATCCCGAGGGCGTTGAGCTCTTCTGCAAGTTGACGCTCCGAAACGTTCTCGTCGACAAAGCGCCGATAAATCTCTCGAACTATATTGACCTCGGCGTCGGGACCCGCAGCGAGCACGACGCGGTCGGTCTGAATGCTTTTATGTTCGCCGCGACGAAGTTCTCCCTTCGAGTTGCCCGCCTGATCAATGAGAACACGGCGCAACCCGTAACCAGGTGCGCCGCCCTGACGAAATCCCAGCTCAATCAAGCGGCACTGGCCAGCAAAAACCTTCGCGGAGAGTTCCCGGCTATATTCGCCGGCCATGGCCCGCTTGACGCCTTTTACAATCGTCGAGACGGGACTGCCGTCGTTTTCGAACTGCTCGGCGCAGTAGTGGACCGCAATACCTGCGCGCTTACAGATATATTCGTAGTACGCACTTTCGTCCGCGTCTTGAAATCGGCCCCACCGGCTAACGTCATAGACAAGGATCGTCTCGAAGTCAGCATTTGCAGTTTGAACGTCATCGATCAGCTTCTTGAGCGCATCGCGTCCATCCAAGCGTAGCCCGCTTTTCCCGGCGTCAGCGTACGTCTTTACAATCTCGATTCCACGCGCAGCCGCATAACGGCGGATGGCGTCCGACTGATTTTCAGTCGAGTATTTTTGATGCTCGGTTGACATCCGAACGTACTCGGCTGCTCGGACCACGCCGTGTCCATTAGCACCATCAACGCTGCGATCCTGATCAACCACCGCGCAATTCCAAACCAATTGTTTATCGAGAGGCAAACCAAGCCACTCGAAATGGAGCCGATGTCCTAATGGCGCCAGCCATCCGCGCATTCATCACAGAATAGATGCGGAGGATGGAAAGATGTTTCCGAAAAAGGGTAAGAAGTTACACCGAGGCTCGCGCGGTTCCGGAAATGATGGTACCGATCCATTCGAGCGAGCCATTGCGATTGCCCTGAGAAGTGAGCTCGGGACAAGCCATCGCGCTGTTAAAACGTTGATGGTTTGGACGGGCGCAAGCGAGAGGACGGTCAAGCACTGGCTTGCTGGGACGCACGGACCTAGCGGGCCCCACCTCATACATCTTGCACGGCATTCCGATGCTGTACTCGCTTACTTTCTATCTGCTTCGGACCGGCCTTCTCTAACACCGGGCATCGAGTTGGTTGGTGTTCGTGCCAAGCTCTTGGATCTGGTAGAGGTGATAGACACATACCGATCATCGGGATAGTCAACCGTCCGAACCATTGCTCTTTCGAGCGGTTCCTGGCGACGATCAAAGATCAATGGTCGACAACTGACTTTGGCTATCACCAGGTAGATGTTCATGACCAGTCTGACGAAGGCTGGACTGGTTACCTCGCCAAGATGCGGCAGAAGCGGTCGCTACTTGATTCTATAGATTGGACCAACTGCCAACTTTGATTGTCAGGCAACCGATCACTTTTGTGCTGCACGGAAGGCGTCTCGTTATGGAGACGCTTTAATAGCTTACTGTACTCCCATAAGCGTTGCTAGGTCAGTGCGACAGAAGGCATTGCCGCCTAGAATCGCCTCGGCCATCAATGATAGCCTTCAAAAGGGTGGGCGCTCGATTCTCCCATAACTCGCGGCATATTGGCGGTATGGGGCAGGAACCAACCTGCGGGCTCAAGTTGCTTGGCGTCTGGTCAACGATCACGCTGAAAGATGCACTTCGATTGGACAAGGACCGCATCAAGCGGTGTCCGCAATGTCATGGACAAGTGCGTGCCCACCAGGCCGGAAAACGGTGAAGCGGCTCACTTTGAACATTACGAACGAAATCCGGGTTGTTCTCTCGGGCATTTTTTTGACGGCACTCCACCACAGCACCGCAAGCCTCTCCTCTGAGGACATCAGAGCTTTTCTCAATTCGAGGGGGCTCGCGAAGGGAGATTCGCGCGGATTTCCCGCGATGCTGAATGACCTGGATCAGGCCGGCTGCGGAAAGACTCTTGAGAGCCCGCGCCTTCGCATCTTTGTCGATCCCAAAGTGTTCTAGGAGAGCTCTGGGAAGCGTTACGGTGGCTTTTCGCGTGAGGTCGCACTGATGGCGAATAGCCAAGTACGCCGCAAGCGCCTGGCCCGGCAGTCTTGCCGCCGCCCAGAGGTCGCTCATCGGGATTGGCCCTTTTAGGAACCTATCAGTCATGCGCATGGCCCTGTCGCGGCTTGCGGCCGTCGGAATTTCTACTTCGGGAGTCCTCGATTCAGGTGTGTTAGTAGATCTATTATTAGATGAGACGGTATCGCAGTGAAGCGACACCACATTCGCGCTGCTGCGATCGTTCATGTATTCACCCGGTAGGTTGCGTCTGGCCTACCAACCAGTCGAACAACTCGATTCCACATCGCGATGCCCCGCTCATCCATGTATCGTTCTGGATACCGGATAATCCGGGCTTCGGTGCGGATAGGCAGCCCACCAGTGACGTAGGAGCCGGCCTTCGACATGATCTCGCACATGTGTCGAACGTCATCGTCGAGCCGCCACAACGGCGCTGCAATCAGGAAGGCATCGTGGATCGGTGCACAAACATTGATCCCGGCTTCGGTCGCTGCGATTGCGGCGATTCGCATCATTTCCGCACCGTTCGCTTGCATGGGGAAGTTCATAAGCGAGGTCGGTTTATCTGTGGCCTTGACCCACCGTTGCCAACCGAAGACCGTGCTCAGGCGGTTCGAGATCATCGCGCTATCGACCACCGTGCTGCTGTATTCCCAGAACTGGTGGTACAACTGTTTGTGGAGCTGGATCATCTCCCGGGCCTCGGCGATGCTGATGCCAGCTCGATGCGCCATGCCTTCAGCGCCCATACCGTAGTTGAGACCGAGCACGACCGTTTTGCACCGCTCCCGAATCACCGGATGAGTGGCCTTGGTCGCATCGAGCGGTGCGAGTCCAGACTGCTTAGCGAAGCCCATATAGAGGTCGCCTTCTGCGTAGGCCTCTGCCAACCGCGGGTCGCCGGAAAGCCCAGCCGCGATCCCGATCTCCTGTGACACGAAGTCGATGTAGGCGATGCCATAGCCGTCATCAGGCTTGATGATGCCCCTCAGCCACTTCGAAGGTCCAAAAACGAATTCGCTCGCCGGCGGCTGGTTACGACCCGTGATGGACTGAAACGGACGGAGGCTGGTGCGAGCCCTGTTGTCCAAGTCCATTTGAATGTCTGATTTGCGGAGCTTGCTGAGCGATTGCCGAAGCTCATGCAGCGGACCGAGCTGAGGGAAGAGCCTGCACTGCTCCTTAAACGTGTCGTCCTTTAGGTCCAGAGTGCCTGACGGCAGCCTCGGCCAAGACATACCGCGTGCCTTCAGGAGAGCCTCGAACCGGTTGAGGCGGAATGAGATGCCATCGTAGACACCGTACTCACGGTCTACTTCCTCGACCAGCCGTCCCCTAATTTCAGGCCACTGTTCAACGAAAGTCCGATAGAGCGCCCGATCCACAGGTACGCCGCTCCGCTCCATGCGAGCCACAGCGGACATGTACCGTCCTCTAAAGAGGGCGCGGGACCAGTCGATCGAGGCCGCCATCAATTCGAGCAGGACAACGAGGCCATCAACGTCAGACTCGCAATAGTCGAGGATGGCTTTCCTTTCGGCGTCGTTCCAAGTCGTCCGATCAAGGATCAGGGACCGCATCTTCTCCTTGTGGTCGACGCCAATGTGCGGCCGCCCGCGCATGGCGAGAGCGCCAAGCATGCCGTTACCCATTGGCAAATAGCAGCCATTGGTTTCGACGCGATGTTCAACGAAGAGGTCGAGAATCTTCTCTGGAGGATTCCAGCCGAGTTCAAGAAAGCAACCCATCTCGGCGGCCGCCATATAGGCTACGACAAGCACATCCGGTCCCGTATCGAGAGGGGAGCGGGTAAGGCTCCTGAGTTCGTCGTGCCAGAGGCGGATGGTCCGTCCAGTCACAATTTCCCTTGCAACCATACAGATCGGACGGGGACGTTTGCCTTGTCCAGCCTGAAATTCGAAATCGACGCACCAGATACGCCGAGCGGGGACGACGGCCTGAAGGCCGTCGTTTTTTTTTGCGATGAGTGGGCATGGTCAGATCAAGCCGCGAAGCCGCCTAACGACGGGATGATCATCGTTCTCGATCACCCGCCCGCGAAAGGCGATTTCCAGCAGTTCATTCAGAGGTTCCGGCCGCCATTCAGGTTCGGAGAGGTCCCCCTGCGCTGCCCAGATGCGGTAAGCGCCCAACGACATGTCGGCCACCAGCCGAACCCATGTCTTCTTGGCAACTTCACAGCCTTGCTGAGCGCTATCCTGCCACGCATTCCCGCTGCTGTTGTCGTTCGCGACCTTGATCGGCCAAAGAAAACTAACCTTCTGCCGATTAATAGCGGTGACGAGGATGACCGGGGTCGTTTCCCCAAGCATCGCTGACATCATGTTGGGAGCCACGAAGTAGAACTCACGCTCCTGCTTGTCCTCGTAAACAGCCGTTGCGAGCATCATCCCTTCGTCGGGATGAACACGCACAAATTCCTGCTTTTGAGGCTTGCGTACGGCCACTTTCGACAGAATTTCGGTAGTGCCACCAAATACGGTCGAACCAATGGAGAGCCGCAGCTTGTCGAGGTCCGAAAAGATGCTTTGAGGCTTGATCGGTGCCTCGTTGTTCGAGGCGATTTCGGTTTTCAGTTCTTTCATCCACTTTCCTTTCAGGTAGTGCACCCACGCGGTGCGCTATCCAAATAGGGCTGAATGAAGGTGCTAAAAAAGTGGGGTGGTTTTCCGCACTTCAGGGCTTAGGAAGAACGCCCATCTTATCCGTTTTCGAGAACGGCCTTAAGCTCATTCAAGACGAGAGGTGGCCAGTCTCGAACGAAGCTGTCGGTATCGAGCCTGGCCGTAAAATGCGCGTGGCCGATGTGGTAACGCCGCTTCAACGTCCCGGCGGAAGGTTTATGTTGTTCGAATTCCGACTGCGTTGCTATTTCTTCACAGGCGCTCGCTAGATCGCTCGGCTTACCCAAATGCTCAAGGGCTCTTCGGGTGTAGTGAACGTCCCTCAGCAGGTGCCATAACTCCAGTTCCGTCCACGACGGCGCGCCCGCGAAGGCGACAAAGTCGATGAGCACCTCGAGCAGGAGATCACGGTGGAAACGATTCTCTGGCTGCAGGCCTGCAAGCGCGAAAATAGCTATCGCTTTTCGGTCATCCTCTTCGAGTGGATCTAACGTCCAGTTGCACTCACCTCTTCGGGAAACTGGAGATCCAGCTTCCTTGACGTCAAGCTGACGAATCTCGGACAGCACTCGAACGAGCTCTGGGTCTGCTATCGGGTTTGAACCGACCTTATTGGTATCGGAATATTCCGCCATGTGTCCTCGACAAAGGGGGGCGTCATCGCGCGCCAACGCGACCACTCGCTCTTGCTTAGCCTGCCAGTGAGTCACCGATCGAGAAACGAGGTTAGCAAAACCTTTACGGGCCGTCGGGGTAGATGAACTTCGGTGTCAAAATCAAATGCCCATCATATCAAGATCAGGTGGCCAATTAATCTTCAAGCAAAAGGACATCACTTTAGGAGATGATGGCCGCCGGCGGCCGCGATCTCCAGCGCGCGCTTGGCGCTTTCCTGGCCCTTGATGTCGCGCAGGTCGAGCGTGGAGGCGGCCACCTCGTGCACCCGGGGCGAGGGCCGCGACAGCACCTGTGTGCCTTTGAAGTGATTGGCGATCTGAATCAGCGAGTGTGCTGCGATGATCTGGATGTCCGGGCTCGCCCACGCCGCCTCCGAGCCGCAGGCCGCCGGACAAATCAAACCTTCCTCGCGCTCATTGGCGCCGATTGCGGCGGGAAGAACGCCGGCCACAGGCGCGATCGAGCCGTCGAGGCCGAGCTCGCCGAGAACGGTAAAACCCGTCAGCGCATCCGGCGGGATCGCACCGATTGCGGCCATCAGCCCGAGCGCGATCGGCAGGTCGTAATGGCTGCCTTCCTTGGGAAGATCGGCCGGCGCGAGATTGACGGTGATCCGCCGCGCCGGCAGCGCCAGTCCCGAGGCGATCAGCGCCGAGCGAACGCGCTCGCGCGCTTCCGACACAGCCTTGTCCGGCAGGCCGACGATGGCAAAAGCCGGCAAGCCCGCCGCGACCTGCACTTGCACGTCGACCGTACGGGCCTCGATCCCCTCAAAGGCGACGGTAGAAACCCGCTGAACCATGCCTGCCCTCCCGCACAATTAGGGGTAGCAGAGCCCGGTCCTCTCTGCAAGAACAATACGGGAACATCTCCGGGGCCGCGCAAGCCCTGACCACAAGCCCTAACCAATCGTAAACACGGTGCGGACACTACGCCTCGAATGCGAGCGGCTGTCATCAGCACATTCCAACGAATGTCCGCTACTCCTAGGGCTGCGGGATGGGCCGTGATCCAACAAGTGAACAATCGAAATGCTAGCAAATCGCCGGAGAAGCGAACGTCGGGTGTGCAGCCGGCTCGCCAAGATTCACTTTGGTGCGGGCTCGCTGCCGCGGGACTGCACGATCACGGATATCTCGGATGGCGGCGTGAAAGTGGTGGCGGAATTTCTGGAAGTGCCGCCGCAATTCACCATCATCTTCGCACCGGACTATTCCCGCCAGTGCCGCCTGCGCTGGCGCATCGGCTGCGAATTCGGTGCTGAATTCACCGACTAAGGTCTGAGGGGCCGCGTCCTTAACGGGACTTTAGCGTTAATGGGTAAGCATCGCTGATCAGTCGCCGAGTGATCAGAGCATGCCCAAGCGTTTGTCCCTTGCCTCTCCCCCGGCGAGATATCTGTTTTCCGCGCTCTTGATCCTTGCTCTCGGTGGCTGTCAAACCGCTGGCCTCGAGGACGTCACCGGCGCGCTCGGCGGTAAGCCGGAAACGGCAAGCAATGCCGATACCAAGCCGGACATGGACGCACTGCGCGCACGCTATCGTGCCAAACCGAGCGATCCGAACGTCGCGCTCGAGTACGGCAAGGCGCTGCGCGAGAGCGGCCAGCGCGCCCAGGCGGTCGCGGTGCTGGAGCAGGCCGTGCTCGGGCATCCCAGCAACAAGGCGCTGCTCGCCGGCTATGGCCGCGCGCTCGCCGACAATGGCAATTTCCAGCAGGCCTTCGATGTGCTGAGCCGCGCACATACGCCGGAGGATCCGGACTGGCGCATCCTGTCGGCGCAAGGCGCGGCGCTCGATCAGCTCGGCCGTAACGAAGAGGCGCAGCAATATTATGCGACCGCGCTGAAGATCGTGCCCGACGAGCCGTCGGTGCTCTCCAATCTCGGCCTGTCCTACATGCTCCAGAACAATCTGCCGAGGGCTGAGGAAACGCTGCGCCGCGCGCATGAGCGCAACCCCGCCGAGCCCCGCGTGCGGGCCAATCTGGCGCTCGTGCTCGGACTGGAAGGAAAGCAGGCCGAGGCCGAGGCCATCGTGAAGGCCGATCTGCCGCCGGATCAGGCGGCGGCAAAGGTTACGGCGCTGCGCCAGTTGCTGGCGAAGAAGCAGCAGCGGGCGGACAGGTAGCCCGCGCTCTGTTTGGTTTTGACGCGTTTTCTCGACGCGAACCGGTATCCACTTCGCTCGAAAACGCTCTTGCGCCTACGACGCCTTGCGATGCGGGGCGGATCCGCGACCCGACCTGCCCTTCAGCTTCTTGAGGAGCGGTCCGAGCAGCGAGCGTTTCGGCTTCTTCACCTCGCCGCGCCCGGCGAGACGGTTCGCCATGTTCTGGAACAGCTCGGTGGTGCGGTGGCTTTTGGAGACCTCCGCGATCATCTGGCCGTTATTGGCCGCAGTCGAGAACAGCTTCGAATCGAACGGGATCACTGCGATCGGCTGGCTCTCCATCGTCTTGGCGAACGCCTTGACCGCGATCTCCGCCCGCTTGTGCATGCCGACCTGGTTGATGCAGTACAGCGGCGGCCGGTCGTTCGGCCGCGCCGCCTTCAACACGCTCAGCATGTTCTTGGTGTTGCGTAAGTTCGCGAGATCGGGCTCGGCCACGATCACGATGTCGTCGGCGTTGACCAGCGCGCGCCGCGTCCAGCCCGACCATTGGTGGGGAACGTCGAGCACGATGCAGGGGGTGGTCATGCGCAGCGTGTCGAAGATCGCATCAAAAGCCTCGGCGCCGAAATCGTAGACACGATCCAGCGTCGCGGGCGCCGCCAGCAGGCTGAGACGCTCGGTGCATTTGGCGAGCAGGCGCTCCAGCAGGGCCGTGTCAGGACGATCCTGCGACAGCACCGCGTTGGCGATGCCCTGAACCGGGTCCTGATTGTAGTCGAGGCCGGCGGTGCCGAAGGCGAGGTCGAGATCGATCACGACGGAATCGAGCGCGAGGTCGCGCGCGATCGTCCAGGCCACATTGTGCGCGACGGTGGAGGCGCCGACGCCGCCCTTGGCGCCGACCACCGCGATGACGCGGCCCGTGATGATGGCCTCGGACGCCGAGAACAGGCTGCAGATCGAGCGGACGACGTCGAGGGTTTCGATGGGTCCGACCACATAGTCGTTGACGCCGCGGCGCACCAGCTCGCGATAGGGCGCGGTGTCGTTGGGATTGCCGATCACGACCACGCGGGTGCCGGGGTCGCAGACGCCGGCAAGGTCGTCGAGACCTTCGAGGATGTCGCGCGTGCCGTCGGACTCGATCACGATGACGTTCGGCGTCGGCATCGATTCATAGACTTCGATCGCCGCGGCGAGGCCGCCGTCCTTGGCGGTGAGGTGCGCCTTGGCAAGCCGGCGATCCTGCCCCGCCGCAGTTACCGCGGCGAGCGTCTGCTCGGTCTCGCAAAAGGCCTGCACGGAGATGCGAGGAACCGGCGCAATGTGTTCCTCGGGGTGCCGCGGATCGTCCGCTTCTTCGTCGTGGATGCCTGTCATTTTCCGGTGTCGCTGAGTTTGGCCTTCTCGGCCTCGGGATTGACGGTCGCGATCGGCGTGCCCTTACGGTAACGGTCGAAGGCGATGTCGCGCCGTGCGGTATAAGCAGGGGTCTCGGAGCGCGGCTGCTCGAGGTCGGCCGGGTTGTCGATCATCGCCGCGAGATTGCGCTGGCTGGCGCAGCCCAGATTGAAGTACGGCCGGTTCTCGTTGTAGCCGGGGTCGAGGATGGACGGACCGACGTCTTCCGGCCACAGCCCGCAGGGGCCGGCGACCGCGGCGATCCTGGAATAGCTCAGGCGGATGGTGGGCAGCAGTCCGGGATCCTCGGGGCGATACGGATGCTGGACGATGGCGCGCGACGGCACGCCGCCGGATGCGAGCACGGATCGGATTTGCTGATAGGTCGCCGCCGCAGCGCGCGAATTGGCGGTGTCGACGGGTACGTCGACGACGACGGAGCCGGTGCCCTCGCGCACCCAGTCCCGGGCAATGCCCGCGACGTCCGAGTGCTGCGCGGCCGAGAGGCCGCCTCTGGACTTGCCGACGAAGATCACGATCGAGCGCTTGCCTTCCTGCACCGCGATCGGATGGCGTTGGCGATAGTCGGTCGGCACTGTCTGGGTGACGATCTCGCCGGTGGTGTTGCAGGCGCCGAGCATGACGGACAGGCCCGTCAATGCCAGCGTGACGCTTAGATTGCGACGTCGATAGGCCATCGTCTTCGTCATCGCTTCATCCCCCCTCTTGCCCGTTCCCCAAGCCGTCCGTTCGTCTCAGTCGATGATGAAGCCGAAATCGCCGGGAGTGCCGTTGATCGGATCGACGCGGCGCGTAATGCCATAGAGGCGGTTCATGCGGCCGAGCAGCGCCGTCTGCGCATCGGACGCCGGCGCGAAGCCGTCGTCGGGCCGCGACAATTCCTTCTGGGCAACCGCGCGCACCACATAGGGCGTCACGATCACCATCAGCTCGGTCTCGTTGTTGACGTAGTCCTGGCTGCGGAACAGCGCGCCGAGGATCGGCACCTGGTCGACGCCGGGCAGGCCGTTGATCGCCTGCTTGGTCTGCTGCTGGATCAGGCCGGCCATCGCCATTGAACCGCCCGAGGGAATTTCCAGCGTCGTCTCGGCGCGTCGGGTCTGGACCGAAGGGATGGTGATCGAGTTGGTCGAGTTCGAGGACAGCGCCTGCGACACCGTGATGGCGTTCTGAGCCGACAGCTCCGAGACCTCGGTCATCACGCGCAGGCTGATCCGGCCCTCACTGAGCACGACCGGAGTGAAGTTCAAGGAGATGCCGAACTTCTTGTAGGTGATCTGGGTGGTACAGACGTGGGTGACCGGATCGCAGGAATAGCCCGCGGGAATCGGGAATTCGCCCCCCGCGATGAACGTCGCGGATTCACCCGAGATCGCCGTCAGGCTCGGCTCGGCCAGGGTGCGCATCACGCCGGCGCTTTCCATCGCGCGCATCGTGGCGCTGACCGTGGCAACGCCCTTGGCGAGGCCGGCCACGCCGAGCCCGTTGTTGCTGACCAGCGGTCCGCCGCTGGCCGAGAACGGGTTGGAATTGTTGAAATTCACCACCGCGGTGCCGGCGTTCAGGCTGGCGCTGAGATCGACACCCAGCTGCTTGACGATGTCGCGGCGCACTTCGCCGACGACGACCTTGAGCATCACCTGGTCGCGGCCGCGCACGACGATGTTGTTGACGACCTTTTCGCTGCTGCCGACGAGCTTTGCGGCAACGTCGCCGGCCTGCTGGGCCTCGACCGGGCTCGACACCGAGCCGGTCAGCATCACGCTGTCGCCGACGCCTTCGATCTGCACGCCCGGCAGCGACTGGCGCAGCGCGGTGCGCATGCCGTTGAGGTCGCGCTTCACCGCGATGTCGTAGGAGGCGACCTGCTGGCCGTCGGCGCTGAAGAACACGACGTTGGTCTGGCCGACCTGGCCGCCGATGATATAGGCACGCTGCGCCGAGCGGATCACCGCATTGGCGATCTTGGGATCGGCCACCAGCACGTCCTTGACCTCGCGCGGCAGGTCGATGACGACCGACTTGCCGACGCCGAGCGACAGGAAGCGCGTCCGGGCCGGCGTGATGGTCGCGACCGACGTCACGCCGAGATCAGGCATCTGCATCGGCGCCTGGTCGCCGACCGGCGCATCCGCGGCGCTGACCCAATCGGAGGCTGCGAGCAGCCCCAGCATCAGCATCGTCCCCGTCCAGAACGAGCGTGCGCGCTTCCCCCGAATGCGCAAGCCCGCCCTATCTCCCCCGTAGTTCATGGTATCCCCATCACTTCTGTGACGTCAGTTGCCGTGCCTGCACCCCGTAGCGGATGACATTGACGCCGCCGGGCCGCTTGATCGCCTGGTCCTCGGGCGTACCGTCCGCCGCGTTGGCATCGACGATGCTGCGCAGCGCGAGCGTCAGCGTGCCGCCCTGGCGCGCGGCCGATAGTGTGGCGACCTGGTCGGGCCTGAGCTCGAGCGTGACGGTCTTGCCGACGACGGCGTTCTGGCCGTCTTTTTCCTTCGGCGCCTGGTCGATCGCGAGCACGCGGATGTTGCTCAGGATGACCTCGGAAATGACGAGGTCGTTGCCGCCGGTTGGACCGTTGGTGCTGCCGCCATCAGGATTCTTCAGGCGGCGGGTCAGGACGATGTCGACGCGGTCGTTCGGCAGGATAAAGCCGCCGGCGCCGGTCTCGGCGGAAATCTCGGTGGAGACGGCCCGCATGCCGGAAGGCAGGATCGCGGCCATGAACCCGGAGCCTTCGGCCTTCACCAGCTTCTGCTCGCGGATCGGCTCCCCCTGCATCAAGGGGACGCGTGCAATTGAACCGGCGATCTGGGTCTGGGCCTCGGGCCTGTTGTCGCGGCGGATGAAGGCGCTGCTCGCAGTCGCCGCCGGCCAGCTCTGCCATTGCAGGTCCTCAGGCTTCACAGCCTGGCCGAGCTGAATGTCGTTCTTCGCGATCAGGACCTCGACCGTCGGCAGCTTCTCGGCGACGGGGAGGATGGGCGCGGGCTTGTTGTCATAGCCGCTCGCCAGATACGCAGCGACGCCGCCGGCGCCCAGCGCGATGACGAGAACGACAATGCGTGCGGTGTTCATACGCTTCTACTCTTACGCCGGGCACTCGAACCGCACGTGGCGGCTTCCCCGGTGTCGATGAGTAGGGAGTAAAGGTATAAGGGGTGTTGCGAGGCCGAATGTGATGGCCGGTCACGATCCGAGTTTTGGGCAGATGGTGAATGCCGCGTTATTCGGCGGGCAATGGCCCCCGTAGATTCACGCGATGCGGCCCCCGCGTTCGAACGAGGCGCGCGGCGTCATGGTGAATGGGTGGTTAGTGGCGTGTGAGCGAGATGCCGCGCGATCGTGCTAGCGAACGATGCGATGACCGACCCTCATCCTGAGGAGCTTGCGCAGCAAGCGTCTCGAAGGATGAAGGCCCGGCCGGTGGCCTCGCCCTTCGAGACGCCGCGCACGCGCGGCTCCTCAGGGTGAGGGTCGTTAATGGCGCTACGAAGTGACAGGCGCTACTTCGCTCGCTTCTGCTCGATCACGTCCCAGATCTTCGCCGCAATATCGGGACCGCCGAGCCGCGCGATGGCGCGGATGCCGGTGGGGGATGTCACGTTGATCTCGGTGAGGTTGCCGTTGATGACGTCGAGACCGACGAACAGCAGGCCGCGTTCGCGCAGCGCCGGCCCAACCGTCTCACAGATCTCGCGCTCGCGCGGGCTGAGCTCGGTCTCCTTTGCCGCGCCGCCGCGCACCATGTTGGAGCGCAGATCGTCGGCGGCCGGCACACGGTTCACCGCGCCCGCGAACTCGCCGTTGACCAGGATGATGCGCTTGTCGCCGTGCTTCACCTCGGGAATGAACTGCTGGATCACCCAGGCCTCCTTGAAGGTCACCGAGAACATGTCGAACAGCGAGCCGAAATTCATGTCCTGCGGCATCACGCGGAACACCGCGGCGCCGCCATGGCCGTGCAACGGCTTCATGACGACGGCGCCGTACCGGTCGCGGAAGGCGTTGATCTCGTCGAGATCGCGCGAGATCAACGTCGGTGGCATCAGCTGCGGAAAGTTCATCACGAACAATTTTTCCGGCGCATTGCGCACGGACGCCGGGTCGTTGACGACCAGCGTCTTCGGATGAATGCGCTCGAGCAGATGCGTCGAGGTGATGTAGGCGAGGTCGAACGGCGGATCCTGGCGGAGCAGCACCACGTCAAAACCGTTGAGCGCCTCGCGACGGGGTTCGCCGAGGGTGAAGTGATCGCCAGGCTCGTCGCGCACGGTCAGGAGCTGAACCGGTGCGACGATCTCGTCGCCGACCATCGAGAGCTTGTCGGGCGTGTAATAGGACAGGCTGTGACCGCGCTTCTGTGCCTCCAGAAGCAGCGCAAAGGTGGAATCGCCTTTGATATTGATGCGGGCGATGGGGTCCATCTGGACGGCGACGTTCAGTTTCATGGTCTGCCTTTCAGGTCGAGGCGTCGAATGCCGCCAACACATGGCGCGGAAGTCGCTTCGGCGCAATCAGCATGGCGTCGAATCGCAATTCGAATTCGGCATGCTCGGGATGCGCTACGAGCCAGCCTTGCGCGGCGTCGATGATGCGCTGCTGCTGGCGCGGGGTCACGGCGAAGGCGGCGTCATCCAGCGTCGCGCGCGCCTTGACCTCGACGAAGGCGATCAGGTTGCGGCGGCGCGCCACGATGTCGATCTCACCATGCGGGGTGCGGTAGCGCTTGGCGAGGATGCGATAGCCCTTGGCCATGAGGTAGGCTGCGGCGCGGCTCTCCGCGGAGATGCCGGTGCGGAACGCGGCGACGCGTTCGGGCGAGGCTACTTTCGGTTCCTCAGCCCCCTCAGCCTTCGCCATCGCCGCCCCGCAAATCCTTGTGCAGATTCTTGTGCAGATTCTTGGCGAGTTCGAGCGCGCGGGCATAGACCTCGCGGCGCGGCCGTCCCGAAAGTGCGACCGCATGCGCCACCGCATCCTTGACGCTATGCGCGGCAAGCTGCTCGCGCAGGAGATCGTCCAGCGCATCCGGTGTCAGCACCTCGGCGTCCGCCGCAGGCGGGCCGATCACCAGCACGAATTCGCCGCGCGTCTCCAGCGCATCAGCCTCGCGCGCCAGCTCATGCAGCGTCGCGCGCGAAACTTCCTCGTGCAGCTTCGTCAGCTCGCGGCAGATCGCGGCCTCGCGCGTTCCCATGATCTCGGCGAGCTCGGCGAGCGTGTCCTGCACGCGGTTGCCGGATTCGAACATCACAAGCGTCGCATCGATGCGCGCGAGCTCGGCAAGGCGCGACCTGCGCGCGGCGGATTTCGCCGGCAGGAAACCCTCGAAGAAGAAACGGTCGGTCGGCAGCGCCGCGACCGACAGCGCCGCCAGCACCGAGGACGGGCCGGGCAGCGCATAAACGGCGTGGCCGGCCGCGCAGACCTCGCGCACCAGCTTGAAGCCGGGGTCGGAGATCAGTGGCGTGCCGGCGTCCGACACCAGCGCGACCGAGCCGCCCTGCCCCAGCGCCTCCAGGATTTTTGGACGCGCGGCTTCCGCGTTGTACTCGTGATAGGGTTTGAGCTGGGCCGCGATGGCATAGCGCTCGGTCAGGCGCCGCGTGATGCGGGTGTCTTCGCAGGCGATGACGTCGACGCCCGCGAGCGTCCGAAGCGCCCGCAGCGTAATGTCGCCGAGATTGCCGATGGGGGTTGCGACCAGATGGAGGCCCGGCGCCGCCTTCGGGGCGGCGAGGTGATGAGCATCGATGGAGAAACCGCGCGAGGCGGCGTCTGTGCCTTCAGGCGTATTTATCGGGGCCGGCTTTGCGCGCATAATGAAACGAACTTAGGCATGATCCGGAGGGCTGGGAACCGGTCCTCCGAAAAAGATAAAAAGATGATGTCTGGGCCAGATACTAAGTCATGGGGTGAGGAAGGACGGAAATGTGATCCATCCGGGGTCACATTCGAGAGGGAATGAAGCGTCAGCGCCATATTCACGGCGGAAACGCCCCCTTGATGCTGCGTGACGGACGGCGAATAGCTAGCCAGGACTCGAGGTGCGGCCGCGTTAAGAGGTCATTATCCTTTTGTTTTAGTTAACTATTTGTCGACAATATGCCTGAATCCGCGGCTTGTGTCGCGGAAAGAGTTGTCGTGACTGGCCGGAGAGGGCCGGTCAGAAGAGAAGTTGCCATGCTGGGCCCGCGCGAATTGAAGTCTCCCGATCAGGGGCCCCGATTGTCGGGAGCGACCCGGCGGAGCGCCCTTGGGCTCTTGCTCGGCGCGCCCGTGCTGTCGGCCTGCTCCGGCGTGCAGCAGAGCCTCAGCCAGTTCTCCAGTCCGTTCGGCGGTTCCGCGCCCCCGGCTCAGCCGGCCGGCCCGCCGCAGCAGGCCACCACCGCCGGCACAGGCGGGGTGAAGGTCGCCGTGATCCTGCCGCTCTCGGCGGCCGGCAACGCCGGGCTTGCGGCGCAATCCATGCGCAACGCCGCCGAGATGGCGCTGGCCGAGTTCCAGAATCCCAACATCCAGCTCCTGATCAAGGACGACAACGGCAGCCCGCAAGGCGCGCTGGCAGGCGCGCAGCAGGCGGTCGACGAAGGCGCCGAGATCATCGTGGGGCCGCTGTTCGCGCAGTCGGTGCCGGCGGTGGCGCAGGTCGCGCGCACGCGCGGCATATCGGTGATCGCGTTCTCGACCGATTCCAGCATTGCCGGCCGCGGTGTCTATCTGCTCAGCTTCCTGCCGGAGTCCGATGTCAACCGCATCGTCGAATATTCGGCCAGCATCGGAAAGCGCTCCGTCGCCGTGCTCGTGCCCGACAATGCCTATGGCAATGTCGTTGAGGCCGCGGTGAAAGCGGCGGTGCCACGGCGTGGCGGGCGTATCGTTGCCTTCGAGAAATACGGCGCCGATCGCGCGACGCCGGCGCGCACTGTCGCACAGCAGCTCGGCAGCGCGGATGCGCTGTTCATTGCCGATGACGGCGATGCCGTGGTTGCGGTGGCGGATGCGATGAGCGCGGCGGGTGCGAACTTACGCAACATCCAGCTGCTCGGCACCGGGCTGTGGGACAATCCGCGCGTCTATGCGAGCCCGGCGCTGCAGGGCGGCCTCTACGCCGCGCCCGATCCGGCGGGCTTCCGCGCTTTCTCCGGCCGCTATCGCACCAAATATGGCGGCGAGCCGGTGCGCACCGCCACGCTCGCCTATGATGCAGTCGCCCTCGTCGCCGCGCTCGCACGCACGCAGGGCACCACGCGCTTCTCGTCCGACGTGCTCACCAATCCGTCGGGCTTCGCCGGCATCGACGGCCTGTTCCGCTTCCGTGCCGACGGCACCAACGAGCGCGGCCTAGCGGTGATGAAGGTAACGACCGGCGGAGGTGTTGCGGTCGCGGGTTCGCCGAAGAGCTTTGGGGCGTAGCCAGGTGCCGTAGGGTGGGCAAAGGCGCGCTATGCGCCGTGCCCACCATCTATCTGCAAATCGCATTGAAGTGGTGGGCACGCTTCGCTTTGCCCACCCTACGGCACCCAGCTACGCCGCGAGATCCGCGACCACCGCGTCCAGCACAGGGAATCCGCTGCTCGTCACGCGCAATCGCCCCGTCGCATCGACCGTAATCGCGCCCTCTTCACGCAGCAGCGCGATGCGGCCGGGGTCGAGCGGGCGGCCGGAGAGCGCGGTGTAGCGCTCGGGGTCGATACCTTCGGCGAGACGCAATCCCATCAGCAGGAATTCGTCGGCGCGCTCCTCGCTGTTGAGGAGATCGTCGGTGACGACGCCGTGGCCGTTGCTCTCGACCCGCATCAGCCAGGCTTCGGGACGCTTCTCGGTGGCGGTGGCATGGCGCACGCCGTTGATGTCGAGCCGGCCATGCGCACCGGGGCCAATGCCGGCATATTCCTCGCCACGCCAGTAGACGAGATTGTGCCGGCACTCGGCGCCACGCCGCGCGTGATTGGAGATCTCGTAGGCGGGCAGGCCGAGCTTGTCGCAGGTCTCCTGCGTGATGTCGTAGAGCGCGCGCGCGACCGCCTCGTCCGGCGTCTTCAGCTTGCCGGCCTGGTGCAGGCCGAAGAACGGAGTGCCTTCCTCAATCGTGAGCTGGTAGAGCGACAGATGCTCGGCCGCTTCATCGATCGCATGACGCAGCTCGTCGGCCCACATCGCCGGCGTTTGGTCGGGACGGGCGTAGATCAGATCGAACGAGTAGCGATCGAACGAGCGGCGCGCGATGGCGACGGCATCGAGTGCCTCGCGCGCACTATGCAGGCGGCCCAGCGCTTTCAGCGAGGCATCATCGAGCGCCTGCACACCAAGCGAAACGCGGTTGACGCCGGATGTGCGATAACCGGCGAAACGCGTGGCCTCGACGCTGGTCGGGTTTGCTTCCAGCGTCACCTCGACATCGCCAGCGACGTGCCAGTGCTTGCCGATCGCGTCGAGCACTGCGCCGACGGTTGAGGGCTGCATCAGCGACGGGGTGCCGCCGCCGAGGAAGATCGAGGTGACTTCGCGCCCGGGCGCGCGCTCGGCCGTGGTCGCGATCTCGCGCGCGAAGGCGGCGGCGAAGCGCGCCTCGTCGATTGCGGCATGGCGGACATGGCTGTTGAAGTCGCAATAGGGGCACTTCGACAGGCAGAACGGCCAGTGCACATAGACGCCGAAGGCTTCCTTAGCGCGGCTCAAGGCAGATCTCCGCCAGTTTCACGAAGGCGCGGGCACGGTGCGACAGGCCAAGGCCGAGCGGCGGCAGTCCGTGCTTCTCGATGCTGGTCATCTCGCCGAAGGTGCGCGCGTGACCGTCGGGGAGGAACATCGGATCATAGCCGAAGCCCGCGGTGCCGCGCGGCGGCCAGACCAGCGTGCCGTCGGCGCGCGCCTCGACCTGTTCGAGATGATCGTCGGGCCAGGCGACGCAGAGCGCGGAGACGAAATGCGCGGTGCGCCTGTCCGGCGTAGCCGCGCCGCGCTCCTGCAGCAGGCGTTCGATCTGCGCCATCGCCGCGGTGAAGTCTTTGGTCGGGCCGGCCCAGCGCGCGCTGTAGATGCCGGGCGCGCCGTCGAGCGCGTCGACCACGATGCCGGAATCATCGGCGAAAGCGGGAAGCCTCGCCGCCTGAGCTGCCGCGATCGCCTTGATCGCGGCGTTGCTGCGGAAATCGTTGCCGGTCTCTTCGGGCTCGCCGAGGCCGAGCTCACCAGCCGACACCGCCTCGATGCCGTGAGGCGCGAGCAGCTCCTTCATCTCGGCGAGCTTGCCGGGATTGTGGGTCGCGATGACCAGCTTTCCGGTGATTCGGCGGTGCATGGGCTTATTGACTACGCCACGGCCAGTTTCTGCAAGTCCACGAGACGCGCAACGCCCTTGCGCGCCAGCGCCATCAGCGCCAGGAACTCGTCCTGCGTGAACGGCTCGCGTTCCGCGGTGCCCTGCACCTCGACGATGCGGCCGTCGCCGGTCATGACGAAATTTGCGTCGGTCTCGGCCTCCGAATCCTCGGCGTAGTCGAGGTCGAGCACCGGCGTGCCGTTGTAGATGCCGCAGGAGATCGCGGCGACGTTGTCACGCAGGACGTTGGCCTTGACCATGTTGCGCGCCTTCATCCAGTTGACGCAGTCGGCGAGCGCGACCCAGGCGCCGGTGATCGACGCCGTGCGCGTGCCGCCGTCGGCCTGGAGCACGTCGCAATCGACCGTGATCTGGCGCTCGCCGAGCGCTTCGAGATTGATGATGGTGCGAAGCGAGCGGCCGATCAGGCGCTGGATCTCGACGGTGCGGCCGCTCTGTTTTCCGGCGGATGCCTCGCGGCGGGTACGTTCCGAGGTCGCGCGCGGCAGCATGCCGTATTCGGCGGTGACCCAGCCGCGGCCCTGGCCCTTCAGCCACGGCGGCAGGCGGTCTTCCAGCGTGGCGGTGACCAGCACATGGGTGTCGCCAAATTTCACCAGGCACGAGCCTTCCGCATATTTGACCACGCCGCGCTCAAGCGTCACGGGGCGCAATTCGTCGGGCGCACGGCGGCTTGGCCGCATGGGAAATCCTCCAAAACTCACGGAAAAGGGCTGTTCGCGGTGCTTGTAGGTGGGGCGCGGGTGGGCGGCAAGGGGGAAGATCAAGGCCTTATTCACCTCCGACGTTCGGTCCGCGAACGCCGCGCTTGTCAGAACGGCCCGGGATGGACAAATTATGAGCATCTGAGAGGAGTTACCGTCGTGGCCCATCACGATCCGATCCATCTGATCGCGCCGCGCGCGGGCCTCGCCCAGCTCAATGAGCGTTCCCGCGACATCTTTCGTCAAATTGTCGAAAGCTATCTCGCGACCGGCGAGCCGGTCGGCTCGCGGAACATTTCTCGCCTGATCGCCACGCCGCTGTCGCCGGCCTCGGTCCGCAACGTCATGGCCGATCTGGAATTGCTCGGACTGATCTACGCGCCGCATACCTCTGCTGGCCGGCTGCCGACGGAACTTGGCCTGCGTTTCTTCGTCGACGCCCTCATGCAGGTCGGCGACCTCAACGAGGCCGAACGGCAGTCAATCCAGGGCCAACTCGCCTCCGTCGGCCAAGCCCAGTCGGTCGAGGCGGCGCTGGACCAGGCGCTGACGCGGCTGTCGGGTCTGACCCGCGCCGCCGCGGTCGTTCTGACGCCGAAGTCCAATGCCCGGCTCAAACACATCGAATTCGTCCGCCTGGAACCGGAAAAGGCGCTGGTGGTCCTGGTCGGCGAGGACGGCCAGGTCGAAAACCGCGTGCTGACGCTGCCGCCCGGAGTTCCATCCTCGGCGCTGACGGAGGCGAGCAATTTCCTCAACGCGCGGATCCGGGGCCGGACCTTGGCCGAGGCGCGGCTCGAGCTCGAAACCGCGCTCGGGGAGGCCAGCGCCGAGCTCGATCAATTGACGCAGAAAGTGATCTCGACCGGGATCGCAAGCTGGTCAGGCGGCGAGAACGACGACCGCCAGCTCATCGTCCGCGGCCATGCCAATCTGCTCGAGGACCTGCACGCGCTGGAGGATCTGGAACGGGTGCGCCTGTTGTTCGAAGATCTCGAGACCAAGCGCGGCGTGATCGACCTGCTCGGCCGGGCCGAAACCGCGGAAGGCGTGCGAATCTTCATCGGCAGCGAGAACAAGCTGTTTTCGCTGTCCGGCTCCTCCACGATCATCTCGCCCTATCGGGATGCCGCCGGCCATATCGTCGGTGTTCTGGGCGTGATCGGGCCGACGCGGCTGAATTATGCCCGCGTGATCCCGACCGTGGACTACGCCGCCCGCATCGTCAGTCGGCTCCTGGGGGGCTGAGCGGCATTTCGTCTGATCACGGGCGCTTGATTTTCGTGGCTTTAGGCACGATATCCGGGCCAACAATCCCTTGAAACGAGTTCGAGACCAGAGCCGATGACCGATCAAGACCGGCAGCCCGACGACACGACCCCGCCGACCGGCGAGCCAGTGGTGTCAAAGCCCTACATCATGCCCGACGATCCCGAGCTCGGCTCGGTCGAATTGTTGCAGAAGGAAGCCGCCGAGGCGCGCGACCGCACGCTGCGGACGCTGGCCGAGATGGAGAATCTCCGCAAGCGCACCACCAAGGAAGTGGCTGACGCCCGTCTCTACGGCATCACCGGCTTTGCCCGCGACGTGCTCGACATCGCCGACAACCTCCAGCGCGCGCTCGATGCCGTTCCGGCCGAGGCGCGTGCCGCGGCAGACCCCGGCCTGACCGCGCTGATCGAGGGCGTCGAGCTCACCGAGCGCTCGCTGCTCAACGCGCTGGAAAAGCACGGCGTGAAGAAGTTCGATCCGCAGGGCCAGAAGTTCGACCCGAACTTCCAGCAGGCGATGTTCGAGGTGCCCGATCCGTCGGTGCCGACAGGCACAGTGGTGCAGGTCGTTCAGGCCGGCTACACGATCGGCGAACGGGTGCTGCGTCCGGCTTTGGTCGGCGTTGCCAAGGGCGGCGCGAAGGCCGCGCCTGCCGCCAACAACAACGAGCCGAACAGCGCGGTGTAAGCCATCAATCCTCATGGTGAGGAGGCGCGTCAGCGCCGTCTCGAACCATGCAGGCCCGGGTCTCTCAGCTCGGCCTTCATCCTTCGAGACGCGCGCGAAGAAGCGCGCTCCTCAGGATGAGGGTCTTGCAGTTTTACGCGTCGCCTACGCGCTCACCGCGATATCCGCAGACTGAATCCGCTTCACGCCGGCCTTGGCCATGTCGGCCCAGGCTTTGGCGAGCGAGCCCTGCGTGTCGATGCCGCGGCAGGCGTCTTCCACCACATAGACCTCGAAACCCGCCTTGCGCGCGTCGAGCGCGGTCCAGGCGACGCAGAAATCGGTAGCCAGGCCGGCGACGAAGATGCGCTTGATCTTGCGTCCCTTCAGATAGCCGGCAAGGCCCGTCGAGGTCTTGCCGTCGGCTTCGAGGAAAGCCGAGTAGCTGTCGACGTCCTTGTGAAAACCCTTGCGGATGATGAGCTCGGCGTGCGGGATCGCGAGGTCCCTCGACAGCGCGGCGCCGTCGGTGCCCTGCACGCAATGGTCCGGCCACAGCACCTGTTTGCCGTAGGGAAGATCGATGGTCTCGAACGGTTTCTTGCCGGAATGCACCGAGGCGAACGAGACGTGGCCGGGCGTATGCCAGTCCTGCGTCATCACCACGTTCGAGAATGCCTTTGCGATCTTGTTGATGACGGGCACGACCTGCTCGCCCTCCTTCACCGCGAGGCTGCCGCCGGGCAGGAAGCAGTTTTGCACGTCGATCACGAGCAGCGCGGACGTGTCGTCCGGCTTGATCGACGTCGCCGCAAAGAGCGCGGTTGGCGCGAGAGCCGCCAGCGCCGTCGTCCCAAGCGCCGCCAGGATGTGTCGCCGATCCAGCATCGTTCGCCTCCCCTCAGGATGAATCCAATGGAGGCGAAGCCTAGTTCCGCTTGTGCGCGAACAGAAGCCCGAAAATGCAGCCGGCTTTGTCCAGCGCCTGGGCTCACAACCCCAACATCACCGTCATCCCGGGGCGCGCAAAGCGCGAGCCCGGGATCCATAACCACAGGGAGAGGTTTGGCGAAGACTCTTCGTGGGACTGCGACCGACTGCAACCGCGAGATCACGCGGTATGGATCCCCGCCTTCGCGGGGATGACACCGAGTGTGTTGCGCCGCCTTCGCCTTACCCCTTCGGCTGGATGCCGTCGCGCACCGCGCGGAAGCGGGTGAAGGCGGCCGACCACTGGTCGCGCGGGGCGCTGGCGATGATGCGCAGCGAGGCCCCCCCCGCTGCTGAAGCGAATCCACTGCACCACGGTCACCGGTGTCTTGTCCTTGCCGCTGACGCCGTCGATCCGGGTCTCAAAACCTTGCTGGCCGTTGATGCGGATCGGCTCGGACATGGTGATGCGGGACTCGCGCACGCCGGGGATCTGGAGCGCCGCCTCCTGGGCGAAGCGGGCGCGGTCGTCGGCCTGCTGCGGCGTGGCGCCGATCAGGCCGAGGATCATGAACGGCTTCGACTCATAGCCTGTGCTCTCGTTGCCGTCGGCCAGGATGATGCTGCTGCCCGGTGCCAGGGTGCGGATGTCCTTGAAGTCAGCGAGATCGGTGATCTTGAACGGCATCAGCGCGATCTGCTCGTCGGCCGATACCTCCCTGCGGGTGACGGCGCTCGCAAACATCTGCCGCACCGCCTCGTCGGTGTAGATCTTCGTCGCGTTCTCGGGGATCTGCACCGCCACATAGCCGGAGAAACCGGCGCCCGGCACGATCATCGAATAGCGCTTCACCGGGGTATCACCGGCTTTGCCGCTCTCGGTGGTGAAATAGGCTAGGCCCGCGGGTGTCTCGATCTTGTCCTGCTTCACGCCGCCGGTGCCCGCAGGATTGGAATTGAAGGCGCTCACGACCTCGCCATAGGCTGCCGGCGGCAGCTCGGTGATCAGCACCTTGACGCTGCCGTCTTGGTTCTCGAAGCCCGGAAAGGTCTTTGCCGTGCTGAGACCGATCAGCGGCACCATGCCGAGGCGCAGCCCGGGCGGGAAAACGGCGTCGGCGGCAACGGCCGGAAGCGCGGAGGCGACGAGGAGGGTGAGCGCAGCGAGGGGGCGGATCAGCTTCATGGGCACTCTGATTGGTTCACATTGAGGCCGTTCGATGGTCGGCCACCGGGCCGCTATGTCGCGCGAAGCAGCCTCGCGGCGCCTGTCCGGCCGCCCGCCTTTTAGCGGGTTTGGCCTTGCCGTAACAGGGTGGGGCGGATCACGGCGGCGGGGGCTTGCGGAGGCCTGAACCTGTTAACAATTCCTCACCCGCAAGGGCGGTGAAGCCCGGATATGATGTTCTAAAACCCAATGTTTTCACGGCCGAAACTTGCGTTCGGTCCTTGCGGGCCCCTCCCCCCCTCCTATATGAGCCTCAATCATCGCAATATCGCGGATGTTTGATCTTAGGGGGTTTGGATCGGGTGCCTTCTGGGCCCAGCCAACCTGCCGCAAAAACAAGGATATCAGGACCATGGGAAAGGTCATTGGGATCGACCTCGGCACCACGAACTCGTGCGTCGCCGTGATGGATGGCAAGAACGCCAAAGTCATCGAGAATTCCGAAGGCATGCGCACGACGCCTTCGATCGTCGCCGTTACCGACGACGGTGAGCGCCTCGTCGGCCAGCCCGCCAAGCGCCAGGCCGTTACCAATCCCGAGCGCACTTTCTTCGCAGTGAAGCGCCTCATTGGCCGCCGCTACGACGACCCGATGGTCGAGAAGGACAAGAAGCTCGTCCCGTACAAGATCGTGAAGGCTTCCAACGGCGACGCCTGGGTCGAGGCCGACGGCCAGACCTACTCGCCCTCGCAGGTCTCTGCCTTCATCCTGCAGAAGATGAAGGAGACCGCGGAAGCCCATCTCGGCCAGAAGGTCGACCAGGCCGTCATCACCGTTCCCGCCTACTTCAACGACGCCCAGCGCCAGGCAACCAAGGACGCCGGCAAGATCGCGGGCCTTGAAGTGCTGCGCATCATCAACGAGCCGACCGCGGCCGCGCTCGCTTACGGCCTCGACAAGACCAAGACCGGCACGATCGCCGTGTACGACCTCGGCGGCGGCACGTTCGATATCTCGATTCTCGAAATCGGCGACGGCGTGTTCGAGGTGAAGTCGACCAACGGCGACACCTTCCTCGGCGGCGAAGACTTTGACATGCGCCTCGTTGGTTATCTGGCCGACGAATTCCAGAAGGAGCAGGGCATCAACCTGCGCAACGACAAGCTCGCGTTGCAGCGCCTGAAGGAAGCCGCTGAAAAGGCCAAGATCGAGCTGTCGTCGACGACGCAGACCGAGATCAACCTGCCCTTCATCACCGCGGACCAGACCGGCCCGAAGCATCTGACGATGAAGCTGACCCGCGCCAAGTTCGAGGCGCTGGTCGATGACCTCATCCAGAAGACCGTCGAGCCCTGCCGCAAGGCACTGAAGGACGCCGGCGTCACCGCCGGTGAGATCGGCGAAGTCGTGCTGGTCGGCGGCATGTCGCGCATGCCGAAGGTCCAGGAAGTCGTGAAGCAGCTGTTCGGTAAGGAGCCGCACAAGGGCGTCAACCCGGACGAAGTCGTGGCGATCGGTGCCGCGATCCAGGCCGGCGTGCTCCAGGGCGACGTCAAGGACGTGCTGCTGCTCGACGTGACCCCGCTGTCGCTTGGCATCGAGACGCTGGGCGGCGTGTTCACCCGCATCATCGACCGCAACACCACGATCCCGACCAAGAAGAGCCAGGTGTTCTCGACCGCCGAGGACAACCAGAACGCGGTCACCATCCGCGTCTTCCAGGGCGAGCGTGAAATGGCGGCCGACAACAAGATGCTCGGCCAGTTCGACCTGATGGGCATTCCGCCGGCCCCGCGCGGCATGCCGCAGATCGAAGTGACCTTCGACATCGACGCCAACGGCATCGTCAACGTCTCGGCCAAGGACAAGGCCACGGGCAAGGAGCAGCAGATCCGCATCCAGGCCTCCGGTGGTCTGTCGGAAGCCGACATCGAGAAGATGGTCAAGGACGCCGAGGCCAATGCCGAGGCGGACAAGAAGCGCCGCGAGGCGGTTACGGCCAAGAACGAAGCGGACGGCCTGGTGCATTCGACCGAGAAGGCGCTTGCCGAGCACGGTTCGAAGGTCGCCGAGAGCGAGCGCCGCGCCATCGAGGATGCCGTCAGCGATCTCAAGGAAGCGCTGAAGGGCGACGACGCCGAGGCGATCAAGGCCAAGACAAACACGCTGGCCCAGGCTTCGATGAAGCTCGGCGAGGCCATGTACAAGCAGCAGGCCGAGGCCGACGCGGCCAAGGACGCTGCGAAGGACGACGTCGTCGACGCGGAATTCACCGAGGTCGACGACGACAAGAACAACAAGAAGTCCGCCTGAACCCCAAGAGGGTGATGATGCGGACGGCTTGGACCCCACACGTACTATCGGCCTCCCCTCTCCCGGGGGAGGCCGTCGTGTCGGGCTCGACGGGCGAGGCGCCCGTTACGATCGATCAATTCCCAGCCGTTATGTTGAATGCCGCTATGCGGCCCTCTGCCGCAAGGCCGAAGGCTGCTTATATCGTCGCGTGGCGACGCCATTCGTCGCCGACCTAGATCGCGATTGGATAGACCGAGTCAGACATGTCCACCAAGCGCTGCTACTACGAAACGCTCGAAGTTGAACGCGACGCCGACGAGGGCAAGCTGAAATCGTCCTTCCGCAAGCTGGCGATGAAGTTCCACCCGGACCGCAATCCCGGGGACGACAGCAGCGAAATCAAGTTCAAGGAAATCAACGAGGCCTACGAGGTCCTGAAAGACAAGGACAAGCGCGCGGCCTATGACCGCTTCGGCCACGCCGCCTTCGAGCAGGGTGGCGGCGGCGGCGCCGGCTTCGGCGCGGGCTTCGCCTCCTCCTTCTCCGATATTTTCGAAGATCTGTTCGGCATGGCCGGGCAGCGCGGCCGCGGCGGCCGCGAGCGCGGCGCCGACCTGCGCTACAACATGGAAATCACGCTCGAGGAAGCCTTCGGCGGCAAGACCGCGCAGATCGAGATCCCGGTCTCGGTCACCTGCGAGGCCTGCTCGGGCATCGGTGCCAAGGCCGGCACCAAGCCGAAGACCTGCTCGACCTGCGGCGGCGCCGGCCGCGTGCGGCAGTCGCAGGGCTTCTTCACGCTCGAACGGACCTGCCCGGGCTGCCAGGGCCGCGGCCAGATGATCGAGGACGCCTGCCCGTCCTGCTCCGGCCAGGGTCGGGTCACCCGCGAGCGGACGCTGTCGGTCAACATTCCGCCCGGCGTCGAGGACGGCACCAGGATCAGGCTTGCCGGCGAAGGCGAGGCCGGCGTCCGCGGCGGCCCACCGGGCGACCTCTACATCTTCCTGTCGCTGGGCCAGCACCAGTTCTTCCAGCGCGACGGCGCCGATCTGCACTGCCGCGTGCCAATTTCGATGGTGACGGCTGCCCTCGGCGGCGAATTCGAGGTGCCGACCATCGAGAAGGGCAAGGCCAAGGTGAAGGTCCCCGCCGGAACCCAGTCGAACCGCCGATTCCGCATTGCATCAAAGGGCATGCCGGTGCTGCGCTCGCGCCAGACGGGCGACATGTATGTCCAGGTCGTGGTCGAGACCCCGCAAAATCTCACCAAGAAGCAGCAGGAATTGCTGGCCGAGTTCGAAAAGCTCTCCTCCGGCAATACCCAGCCGGAATCCGAGGGCTTCTTCGCCAAGGTCAAGGATTTCTTCGGTAATCGGGCCAACTGACTCGTCTTGACCGTATCGCCTGCGGCCTATACCTCTTTATGACCATTTTCTGACATGCCGCAGTCGCGCGGTCCCTCTGGTCCTGACATGCCATTGCCATCGTCTGCGCGTGCGTTGAAGAAGCCTCGTCTCGATGATGAGGTGCGTTTCCTCAGGTCGTGGATCGAAAAGCCACTGCACATGGGCGCGGTGATGCCTTCGGGCAAGCTCCTTGCCCGGACCATGGCCCATTACGTCGATGTCGACTCCGACGCACCGGTGGTCGAGCTCGGGCCCGGCACCGGCGCCATCACCTCGGCCCTGATCGAGCGCGGCGTCGACCAGAAGCGCCTCGTCCTCGTCGAATACAATCCCGGCTTCTGCGCCCTGCTGCGCGATCGCTATCCGCAGGCCAAGGTAGTGCAGGGCGATGCCTACCGCCTGCGCGATACGCTCTGGAACGTGTTGAGCGCGCCCGCCTCCGCCGTGGTCTCTGGCCTGCCGCTGGTGACCAAGCCGATGCTGACGCGACTGCGGCTGATCCGCGACGCCTTCACGGCGCTCGCGCCTGGCGCGCCCTTCGTGCAGTTCACCTATGCGGTCGTGCCGCCGATCCCGAAATCGTTGCCCGGCGTGTCCACAGAGGCCTCGGAACGGATCTGGATGAACCTTCCGCCGGCCCGCGTCTGGGTGTATCGCAAGAACTAATTCCGCCGGCTTCCCTCTTTGCGCGGCGGGCTCGTTTCGCCGAACGCATTGGATCGGATGCCCGCACCAAAAATCCTGATCATTCCCGGCTCGCTGCGCACCGGTTCGCACAATGCGAAACTGGCGGCGGTCGCGGCCTATGAATTCGCCCAGGCCGGCGTCGACGTCACCTGCATCTCGCTCGCCGATTTTCCGCTGCCGATCTATGACGGCGATCTTCAGGCCAAGTCCGGCGTGCCCAAGCACGCCGTCAATCTCAAGCGCATGATCGGCACGCATCATGGCGTGCTGATCGTCTCGCCCGAGTACAATGCCTCGGTGCCGCCGCTGCTCAAGAACGCGATCGACTGGGTCAGCCGCGTGCAGGACCCTCACGAGGCGCGCGGCGAGGTGTTTCGCAACCGCGCCTTCGCGCTCGCAGGCGCCTCGCAGAGCCGGCTGGGCGCTGCCCGCGCGCTCCAGGCGTTGCGGTTGATCCTGACCTCCTGCCACGCCAATGTGATTGCCAGCCAGCTCACGCTCGCCTTTGCCGACCAGGCCTATGACGATATGGACAGACTCAAGAACCAGGCCGATATCGACGCGCTGAAGGAGCTGGTGCGGCAGGTGATCGACATTTCCCAACGCATGATGTGAGGTGCCATGACGCCAGCCGAAATCGCCCCGAAGGACCGCCTGATCGTCGCGCTCGATTTGCCGAGCGTTGATGCCGCGGAGGCGATGGTCAACCGGCTCGGTGACAGCGTCAGCTTCTACAAGATCGGCTATCGGCTCGCTTATGCCGGCGGATTGCCGCTGGTCGGCAAGCTCGCCGACAAGGGCAAGAAGGTCTTTCTCGATCTCAAGCTCCACGACATCGGCAACACCGTGACGCAAGGCGTCGAGAGCATCACCAGGCTCGGCGCAACCTTCCTCACCGTGCACGCCTATCCGCAGACCATGAAGGGCGCCGTCGAAGGCCGCGGCAGCTCTGGCCTGAAGATCCTCGCCGTGACGGTGCTGACCTCCTACAACGAAGACGATCTGCACGCGGCCGGCTACCGGCTCGGCGTCTCCGAACTGGTGGAGGCGCGCGCGCAGCAGGCGCAGGTGCTTGGCATCGACGGGCTCGTGTCGTCGCCCGAGGAGGTCGGTAGCCTTCGCAAGATCGTCGGCCACCAGATGCACCTCGTCACGCCCGGCATCCGGCCGGCGGGCGCGGCGACCGGCGACCAGAAGCGCATCATGACGCCGGGCCGCGCGATCACTGCGGGCGCCGATTATCTCGTCGTCGGGCGGCCGGTGGTGGAAGCCACGGACCCCAGGGCGATCGCTGACGCCATCCAGGCCGAGATCGCACAGGCGCTTGGCTAGAGCATGATCCCGAAAAGTGTGCAGCGGTTTTCCGATCAGATCATGCCCAAATAGGTGGCAACAACCAGGGAGAAGAACAATGGCAAAAGGCTACTGGATCGGACGCGTCGACGTGAGCAATGACGAGGGCTACAAGCCCTATGCCGTCGCCAACGGTCCGATCTTCAAGAAATGGGGTGGCCGCTTCGTCGTCCGCGCCGGCAAGTTCACCACCGTCGAAGGCGCCAGCCGCACCCGCAACGTCGTGATCGAATTCCCGGATTACGAGACCGCGATCGCCTGTTACAACTCGCCGGAATACCAGGCCAACATCAAGGTGCGCCAGCCGCACTCGATCGCCGACCTCATCATCATCGAGGGCTATGACGGCCCGCAGCCGTCGTAGGGTTTCCACGACACCAGACGCTGTCATTCCGGGGCGCCCGAAGGGCGAACCCGGAATCTCGCGCCACCACTCTGGATTCCGGGTTCGATGCTCCGCATCGCCCCGGAATGACGGCCTATGGTCCCTCGGTTGCCGGAACTGCATCCCCCCGCTACAACGGCCCCGAAGAGGATCACACCATGTCCGACATGCGCTTGATTGTTGCTGGAGCCGGTGGCCGGATGGGCCGCGCGTTGACGCGGGCGATTGCCGACACCGAAGGCGCGGTGCTGGCCGGCGCGCTGGAGGCGCCGGGCTCGGAGCTGCTCGGTAAGGATGCCGGCGTGCTCGCTGGCCTGCCCGCCAATGGCATCATGCTTTCCGCCGATCTCTGGGCGATGTCGAAGGAGGCCGACGGCATTCTCGATTTCACCGTGCCGGCCGCGACCATCGCCAATGTCGCGATCGCCGCCGAGCGCGGCATCGTACACGTCGTCGGCACCACCGGCCTGTCGGCCTCCGACAACGCCGTGATCAAGAGCGTCACAAACCGCGCGGTCGTGGTGCAGTCCGGCAATATGAGCCTGGGCGTCAACCTGCTCGCCGCCGTGGTCAAGCGCGTCGCCAAGGCGCTCGACGAGAGCTTCGATATCGAAGTCGTGGAAACGCACCACCGCATGAAGGTCGATGCGCCCTCAGGCACCGCGCTGATGCTGGGCCAGGCCGCTGCAGCCGGCCGCGGCATCTCGCTCGAGGAGCATTCGGAACGTGGCCGCGACGGCATCACCGGCGCACGCAAGCCCGGCAACATCGGCTTCGCGTCCCTGCGTGGCGGCACCGTCGCCGGCGAGCACAGCGTGACGTTCCTCGGTCCGTTCGAGCGCCTGACGCTGTCGCACCTCGCCGAAGACCGCATGCTGTTCGCGCACGGTGCGCTGAAGGCGGCGCTGTGGGCGCACGGCAAGAAGCCGGGGCACTACTCCATGGCCGACGTGCTCGGCCTCGCAGACATCTGAGCGAGCTGGAGCATGATCCGGACCCGAAGGGCCGCGTTAGCGCAAAGTGCGAGCGGTTTTCCGACAAGATCATGCTCAAACAATAACCTGAATGGAAAGCAGTCAATGAGCGAACGTCTTCTCGTGCTCGTGCGTCACGGCCAGAGCGAATGGAATCTGAAGAACCTGTTCACGGGTTGGAAGGATCCCGATCTCACCGAGCTCGGCGTGACCGAGGCGAAGCAAGCCGGCCGCAAGCTGAAGGCGCAGGGCCTCGTGTTCGACGTCGCCTACACCTCGGTGCTGACGCGCGCGCAGCACACGCTCGATCTCATCCTCGGCGAGCTCGGCCAGGAAGGCCTGCCGACATCGAAGAACCTCGCGCTGAACGAGCGCGACTATGGCGATCTGTCCGGCCTCAACAAGGACGACGCTCGCAAGAAATGGGGCGAGGACCAGGTGCTGGTCTGGCGCCGCTCCTACGACGTGCCGCCGCCCGGCGGCGAGAGCCTGAAGGACACGCTGGCGCGCGCACTGCCCTATTACGTGCAGGAGATCCTGCCCGGCGTGCTCAACGGCAAGCGCACGCTGGTTGCTGCCCACGGCAATTCGCTGCGCGCGCTGATCATGGTGCTGGAAAAGCTCTCGCCCGAAGGCATCTTGAAGCGCGAGCTCGCCACCGGCGTGCCGATCATCTACCGCCTCAATGCGGATTCGACCGTGGCGTCGAAGGTGGATCTGGCGGGCTAGCTTCGCCGCAAACGGCAGAGCCGTAGGGTGGGCAAAGGCGCATAGCGCCGTGCCCACCATTCTCCCGCGATCGCTGATGCATAGTGGGCACGCTTCGCTTTGCCCACCCTACGGCAGCAGGCCTAGTGCATCCCCAGCTGCCCGGCCTCCCAGCCCAGCATCGCCTGCTTGCGGGTGATGCCCCAGTGGTAACCGGTGAGCGCGCCGCTCTTGCCGAGCGCGCGGTGGCAGGGCACGACGAACGAAACCGGGTTCCTGCCGACGGCAGCACCGACGGCGCGCGAGGCCTTCGGGTTGTTGATGTTGCAGGCGATGTCCGAATAGGACACCGCGCGGCCCATCGGGATCTTCAGCAGCGTCTCCCAGACCCGCACCTCGAAATCGGTGCCGATCATCACCACGCGCAGCGGCTGATCCGGCCGCCACAGTTTGGGGTCGAAGATGCGCTGCGCCAGTGGCGCTGTGCCCTCGTGATCTTCGACGTAAGTGGCCTTCGGCCAACGCCGCGTCATGTCGGCGAGCGCGGCCTTCTCCTCACCGTGATCGGCGAAGGCAAGACCCGACAGGCCGCGATCGGTCGCGATCACGATCGCCGTGCCGAACGGCGAGGGATGGAAGCCGTAGCGCAAGGTGAGGCCCGCGCCGCCGTTCTTCCATTCGCCCGGCGACATCGCTTCGTGGGTGACGAAGAGATCGTGCAGCCGGCCGGGGCCCGAGAGGCCCGAGTCGAGCGCGGCGTCGAGGATGCTCGCCGAGTCCCGCAGGAGTCCCTTTGCGTGATCGAGCGTCAGCGCCTGCATGAAGGCCTTCGGTGTGATCGAGGCCCAGCGGCGGAACAGATGGTGCAACTCATCCGGCGTGACGCCGGCCGCATCGGCCATCGCTTCGATGGTCGGCTGCGCGCGCCAGTTCTCCGAGATGAACGCGATCGCCCGGCGCACGGAGTCATAATCGCGCAGCGCGGCGCTCTGGTGGCCCGGCCTGGCCAGGCGCTGGTCATGTATGGCGAGTGTCATCATGACCTGAAATGTAGGAGAGCGTCGGGCGCGAAACCACCCGATTTCTGATCCGGAATCAGGAAATTGGATTGTAGGTCGGACCGCGCCTCGCGGCATTCAACGCCTCGACCAAGCCTTTGTAAAAGCTCGTCTTTTCTTCGGGTCCCAAAAAGCCGGCGATCTGCAGCCGGTGCCCGCGCGAGATCAGGTAGAGATGCTCGAGGCCAAAGTCCTCGTCGACCTCCTGGTCGAGCCGGACCCAGAGCGGGTTGAACGTCCATTCGGCGACATGGCCACGATGGCTGACCCGGCGCACGCGCAATTCCGACGGCGTCACCACGATCTGCTCGCTCGCCCGCGCGGCGCGGAAATTGACCTTGAAGGCCCACCAGATCACCAGTACGTCGAGGCCGAAGAAGCCGAACACAGGCCAGGCGCCCATCATCAGGAAGACGAGGCCGGTGACGAAACTGACCACGCTCACGAACAGCATCACGGCGAGGAAGCCGGTGCGGTTGAGCGAGCGGTGCGGCGTCAGCATCGCCGAGAAGATCTGCACCTCGCGCTCAATTTCGTTGCCTGTGCTCATCGTCCCTCAGTATATCCCGATCATGGCGAAAATCACCCGCAAGCCGGCCCCGCGCAAAGCGCCCGTGCCGAAGAAAAAGGCAAAGGCGACTGTTGCCAGGCCAAGGGCTCTCGCGAAGAAATCGCTCAAGGCTACGAAGCCCAAGTCTACAAAACCTTGGACGCCGGCCGAGATCCACGAGGTCTTCAGCCGTTTCCGCAAAGCCAATCCCGAGCCGAAAGGCGAACTCGAGCACGTCAATCCGTTCACGCTGCTGGTCGCCGTGGTGCTGTCGGCGCAGGCGACCGACGCCGGAGTCAACAAGGCGACGCGCGAATTGTTCAAAGTTGCCGACACCCCGCAGAAGATGCTCGACCTCGGCGAAGAACGCCTGCGCGAATACATCAAGACCATCGGCCTCTACCGTACCAAGGCAAAGAACGTCATTGCCCTGTCGGCAAAAGTGCTAGCCGAGTTCGGCGGCAAAGTGCCGCGCACGCGAGCCGAGATCGAGTCGCTGCCCGGCGCCGGGCGCAAGACCGCCAACGTGGTGCTCAACATGGCCTTTGGCGAGCACACCATGGCGGTCGACACGCATGTCTTCCGCGTCGGCAATCGCACGGGGCTCGCGCCCGGCAAGACGCCGCTGGAAGTCGAGTTTGGTCTCGAAAAGGTGATCCCGGCCGAGTTCATGCTGCATGCCCATCATTGGCTGATCCTGCACGGCCGCTATACTTGCCTTGCGCGTAAGCCGCGCTGCGAGGTTTGCCTGATCAACGATCTCTGCCGATGGCCGGAAAAGACGGTCTGAGGGAGCATCTGCCGTCAGACCGGGGCGATGCGCAAGCATCGAACTCAGGTGCGCAATTGCGCACCAGAGAATCTCGAGATTCCGGGTTCGCCTCTTCGAGGCGTTCCGGAACGGCAGCGAGAGTTGTGTCCGGGCAAGCCGGTTGTGTCTACCGTCACCGCATCTGCCGCGCCGGCTCGATCAGCTCGGGGCGCGCTCCGGACAGGCGCTTGTGCATGTGGACCATGAACGCCATGCCGAAGATCGGCGTCGCCAGGTTGACGATCGGGATCGAGACGAAAGCAGCGATGAACAGGCCGGCAGTGAAGATGGTGGCGGCATTGTCGCGCCGCATTGCCTTGGCGTCCTCCGGTGAACGGAAGCGCATCGCCGCGAGCTCGAAATATTCGCGACCCAGCAGCCATGCGGCGGCGAGGAAGAAGATCAGGAAACCGGCGCCGGCGAAAAACACCAGCGGCAGCGCGGCGAGATAAACCAAAAGCGTCAGCAGCGCGGTCTTGACGCCCTCGAGGATCGCCTGGTTGAAGGGCAGCGCGACGCCCGGCCGCTCGGCCGAATAGTGCTCGCGCTCGACGATGTCGGCGACGTCGTCGACGAACAGGCTCGCCACCAGCGAGGTGATCGCGGGCATCAGGAACACGCCGCCGAACACAACGCCAAGGCCGGCTGCGATTGAGACGATCCAGGCCAGGACCTCGAGCGAGGAGTGCCAGCTCGGCCCGAGCAGGCCTTCCAGCCAGACCTCGCCATAGGTCGCAAACCAGCTCAGGAGCCGCTGCAAGCCGATCGCCAGCACGGTGATCAGCACCAGTGCGACACCGATCGAGCGCCACAGGATCGAGCGCATCGCCGGCGACAGCATTTGCGACAGCGCCTTCACGGCGGCATCCAGCATGGGAGTTCCTCTCACGAAAACCACCCGCGAGAGGTAGACACCCCAGGCCGCTTCGGCAAGGGAGGCTGACCCGTCAGTTCCTGCGGCTTAAGGCTCAGCCGCTCTCGTGTCCCGGATGCGGCGCGGCATGTCCCCGCGATGCGAAGCATCGTCCGGTCCGACGCGCCGCAGAGCCGGGACCCAGGAGCTTGCGCTCGCGGTGAGATGGGCCCTGGCTCTGCAGCGCATCGCCCAAGAAGCGCTGCGCAGCGTCCGGGGCACGAGAGGATGGCTCCTACTCGTGCCGGTGCCCGTGCTTCCGTGCCCTCGCCGGCTTTCCCTCGCCCGTCGGGATCATCACCACGCGGCCGTAGCGTACGCCGCGTTCGGCGATGATGTGGTCGGCGAAATGCCTGACTTCGGCGGCGTCGCCGCGCAGCGCCGTCATCTCCATGCAATTGTTGTCGTCGAGATGGACATGCAGGGTCGCCAGCGCGAGGTCGTGGTGGCCGTGGAATTCCTGCACCAGGCGCTTGGAGAGATCGCGCGCGGCATGGTCGTAGACATAGACGAGGCCGGCGACGCAGGAGCCGGTCTGTGCGGTGTCTTCCGTGCTCTGTTGCAGGCCGGCGCGAGCGAGGTCGCGGATGATCTCGGAGCGGTTCTGGTAGCCGCGCGCTTCGGCCGCAGCATCAATCTCCGCCAGCAGATCGTCCTCGATCGTGATCGTAATTCGCTGCATCTGGTCCTCTCCGCGGGCGCTGCTCTCTCTTACCTCGCCCCGCGTGCGGGGAGAGGTCGGAATTCAAGCGTAGCTTGAATTCCGGGTGAGGGGGAATCTCCGCGAGTCCAACTCTTACCGTCCTTGTGGAGACTCCCCCTCACCCCAACCCTCTCCCCGCAAGCGGGGCGCGGGAGCAACGGCAGCGCTCACAGCCGCGTCGTGCGAAGCCGCAGCGCATTTCCGACCACGCTGACCGAGGACAGCGCCATCGCGGCCGCGGCGATGATCGGTGATAGCAGCACGCCGAGCGTCGGATAGAGGATGCCGGCTGCGATCGGAATGCCGGCGGCGTTGTAGATGAAGGCGAAGAACAGGTTCTGCCGGATGTTGCTCATGGTCGCCTGCGACAGCTTTCGCGCGCGGACAATACCGGTGAGATCGCCCTTCAGAAGCGTGACGCCGGCGCTCTCCATCGCCACATCCGTGCCGGTGCCCATGGCGATGCCGACCTCGGCTGCGGCCAGTGCGGGCGCGTCATTGACGCCGTCGCCGGCCATCGCGACGCTGCGGCCCGCCTTCTGCAGCTTCGTCACCACCGCGCTCTTCTGATCCGGCAGCACCTCGGCCTCGACGGAAGCGATGCCGAGCCTGCGCGCCACCGCTTCCGCCGTGGTGCGGTTGTCGCCGGTCAGCATGATGACCTTGATGCCCTCGGCCGCCAGCGCCTTCAGCGCCTCCGGGGTCGAGGCCTTGACCGGATCGGCGATCGCGAACAGGCCGGAGAGCTTGTTGTCGACGGCCATGTTGATCACGGTGGCGCCGTCCTGGCGCAGGCGTTCGGCCTCGGCGTCCAGCGCCGTCGTGTCGATGCCGATCGACCGCAGATATTTCGCGTTTCCGAGCACGATGCTCTTGCCGTCGACGTTGCCTGTCGCACCCCTGCCGGTGGGCGAGTCGAAATGCTCGACTTGCCCAAGAGCAAGTTGCTTTTCCTTCGCCGCGCGCACGATCGCGTCGGCCAGGGGATGCTCGCTGGCGCGCTCGACGCTGGCTGCCAACCGCAGGATATCATCTTCCGCAAAGCCGGCTGCCGGGACGATCGCGACAACCTTGGGCTTGCCCTCGGTCAGCGTGCCGGTCTTGTCGACCACGAGCGTGTCGATCTTCTCCATCCGCTCCAGCGCCTCGGCGTTCTTGATCAGCACGCCTGCCTGCGCGCCGCGGCCGACGCCGACCATGATCGACATCGGGGTCGCTAAGCCCAGGGCACAGGGGCAGGCAATGATCAGCACGCTGACGGCGGCGACCAGGCCGAAGGCCAGCCGCGGTTCCGGCCCGAACCAGGCCCAGGCGGCGAAGGCGACGATGGCGACGGCGATGACGGTCGGGACGAACCAGCCCGCGACCTGGTCGGCCAGGCGCTGGATCGGTGCGCGCGAGCGCTGCGCGTCCGCGACCATCTGCACGATCTGCGACAGCAGGGTCTCGCGCCCGACCTTGTCGGCACGCATGATGAAGCTGCCGGACTGGTTGAGCGTGCCGGCGATCACCTTTGCACCTGGCTCCTTGGTGACCGGCATCGATTCGCCTGTTACGAGCGATTCGTCGAGCGAGGAACGGCCTTCGAGAATGATGCCGTCAACGGGCACTTTCTCGCCGGGGCGGACGCGCAAGGAATCGCCGGCATGGAGCGAATCGATCTCGACCTCGTGCTCGTTGCCGTCGGCATCGACGCGTCGCGCGGTCTTCGGCGCGAGCTGCAGCAGCGCCTTGATCGCGCCCGATGTCGCGTCGCGGGCGCGCAGCTCCAGCACCTGGCCGAGCAGCACCAGCACGGTGATGACCGCGGCGGCCTCGAAATAGACCGCGACCGCGCCTTCATGGCCGCGGAAGGTTGCGGGGAAAATCTGCGGCGCGATGGTGCCGATCAGGCTGTAGACATAGGCGACGCCGGTGCCCATCGCGATCAGCGTGAACATGTTGAGATTGCGCGTGAGCAGCGACTGCCAGCCGCGGACCAGAAACGGCCAACCGGCCCAGAACACCACGGGCGTGGCGAAGACGAGCTGGATCCAGTTCGACAGCGTCGGATCGATCCAGTTGTGTGGCCCGGCGAGATGGCCGCCCATCTCCAGCACCACGGCCGGCAGCGCCAGCGCGCCGCCGATCCAGAACCGCCGCGTCATGTCGGCGAGTTCGGGATTGGGTCCTGTGTCCAGGCTTGCCACTTCCGGCTCCAGCGCCATGCCGCAGATCGGGCAGCTTCCCGGACCGACCTGGCGGATCTCCGGATGCATTGGGCAGGTGTAGATCGTGCCCGCGGGCATCTCCGGCTCGGGCGCCCCGTCCTTGGCTAGATATTTGGCCGGATCAGCGGCGAATTTGGTGCGGCAGCCGGCCGAGCAGAAATGGAAGGTCTCGCCGTGATGGTCGAAGCGGTGCTTTGAGGTCGCGGGATCGACCGTCATGCCGCAGACGGGATCAAGGACCTTTGTCGCGGCTGCGCCAAGGTCTTGGCCGTGGTGATGCGCATGGCCGGCATGATCGCCGTGTCCGCCGCAGCAGGACGAGGCCGCGGGCTTGGGAGCGGGCGGGGTGGCGTGAGCGGAACAGCCGCATCCCGAATGAGCCTGCGTGTCGTGGTGATGCTTGTGTTCTGCGTCGTTCATTTCCATGCTCCGGCCTTGCAACCCATACCCGGTAGGGGTATATAGACCTCATGCGCAAAGACATCAAGGCATCCGTCGGAAAACGTCTCGGCCGGATCGAGGGCCAGGTTCGCGGCCTCTCGAAAATGGTCGAGGAGGACCGTTACTGCATCGACATCGTGACGCAGATCTCGGCGGTGCGCGCCGCGCTGCGTCGGGTCGAGGAGGAGGTTTTGAAGGATCACGTCGCCCATTGCGTCGAGCATGCCATCGCAAGCGGCGACAAGGCCGATCAGCGCGAGAAGATCGCGGAGTTGATGGCGGTGATCGGACGGGCGGAACGATAAATTTCCACCGTCATTGCGAGGAGCGCAGCGACGAAGCAATCCAGACTGTCACGATGGAAAGACTCTGGATTGCTTCGCGGAGCCTGTCATCGGGCCGCGCTTTGCGCGGACCCGTTGGCTCGCAATGACGGTGGGGTTGATGCCCTACGCTGCGAGCTTCTTGAGCAGGCGGAGATGCTCCAAGTCGGTGATGCGTTCGACCATCTCCGCGGGCTGCGCGGTTTCGGCCGTCACTTCTGCAGCCGAAATCTCAGCCGGCGCTTCTTCGTCAATCGCTTCAGGAACGAGCGGCGGCGAACTGAACGTTTCTGGAAACACACCGAACGAGGCCGCTACCTCCTCGAGCGGCTTCTGCTTGTCGGACCAATGCAGGGCCGTGTAGTCGAAGCCGTGCACGATGGTGGGTTTGACGACTTCGAAATAGGGCGAGATGTCGAAGTCGCGGGGCATGTAGAGCGAGGAATCGCGAATGTGCAGGATCTCGCGGCGGGCGGCGCGGCTGCCGGCCTTGGTGATCTTCGGCAGGATCGGGTAGCGCACGGCGTCGAAGGCCTGCGCGATCAGCGCCGAGCAGATGATCTTGGTCGGGTCGCCCGAGCCGATCGCGATCATGCGCCGCCGCCAGCGCTGCGGCACCGGCACCGGGAACAGGAAGCGCATGAGGTCGATGATGTTCTTGGTGTCATAGCCGAAGCCGATGCGGTTGATCGCATAGCGGCAGACCGTAGTGCGGTCCTCATGGGATAGCCCGACCGGACGGCAGACCCGGGTGTGATACGGGAAGTATTTCGACAGCGGTGCGGAGGTGACGCCTTCGCCGATATTGGCCTCGATCAGCACATGCGGCTCGCCGTTGGGCTCTTCCGCGCCCTCGACCGGGCCGACATAGAGCGCGGCATGCGACCAGGTCGACTGCGTCAGATACTTGATGATGCCGGAGATGCGGTTATTGCCCTCGACCAGCAGCACGTCGCCCGGCTCGATGACGCCGCGCAGATGTTCCGGGTCGCTTGGCGTGAACGGCTCGTAGCCCGGCACCTCCTTCGAGAGGTACGCGGCAATCAGCTTGCCGACTGAATCTAAGACCGTCCCCATGTCGAACTCCCCCACGGCCTTTTCCGGCCGCCTTTTTTCCATTCTCTATCATGGTCGAAACGTGTTGCAATTCAGTTCATCGTTCTGTGAGATCAAGCACGATTGATTCACCATGATGGTTGCCGTGCAACACCAGATGCAGCAAGGTTCGCTGGCTGTTCCCTTTCGTCGCAAGTTCCCGGAAACCATGACATGACAATCACGCGGCGCGGTTTCCTTTCGGCGTCAGCGGCCCTTGCCGCGATGCCGGTCCTGCGCGTCACGGCCGCTACCTTGCCGCGCGACGCTGACATTGTCGTGATCGGCGCGGGAGCTGCGGGAATCGCCGCGGCGCGGCGCATCATGGCGGCCAACCGCAAGGTCGTGGTGGTGGAAGCGGCATCGCAGATCGGCGGCCGCTGCATCACGGACAGCACGACCTTCGACACGCCGTTCGACCGCGGCGCGCGCTGGATGCACAACCCTGACACCAATCCGATGATCCGGCTGGCGCGCAGCGCCGGGCTCGAAGTGATTCAGGCGCCCTCAGGCCAGAAGATGCGGATCGGTCGCCGCAACGCCCGTGCGGGCGAGACCGAGGAATTTCTGGCGGCGCTGGTGCGTGCCAATCGGGCCATCGACGAGGCCGCGCGCGGCAAGCTGGATAGCTCTTGCGCCTCCGTGCTGCCGAAGGATCTCGGCGATTGGGCCGGCGCGGTCGAGTTCGTGCTGGGCTCGAGCTTTGCCGGCAAGGATCTGAAGGAGCTGTCGGCGATCGACAAGGCGAGGGCGCAGGACCGAAATGCAGCGATCGCCTGCCGCCAGGGCTTGGGGACCCTGATCACGAAGCTCGGCGAGCAGGCGCCGGTCGCGCTGTCGACGCCGGCGAGCCGGATCGCCTGGAGCAATCGCGACGTCAGCGTGGAGACGCAAGCCGGCAAGATCGCCGCCCGCGCCGCCATCGTCACGGTGTCGACCAACGTGCTCACCGCGGGCGCCATCAAATTCGCGCCCGATATCCCCAAGCGCACGCTCGATGCCGCGTCAAAGCTCACCCTCGGCAGCTACGATCACATCGTGCTGCAGCTGCCGGGCAATCCGCTCGGCCTGTCGCGCGACGACATCCTCATCGAGCAGAGCAATTCGACGCGCACGGCGCTGCTGTTCGCCAATATGGGCGGCTCGTCGCTGTGCTCGATCGATGTCGGCGGCTCGTTCGGCCGCGATCTCTCCGAGCAGGGGGAGAAGGCAATGGCGGCCTTCGCGAAGGAATGGATCACAAAACTGTTCGGCAGCGAAGCTGCGGCCGCCGTGCAGAAGACCAGCGCGACGCGCTGGAACGCTTCGCCCTATGTCATGGGCGCGATGTCGGCGGCCGCTCCCGGCGGCCAGCTCTCGCGCAAGATCCTGACCGAGCCGATGGGCAATGTGTTCCTCGCCGGCGAAGCCACGCACGAGACGCTGTGGGGCACCGTCGACGGTGCCTGGGAAAGTGGCGAACGCGCCGCGGACGCAGCCCTCCGCAAGATCGGCGCGCTCAGGGACGAGCCCATCGAGGTGCCGACGCAGTCGACGAAGAAGCGCAGGGCACCGCGGCAGTAGGGCAAACAAGCCGCAACCTATTCAGCTGTCGTCCCGGACAAGCGGAGCGCAGATCCGGGACCCATAACCACAGGGAGTAGTTTGACGAAGACTTGTGATTGTCAGCTCGCGCCACAACTTCTCCCTGGGGTTATGGGTCCCCGCGTTCGCGGGGACGACGGCGGAGAGAGTTAGCGCAATATGCCGTCCAAAGCCGGTAGCCCGACGATGACCGCCATCGCGATCAACCCGTAGCAAATCGCGCGAAAGACTTTCTCGCTGGCGCGTCCAAACAGCGAGGCGCCGAACGCGACGCCGATCGCATAGACCGGACCGACGATCAGCGAGAGCACCAGCGATTCGCGCGAGATCAGTCCGGTGGTCGCGTAGCTGATCATCGAGAAGAAGTCCGACGCGCCGAAGAACAGCACGATGTTGGCGCGCGCGACGATCGGCGCGATCGGGCGGCCGAGCCAATAGCCGACGATCGGCGGGCCGCCAGTCTGCGCCAGCCCGCTGCAGAAGCCCGAAAGGCCGCCGATGCCGACCGAGAGCCAGGCGTGATCCTTGCCGCGATAGCGCCAGCCCGATAGCAGCAGAAGCAAGAGCGCCGCGACGAAGCAGGAGATGATCCAACGCGTGGTGACTGGCTCGAGCACGCTGAGGAAATAGGTGCCGACGGGCACGCCGACCAGCGCGCCCAGCACGATCACGGCGGTGGCCTTGCGGTCAGCCTTCCGCCACGCGTCCGGCAGCAGCGGCGCCGCCGCGACGAAATCGATGACGAGGAGCAGGGCCGCGACGAGCCGTGGCGGCGCTACGCTGCTCGCGAGCGGCATGAAGATCAGGGCCGAACCAAAGCCGGAGAATCCGCGCGCGGTGCCCGAGACGAAAGCGACGGCGCAGAGCGCCATCGCGATGGTGAGGCTGACGTCCTTCGAGAGGAGGTCCGTAAGCGTCATGCTTGATGATTCTGGAGCATGATGTTGTCCGAAAACCGCTTCACGCTCTTCGGCATCATGCTCTCAGCGTGCCGCCGGTCTTCTTCGTGACCTCCGCCACGACCTTCGCGGCGACGGCCTCGATCTCCTGGTCGGTCAACGTCTTCTCGCGCGGCTGGATCGTCACCGCGATCGCGATCGACTTTCTGCCGTCATCGATGCCCTTGCCCTCGTAGACGTCGAAGACATTCACGCCGGTGATCAGCTTCTTGTCGACAGCTTGCGCGGCGCGCACGATGTCGCCGGCCTTCACGCCGCGGTCAACGATGAAGGCGAAGTCGCGCGAGACCGGCTGGAACGCCGACAGCTCGATCACGGGCTTGGCGCGGGTCGGCTTCTTCTTCGCCTCGGGAATGCGATCGAGAGTCACCTCGAACACCATCAGCGGGCCGTCGGCGCCGAGCGCCTCGAGCGCGCGCGGATGCACCTCGCCGAAATAGCCGAGCACGTTCTGCGGCCCGATCTGGATCGTGCCGGAGCGGCCCGGATGCAGCCATGTCGGTCCACCCGCGACGATCTGAAGCGC
Organism: Bradyrhizobium sp. AS23.2; assembly: GCF_001908185.1. Taxonomy (GTDB): domain Bacteria; phylum Pseudomonadota; class Alphaproteobacteria; order Rhizobiales; family Xanthobacteraceae; genus Bradyrhizobium. The sequence goes on from NZ_LGHM01000110.1 coordinate 42,669, forward strand.
CTGCATCGGCGCGCCGGCGGCAGCCAGCACGGCCAGTGCATCGGCCTTGGCGTCGAAGACGTCAGCCTGCGCCGAGCCCGACCAGTGCCGGCCGAGACCTTCCGAGGAGGCAAAGCCGCGGCGGACGCCGCTCGCCGCCATGAACTGATCCTGCGGGCGGTCGCCCTTGAACACCTGGCCGACCTCGAACAGCGCCACATCGCCAGAGCCGCGATCGGCATTCGCCTGCGCCGCAGCGATCAGGCCCGCCAGGAGGGTCGGGCGCATGTCGGACAAATCCGACGCGATCGGGTTGGCCACTTCGAGTTCGCGCTGGCCGCCGCCGAACAGCTCAGCCGCAGACTTCGTGATGAAGGACCAGGTCACCGCTTCGATGATGCCGCGGCTCGCGAGCGCGCGCCTGGCGCGGCGGGTGCGGAGCTGGATCGGGGTCAGCACCGGCTTGCGCGCGTCCTCGCCACGTTCGAACGGCGTCATCGGCACCTTGTCGACACCGAAGATGCGCACGATTTCCTCGACGATGTCGGCCTTGCCGTGCACGTCGGAGCGCCACGACGGCACCGCGACCTTTACCACGGGACCCGGGCCCGCCATCATGAAGCCGAGATGGGTCAGGATGCGCTTCATCTCGGGCTGCGGCACCTCGATGCCGGAGAGACGCTTGACCTCGGTGACCGGGAATTCGATCACGCGGTCCTCGCCGAAGGCCTTGCCGACCACGACATTCTCGGATGGCGCGCCGCCGCACATCTCCATCACGAGTTTCGTCGCGAGCTCGAGCCCCGGCACCATGAAAGCCGGATCGACGCCACGCTCAAAGCGGTACCGCGCATCCGAGTTGATGCCGAGCTTGCGGCCGGTCTGCGCGATGTTGATCTCGTTCCACAGCGCCGATTCGATCAGCACGTCGGTCGTGTTCTCGTCGCAGCCCGAGGCCTCGCCGCCCATGATGCCGGCGAGCGATTCGACGCCGTGCTCATCCGCGATCACGCAGATGTTGGAATCGAGATTGTAGGTGCGGCCGTCGAGCGCGAGCAGCGTCTCGCCGTCGCGCGCGCGGCGCACGACGAGGTTGCCCCTCACCTTCTTCGCGTCGAACACATGCAGCGGTCGCGCGCGGTCGTAGGTCATGAAATTGGTGATGTCGACCAGCGCGTTGATCGGGCGCAGCCCGATCGCGGTCAGCCGCTTCTGCAGCCATTCCGGCGATGGGCGGTTCTTCACGCCGCGTACGAGGCGCAGCGCGAAGCCCGGACACAGCGCGGCGTCCTCGACCGTGACCTTCACGGGGCAGGGGAATTCGCCCTTGATCGGCTTGATCGTCGGGTCCTTGAACTTGCCCATGTCGGCGGCGGCGAGGTCCCGCGCGATGCCGTGCACGCCGGTGCAGTCCTGCCGGTTCGGCGTCAGATTGATCTCGACCACGGGATCGCCGAGCGCGGCCCATTCGGCATATCCCGCGCCGATCGGCGCATCCGCGGGCAATTCCATGATGCCGTCATGGTCGTTCGAGATCTGAAGTTCAGCCGCCGAGCACAGCATGCCGCGGCTCTCGACGCCGCGGATGGTACCGATTCCGAGTGTGATGTCCTTGCCGGGAATGTAGGTGCCGGGCGGTGAGAACACGCTGACGAGACCACTGCGCGCGTTCGGCGCTCCGCAGACGACCTGCACAGGCGCACCGCCGTCGCCAGTGTCGACCATGCAGACGCGCAACCGATCCGCGTTCGGATGCTGCTCGGCGGAGATCACCTTGGCAATGGTGAAGGGCTTCAGCGCCTTCGCCTTGTCCTCGATGTTCTCGACCTCGAGCCCGATCATGGTGAGCTTGTCGGCGAGCTTTTCCAGCGGCTCGTCGGTCTCGAGATGATCCTTCAGCCAGGAGAGGGTGAATTTCACGAGCTCAGCCCTCCGGCAAGCGTTGGCACTTCGAGCGGCTTGAAGCCGTAGTGGGACAGCCAGCGGACGTCGCTGTCGAAGAGCTGGCGCAGATCGGCGATGCCGTATTTCAGCATGGCGATGCGGTCGATGCCCATGCCCCAGGCAAAGCCCTGGTACTCGTCGGGATCAATGCCGCAGGCGCGCAGCACGTTCGGATGAACCATGCCGCAGCCAAGAATCTCGAGCCAGTCCTCGCCCTCGCCGAAGCGAATCTCGCCCTTGTCGCGGCGACACTGGATGTCGACTTCCAGCGACGGCTCGGTGAAGGGGAAGAACGAGGGGCGGAAGCGCATGTTGATGTGGTCGACCTCGAAGAACGCCTTGCAGAACTCGTGCAGGATCCATTTGAGGTGGCCGAGATGCGAGCTCTTGTCGATGACGAGGCCTTCGACCTGGTGGAATTGCGGCGTGTGGGTCGCGTCAGAATCGATGCGGTAGGTGCGGCCTGGGCAGATCACGCGGATTGGCGGCTTCTGGCTCAGCATCGTGCGCACCTGCACCGGCGAGGTGTGGGTCCGCAGCAGCATGCGCGAGCCGTCCTCCTTCGGATGGAAGAAGAACGTGTCGTGCATCTCGCGCGCCGGATGGCCTTCGGGGAAGTTCAGCTTGGTGAAGTTGTAGTCGTCGGTCTCGATATCGGGACCTTCGGCCACCGAGAAACCCATGTCGGCGAAGATCGTCGTCAGCTCGTCCCAGACCTGGCTGAGCGGATGGATGCGGCCGGCCTCGGCCGGCGCGTCGCGCAGCGGCAGGGTGACGTCGATGGTCTCGGAGGCGAGGCGCGCATCGAGTGCCGCCGACTTCAGCACGTCGCGCCGCGCGGCGAGCGCCCCGGTGACCTTGTCCTTCGCCTGATTGATCGCGGCGCCTTGCGTCTTGCGCTCCTCGGGCGACATCTTGCCGAGAGTGGCGAGCAGCGCGGAGATCGAACCCTTCTTGCCGAGGGCTGCGACGCGCACCGTCTCGAGTGCGGTTTCATCGCCGGCGGCGGCGATCTGATCGAGGATGGAAGTTTCGAGCGTTGCGAGGTCGGACACAGTCAAATCCCTGCTGCCAAATTCGGCTGGGTTGTCGCCGCCCGAAGGCCGTAACGTCAAGCGAAAAGCCGGTCATTTCGGGCTTAGGAACGGCTGGGTTGAACCTCGCGCGGGGGCTCGGCACCAAGGGGGATACGAGGAGACTGCGCGATGCTTTCAAGATCCTGTCTGGCCGTTCTGGCCGTCGTACTATCGGTCGCCGGGACGCCGGTGCGCGCCATGGTTTGCATGGAGAAGTCCATGACGCTGGACGAGGTCGCCGACACCATCAGTGCCCAGAAGGACTGCAAAAGCGCGATGAAGGTGTTTCAGGATTGCGAATTGACCGCGAGCGGCGACGTCAAGCTCGGCGCAGCCGTCGAGAAGAAATGCGAGGCGGACTTCATGCCCGGCCTGAACACTGCGCAGAAACGCGCTTACCAACGCGAGATGCGCGTCTGCGACCGAAAGTACCGGAATGAATCCGGCACCATGTATCTATCGTTCACGGCATTCTGCCGGGCGGAGGTCGCCCAGCGTTACTCGCAACGAGCGCTGAAGGCTGCGGGCCGGAAAGCCCGCTAGCCCTTAGGCAGCGAGAGCGGCCTTGGCCTTCTCGGCGATCGCCTGGAACGCCGCGGGCTCGCGGATCGCGAGATCCGACAGCACCTTGCGGTCCACGGTGATGCCCGACTTGGCGAGACCGTCGATAAACCGGCTGTAGGTCAGGCCGAACGGACGGACGGCAGCGTTGAGACGCTGGATCCAGAGCGCGCGGAAGGTGCGCTTGCGGCGCTTGCGGTCGCGGAAGGCGTACTGCTGGGCCTTCTCCACGGCCGGCTTGGCGGCGCGGATGGTGTTCTTGCGGCGGCCGTAGAAACCCTTGGCGGCCTTGTAGACTTTCTTGTGCTTGGCGTGGGCGGTCACACCGCGTTTGACGCGAGACATGACAAAAATCCTTCAGAGATGACTTTGGTTTCGGATTGCCGCGCGAAACGCGGCGCAAGTGGCAATGATCGTGGACGCGATCAGGCGTTCGGCAAGAAGTACTTCTTGACGTTGTCGCCGTCGGTCTTGAACAGCACGCGGGTGCCGCGGAGCTGACGGATCTGCTTCTTCGTCCGCTTGATCATGCCGTGACGCTTGCCGCGCTGGGCGTGCATCACTTTGCCGGTGGCAGTCACCTTGAAGCGCTTTTTAGCGCCCGATTTGGTCTTCAGCTTGGGCATTTGGCTCTCCTAATGGCCACAGAAATCCGCCCGCGAAGGCGGCTGGCCGTCAAAAATGCTCGTTAGAGCGTTGATTGTGCTCAGGTTTTTACGAACTAGCGCGAAACCCGCACGAAACACCGCCACGGCAGCCCTTAATCAGCCGGGCGATGAAGGCTGGGCTTATGACAGAGCGGAAGCCAATTGGCAACGATGAACCGCCTGAACCTGCCCGGCGACTATTCGGAGTCGCCACTCTGATGTCCAAGCCGCGTCGCCCGGAGCAAGACCGAAATGGCCCATTTTTCAGAATCGCGCTCCTCTTTGGCTGATCTCGCCCGCCCGCGCCATCTGGCGCTCCTGGCCGTGCTTGCCACAGCCGTGCTGCCCTCGACCGCCGACGCGCGTATGGGCGGCTATCGTACGGGCGGCTATGATGGCGTCTGGAATGTCACCTTCGCCACCACCCGCGGCAATTGCCGCTCGGGCTACAGTGTTCCCTTCACTGTGACCGGCGGCCGCGTTTCGTCCGCAGGCGGCGGCCGGGTTTCCGGCAGGGTCAATCGCAGCGGCACGGTCGCGGTTCAGGTCTCGGTCGGGGCGTCCCACGCCAGCGGCGGCGGCCGTCTCGTCGGCCTGGTCGGCGCCGGCTCCTGGAAGGGCATCATATCGGGAGACCGGTGCAGCGGCACCTGGCAGGCAACGCGGACCTGACACACGAACGGCCCGCCGGAGATCCGGACGGGCCGTTGAACTCTCAGTCCTGAAGAACCGGCGTCAGCGCGGCGCCAGCACCATGACGACCTGACGGCCCTCGAACCGCGCGTCCTGCTCGACCTTGGCGAGCTCGGCGACGTCGGTCTTGATCTTGTCGAGCAGCTTGGTGCCGATCTCCTGGTGCGCCATTTCGCGGCCGCGATAGCGCAGCGTGATCTTGACCTTGTCGCCCTCTTCGAAGAACCGCTGCATCGCGCGCATCTTCACGTCGTAATCGTGATCGTCGATCATCGGGCGGAGCTTGATCTCCTTGATCTCGACGATCTTCTGCCGCTTGCGGGCTTCGGCGGCCTTTTTCTGGGCGGAATACTTGTACTTCCCGTAGTCCATGATCTTGCAGACGGGAGGGCTGACGTTCGGCGAGATCTCGACCAGATCCATGCCGGCTTCCTGGGCCATCCGGATGGCCATGACGGTCTCGACCGTGCCCTTGTTGTCACCGGTCTGATCGATCAGCTGGATCTGCGCATTGCGAATATCATCATTGATGCGCGGCCCGTCTTTGGCGGCAACGGGCGGGGCTTTATTGGGACGGCGAATGGGTGGTTCTCCAAAGTTGTGAAAGAGGCGGGTATTTTGCAGGAAGATGCGTTTGCGGGCAAGCAAGTCGTCCGTGCTGCGATCGAAAAAGCCTCAAATGCGAGGCATTTTGGTCACGCCCGTCGGCACGTTGCTCGACATAGACACCTTGCTTCTGTTCCGCAAGCGTCCCAAAGGGTCAATGCCGACGTCGGGTTTCGCTGCGGAACACGCCCGAACAGCTCAAACCGCACAGCCAGAGTAAACGTTCCATGACCAATGCAATTCCCGATGCCGTGCTCGACTTCATCAATGTGGGTGACGGCCCGTCCGCGCGCAGGATCGCGGTGCGCAGCCGTCGCGGACAGGCACCCGGGCTGGTTTGGCTCGGCGGGTTCAAGTCGGACATGCAAGGCACCAAGGCGGTAGCGCTTGACGACTGGGCCAGGGACCACGGCCGCGCCGCAGTCCGGTTCGACTATTCCGGCCACGGCGAATCCGGCGGCGATTTCGCCGATGGAACCATCGGGCGCTGGCTGGAGGAGAGCGTGGCGGTATTCGAGCGGTTCTGCGATGGCCCGCAGGTTCTGATCGGTTCCTCCATGGGCGGCTGGATGGCGTTGCTGCTCGCGCGCGAGATCAAGAAGAGGACCAGCAAGGCCTCGCTCGCCGGCCTCGTGCTGATCGCACCAGCGCCCGACTTCACCGAGGAACTGATGTGGAAGAATTTTTCCGCCGAAGTGAAGAAAGAGATCGAGACCAAGGGCGTCTGGCTGCGGCCGTCGGATTATGGTGACGGCTCGCCCTATCCGATCACGCGGAACCTGATCGAGGAGGGGCGGAACCATCTGCTGCTCGGCAGCGCCATCGATCTCGGTTGCCCCGTCCGCATCCTGCAGGGCGCGCAGGATCCTGATGTGCCGTGGCAGCATGCTTTCGCGCTGACGCACCGGCTGCCGGCCGATGACGTCGTGCTGACCATGATCCAGGACGGCGACCATCGCCTGTCGCGCCCGCAGGACATCGCGCGCATTCTTGCCGCCGTGGCGGAGATCGGGTGAAGGTGTTGCTCAGCACTCGATGTCATCGCCCGACTTGATCGGGCGATCCAGTATTCCAGAGGCCGTTGTGCTTTAACCGAGAAGCCGCGGCGTACTGGATGCCCCGGTCAAGCCGGGGCATGACAGAAAAGAGCGAGGAGAAACGCCAATGACCACCACCGCCATGCTGCGCGCCTTCTGCGACGCGGTCGAGCAGCGCAACGGCAAGGCTTTTGCCGAACTGTTCACCGAGGACGGCGTCTATCACGACGTCTTCTACGGCGCATTCGAAGGCCGCACCAAAATCGCCGAGATGGTCGATGACTGGTTCTACCGCACGGCGACCGATTTCCGCTGGGACATGCATGATCCTGTAACCAACGGCACCACGCTCTATGCGCGCTACACTTTCAGCTACCGCTCGACCTTGCCGGAAGCGGGCGGCGCGCGGGCGATGTTCGAGGGCGTCGCGATCATGACGCTGCGCGACGGCAAGATCGCCGGCTATCACGAAGTCGCCAACACGGCGCCGGCGTTCGTCGATCTGAAGTTTGCGCCGGAGCGGATCGCGAAGATCGTCGGCAAGCAGGGCGCCGAGCTGAAGGCGCGGCCGGAGATGAAGCGGCATCTGGCGTGATGCTGTCATTCCGGGGCGCGCAAAGCGCGAACCTGGAATCCATCAGCCCTCAAGGTTTGTCGTTGAATGGATTCCGGGCTCGCGCCAAGTGGCGCGCCCCGGAATGACGGTAGTGAGAAACTACGGCGGCGGCGGTGGCTTCGCCATCGGCTTGCGTTGCGCCAGCGCCGCGACCGTCGCGGTGCCGATCGGGCCCTGTTCGTCATAGAGCCAGCACTCGCCGATCGCGACGCCGTCGGTGGCCTGGTGATTCATCACCTCGAAGCCGATCCAGTTCGTCACCGGCAAGCGGTGCAGATAGATCGTCACGTCGCTGTTGATGTAGCCGAGACCCTTGTCGCCGGCATTGGCAAAGGGGCTCGCAAAATCGGCGCCGGTCGCGACATGGACGAATGGCGTCATCCGCACGCCCGCAACGAGCTCGCGCACCTCGCTCATCCAGAGCCGCCGCGGACCGAGCGAGCCCATATGGCCGACGATCGGTCGTGTCGCCCATTTGCCGTTCATGCCGAGCCGCGGATCGGTCGGCTTGGGAATGTCGGCCGGCTTCGGCGCATCCCAGTTCGGCGGCGACCACACGTTACCTTCCGGATTCTGCGTTCGCCGAAGCAGCTGGCACGAGGCGCGCGCCATGCTGACGCCGGCCGAGAAGAATTCCGCCTCGACCACACGGATGCGCAGGCCGTCGCGGACCAGCCGCGTCGTCACCTCGATCGGCTTGTCGATGGTCGGCAGCCGGAACATGTCGACGGTGAGCCGCGCCGGCACGAATTCAGGACCGGAGTGGCGCTCCTCGATGGCGAAGCCGAGCAGGCCGACAATGACGCGTCCGTGCAGCGATTTCGGATCCCACGGACCGTTGGCGACTTCCGTCGGGTGGAATGTATCGCCGTCGCGGGTGAAGAAAGGCATGTTTGTCATGGCGCGCGACCTTGAAGGAAGCTGCGGGGAAATCAAGATGCCCAATCCTCATGGTGAGGAGGCGTGAGGGTCAGGTACGGAGTGCGCGTCCTCACACTCGGCTGTCATCGCCCGACTTGATCGGGCGATCCAGTACGCCGAGACAGCAGTGATTGGGTCGAGAAGCTGCGGCGTACTGGATGCCCCGCCTTCGCGGGGCATGACACCGAGAATTAGGAGGGGGCTTGCCACTCCTCGCGCACGCTCTCGTCGGACTCTCTGCCCAACGCGCCAGCCTTCATCGCCTCAAAATCTTCCCGCGGCATCAATTGCCCCAGCGCCCACACCGCGGCCCCGCGCACCAGCGGGCTTGCGTCGTCCAGCAATCGCCGCGCCTGCTCCGCCAGCGCCGCATCGCCGGAGTTGCCGATCGCGATCAGCACGTTGCGCAGGAAGCGGTCGCGGCCGATGCGCTTGACCGGCGACTTCGTGAACAGCGCGCGGAACGCCGCGTCATCAAGCCTTACGAGTTCAGCGAGACCAGGCGCGCGCAATTCGTCACGCGCGGCGAGTTTTGCTTCGCGGCCTTCCTGTGCGAACTTGTTCCACGGGCAGGCGGCGAGGCAGTCGTCGCAGCCATAGATGCGGTTGCCGATGCTCTTGCGAAACTCGCGCGGGATCGGTCCCTTGTTCTCGATGGTGAGGTACGAGATGCAGCGCCGCGCATCGAGCTTGTAGGGCGCGGGAAAGGCCGCGGTCGGGCAGATGTCGAGGCACGCCTGGCACGAGCCGCAATGGTCGACCTCCGCGCCGTCACGCGGCAGCTCCAGCGTGGTGTAGATCGCGCCGAGAAACAGCCAGGAGCCGAATTCGCGCGAGACGAGATTGGTGTGCTTGCCCTGCCAGCCGAGATGCGCGGCCTGCGCCAGCGGTTTCTCCATCACCGCCGCGGTATCGACGAACACTTTGACTTCGGACGGCGCGGTCGCGACCAGCCAGCGCGCCAGCGCCTTCAGTCGCTTCTTGATCAGGTCGTGATAATCGTCGCCCTGCGCATAGACCGAGATCGCCGCGTGCGTGCGCTGCTCGAGGATCGCGAGCGGATCCTGGTCGGGGCCGTAGTTGACGCCGAGCATGATCACCGAGCGCACGTCCTGCCACAGCCCGCGCGGATCGACGCGGCGCTCCGGCTGTGCTGCGAGCCAGTCCATGTCGCCATGGCCGCCCGAAGCGATGAACTCGAGAAAATGCTTTCCGGCATTTTCGATCGTGCCGGGTTCCGTGATGCCGATGCAGTCGAAGCCGAGCGCGCGTGCTTCGTGCGCCAGCGCCGCCTTCAATTCAGTCGGATCGGAGTTCAGAAGTCGAGGTCCACGTAGGTCCGCGACGCCGGCACGCCCGCCAGCCATTCGCTGAGCAGCGGACGGAACGACGGGCGGGATTTCACCCGCGCGTACCACGCCTTTGCTGCGTCGTCCTCGCTCCATGGCACGTCGCCCAGATAGTCGATCGCCGAAAGATGCGCCGCGGCGGCGAGATCCGCGTAAGTGAGCCGGTCGCCGGCGAGGAAGTTTCGCGTCTGCGCCAGCCAGCCGATATAGGCCAGATGATAGCGCACGTTGGCCTTGGCGGCGCGCATTACGTCGGCCGAAGGCGGACCGCCGCCGTTCTCCTCGCTCATGAAGCGCTTGTAAATGCGCTCGGTGACGAGAGGATGGGAGACCTCCTCGAAAAACTTTTCGTTGAACCAGGCCATCAGCCGGCGCACTTCGACGCGCTCGCCGATCGTCTCCGGCATCAGGCGCTTGGGTCCCATCCCGGCGCCATAGGCCTCGTCGACATATTCGGCGATGATCGCCGCGCCCGGAATAGGCGGCTGCTCGTCGTCCACCAGGACCGGCGTGGTGCCTGCCGCATTGAGCAGCAGAAATGCTTCGCGCCGCTCCCAGCTGCGCTCTTCGACCAGCCGAAGTTCGAGCCCGTATTCTCCCGCGATCAGGCGGATGAAGCGCGAATGCGGGCAGAACGGATGATGGAACAGCGTAAACATGAAACCTTTGACTATTTGATGGTGCTTAAGAATCCATCAATGTTTGTGTGGCGCGACACTAGTCCTTCAAAACCGCGAGGCAAGGGCGTGATTTCGCGCATTTTGCGATTGCGGCATGGGGACGAATAGGCGAGAAGAGCCCCGCTTTTCCAGCGGAAATGGACCGTAAATATGTCAGATATAATACGGGCAGTAATCCTCGGCATCATCGAGGGTGTGACCGAGTTCCTTCCCGTTTCCTCGACCGGCCACCTGCTGCTTGCGGAGCGCTTCTTTCACCTCGGCGAGGGCGCTTTCTGGGATTCGTTTACCGTTCTGATCCAGCTCGGCGCGATCCTCGCGATCGTCGGGCTGTACTTCAGGAAGCTGTGGGATGTCGCGATCGGCTTCTTCACGGGCGACAGCTATTCGCGCCGCTTCGTGATCGGCGTGCTGGTGGCGTTCCTGCCCGCTGTCGTTGTCGGTCTCGTTGCCGGCAAATACATCAAGAGCGTGCTGTTCAATCCGTGGGTCGTCTGCTTCACGCTGATCGTCGGCGGCGCCATCCTGCTCTGGGTCGACAAGCTCGATCTCAAGCCGCGAGAGCACGACGCCACCAAGTTTCCGCTGTTGATGTACCTCTATATCGGTATTGCGCAGTGCGTGGCGATGATCCCGGGCGTGTCTCGCTCCGGTGCCAGCATCGTCGCTGCGATGCTTCTGGGGGCCGACAAGCGTGCGGCGGCGGAGTTCTCGTTCTTTCTCGCCATCCCCACCATGATCGGCGCGTTCGCCTACGACTTCTACAAGAACCGCTCAGAGATGACGATGGACCACATGGGCATCGTCGCAATCGGCTTCGTGGTGTCCTTCATCACCGCGATCATCGTGGTGAAGACGTTCCTGGACTACGTCACCCGCCACGGCTTCGTGGTATTCGCCTGGTGGCGCGTCATCGTCGGCACGCTCGGCCTGATCGCGCTGGCGCTCGGTCATTAACCTCTGAAAACTCGCCGATACGCCTCAACGTAATATAAGCTTTTGATCGGTAGGCAGTTTCCAGGGCAGGGCGGTACGCGCCCTGCACAGGAGCTGAACCATGACCCTCGTCAGTGGCTGGGGACGCTTTCCGGTCGTCGATACCGATCTCCGGCGGCCGCGATCGTTCGCGGCGGTTGGTGAGGCCGTCGCCGGTCTGGCCGGCGCAGTTGCGCGCGGCAATGGCCGGGCCTATGGCGATGCGGCCATCGGTGCAGCCAGGACCGTCGCGATGACGGGCTTCGACCGGGTCAGGTCGTTCGATCCGGCGACCGGGCGCATCCGCCTCGAGGCCGGTCTGCTGCTATCGGACCTGATCGACACTTTTGGACCCCGCGGCTTCCTCCCCTTCGTCGTGCCGGGCACGCGGTTTGTCTCGATCGGCGGCGCCATCGCCGCGGACGTGCACGGCAAGAACCATCATTGCGAGGGCGGCTTCGGCCGCTATGTCGACAGCATCCTGCTGCGTACCGGGCAGGGCGAAGTCATCGAGGCCTCGCGCGAGCAGAATTCGGATGCCTTCTTCGCGACCGTCGGCGGCATGGGCCTCACCGGTGTCATCCTCGAAGCGACGATGCGGTTGCGGCCGGTCGAGACCGGCTGGATCCGCGAGCGGGTGATCTCCGCGTCCGATCTCGATGCAGCGATGCGCGCGCTCGATGCCGGTGATTCCGCGACCTATTCGGTGGCATGGATCGATTGCGCGTCGCGAGGGCGCGATCTCGGCCGCTCGCTGATCTATCTCGGTGAGCACGCACGCGCAGACGAGCTTGCCGGTGGCGCCGGTGCATTTCCGGCCGGCAGGAATCCCGGGCTCGCCGTGCCCGTCGACCTGCCGTCGATGACGCTGAACCGCTACAGCATCCGCGCCTTCAACGAACTCTACTACCGCATGGGCGCAAGGCGCGCCGGCGGCAATCATGTGGTTTCGCTCTATCCCTATTTCTTCCCGCTCGACAGCATCGCCGACTGGAACCGCATCTATGGCCGGCGCGGCTTCCTCCAGCATCAATGCGTGATCCCGGAGCAGGGTGCGCGCGACGTGCTCGGCGATATCCTGGACCGCGTCGCACGGCGCGGCGATGCCTCCTTTCTCGCGGTGCTGAAGAAACTCGGCCAGGGCGACGGCATCCTGTCGTTCCCGCTGCCCGGCTACACCCTGGCGCTGGATTTCCCGATGAAGGGTGACGTCCTGAATTTCCTCGACGAGATCGATCGCCTCGTCGTCGCCGCCGGCGGCCGGCTCTATCTCGCCAAGGATGCGCGCCAGTCGCGCGCGACGTTCGAGGCCGGCTATCCGGCCTTGTCGCGCTTCAACGCGATCCGCAAGTCGCTCGATCCCGCCGGAAATATCCGCTCGAAACTATCACAGCGTCTGATTGATGAGGTTTAAGCCGTGACGTCACGCAAGACAGTCTTGGTGCTGGGTGGCTCCTCCGATATCGGCCGTGCCACCGCGCGCGCCTTTGCGAAGGCAGGGTACGATGTCGCCCTCGCAGGGCGCGACGTCGCCGTGCTGGAGCCCGACGCCGCCGATCTGCGCGCGCGTTACAACGTCGAAGTTGGCATCCATAAGTTCGACGTGCTCGACACCGCCTCGTTCGACGGGTTTGTCGACGCTCTTCCGGCGTTGCCTGACGTGGTCATCTCGATCGTCGGATTATTGGGCACGCAGGAGAGCGCGCAAGAAGATCTCGCGCACGCCACGACGATCATGCGCTCGAACTACGAAGGCCCATCGCTGATCCTCGGCCTGTTCGCGGAAAAGTTCTTGGCGCGCGGCAACGGTACGATCGTCGGCGTGTCGTCGGTCGCGGGCGATCGCGGCCGCGCCTCGAACTATGTCTACGGTTCGGCCAAGGCCGGGTTCTCGGCGTTCCTGTCGGGCCTACGCGCCCGCGCCAGCCGCGGCGGCTTGCATGTCGTCACGGTGAAGCCCGGCTTCGTCCGCACCAGGATGACAGAAGGCATGAAGCTGATCGGGCCGCTCACTGTCGAAGCGCCAGTCGTGGGCGACGCGATCCTTCAGGCCGTCGAGAAGAAGACCGACGTCGTCTATGTCAGCGGCAAATGGCGCCTCGTGATGCTCATCATCAAGACGCTGCCGGAGGCGATCTTCAAGAAGCTGAAGTTCTGACGCTTGAGGGTCTGCGCTGCGGCCACGGCGGCGGTGCACTCCCTCGCCCCGTTCTTACGGGGAGAGGGTTGGGGTGAGGGGCCTCTCTCCACACGTGACATGGTCGAGGGACCTGTACCCCCTCACCCGGATCGCAAGGGCGATCCGACCTCTCCCCGCAAGCGGGGCGAGGTGAAGGAAGACCTTACGCGCCGTTATGCTGGAACTGCCCGGCGGCGCGGAAGCGCCAGAGATATTGCGGGGCGATCGCTTCCAGCGAATCGCCTGATATGCCGAGGCCTTCCAGCGTCAGGCCTGCGGCCTTGGCCGTATCCGACACGACATTGTCGCGCTCGAGCAGCGTGACCTGGTCCGGCGTCAGCTTGAACGCACCCGGCGCGAATTGCAGGAACGCGGCCTGGAAGCGGGCCAGCCCGAACGGCAGCGGGATCAGCATCCGCTCGCGGTCGGTGATTTTAAGGATGGCCTCGATGATCTCGCGCATGGTCAGCACTTCCGGCCCGCCGAGCTCGTACGTGGCGCCGGCCTTGGCCTTGCCGTCGACGGCATCCGCGATCGCGGTGGCGACGTCGCCGACATAGACCGGCTGCATCCTGGTCTCGCCGCCGATCAGCGGCAGCACCGGCGACATGCGCGCCAGCGCGCCAAAACGGTTGGTGAACTGATCTTCGGGCCCGAAGACCACGGAGGGGCGGAAGATCGTCGCAGAGGGCACCGCGGCTGTCACCGCGGCCTCGCCGGCCGCCTTGGCCTTGGCATAGCGCGAGGGCGATTCGGCGTCGGCGCCGATCGCCGAAACGTGCACCAGCCTGGCGCCGGCGGCCGCCGCCGCCTTGGCGACGGTCTCGGCGCCCTTGGCCTGGACGGCGTCAAAGGTTTGTGCGCCGCTCTCGGCGAGGATGCCGACCAGATTGATGGCGACATGCGAATCACGCACCGCCGCCTCGACCGAGGCCGGATAGCGCAAATTGGCCTGCACGGTGTGGACCTGCCCGACCCTGCCGGAGGGCTGGAGGTATCCGGCGAGTTCCGGCCGCCGCACCGCAACCCGGACCCGGTAATCGCGCTTGCACAGCGCGCGGACGACATTCCGGCCCAAAAACCCCGATCCGCCGAAAACCGTGACGAGAGTTTCCAGATTCGATGCCATGGGGGTCCATTCCTGCGGGAAGAGTGCGTCTTGTCAGGCTTGTATCGGGCCGGTTTGCGTTGCGCAATCCGCATCCCCAAGCAGGCTTTAAGCATCATTTGACAACGGCGTCACCGAACCGTAGTAACCGCCTCCGTGCCCCAAACGGCATGCCCAGGTGGTGGAATTGGTAGACGCGCTGGCTTCAGGTGCCAGTGGCTTAACGGCCGTGAAGGTTCGAGTCCTTTCCTGGGCACCATCGCTCCGCGATGCCTTTGATTTCGCTTAAGTTCTTGACAATGAAGGGTTCTCGACCGCTTCAAGCAGTCGAGGACACCAGCTGTTGTGGCGTGGCTGACGCGATCAGCATCGACATCGGACGCTACCCTGCGTCGCGGATGCCGAGCGGGCGGGGAGCCAGCGGCGCGGGTTCACGTCAGCGGGTTGGTCGTGGGCTAGTCCAACGCTCCAGCTCCACAGCGTCGCTCCAGGTCGATCCTGGCGGCTGCATTGATATCCAAGTCTCCGCTAGCCTGCCCTCCTCAATTCGGTACGACTGCATGCCTGCGCGGCTGCATGGTTCGCCGGTCTTCGGATCGGTCCATCTGAAACAGAAGCGAAACCAAACTCGGTCGCTGCTGAAGGAGTGATCGAAGACTGCGACCCTGATACCGGGTCTGTCCTTGTGGATGGCTGCCAGCTCCGCAGCGTAAGCCTCGCGTGTCACCGTTCGGTCGCCGTTCTCTCCATGGCGAATGTAGTGAGGGCAGACGCAGCTCGACACGAGGTCGTACTGCTGCTCATGCCAAACCTGTTCCCATCGGTCGAACAGGTCGCGTGTATCGGTCTCATTTGCCATTGATGAACTTGGCTCCTTGCGGCTCGGCGAATCTAGTCGCCTGCTTCTACGAAACCGCTCCTGACAGCATGGTGTCAGGAGACTGGCAGGAGTACAGCTAGGACTTATGCTGTACTCCGAGGCTCGTGATGCGCCGCGCTGACCGTCTCTTCGCAATCATTCAGATACTGCGCCGGAAAAAGAGGGCAACGCGAGCAGTGGATCTTGCCGCCCGCCTGGAGGTCTCAGAGCGCACCATCTATCGAGACATCAGCGACATGGTCGCGAGGGGCGTGCCAATCGATGGCGCGGCCGGGATTGGGTACATCCTCCGGCCGGGCTTCGACTTGCCGCCCCTGATGTTCAACGAGAACGAGATTGAGGCGCTGCTACTGGGGGCCCGTATCGTCCAGTCTTGGGCTGACTCTGAACTTGCCGCAGCAGCTGCTGCTGCGATGGACAAGGTTGCCGCTGTCTTGCCGGAAACAATTCGCCGACAGCTCGACCTTGTCCGCGTGTGGGCACCTGACGATCACACCCGTGAACCCATCACGATTGACCAAGCAGCCTTGCGTCACGCAGTCCGAGATCAGCGCAAGGTCCGGTTCTCCTATTTGGACCTTGATGGTCGAACGTCCGAGCGTGTGGTGCGGCCTCTGATCATGGCGTTCTACGGACCGGTTTGGCTCCTCGCTGCCTGGTGCGAGCTGCGCAATGGGTTTCGCGTGTTCCGCATGGACCGGATGTCTGCCTTCTCTGCGCTAGAAGCGAGGTTCGATGCCGAACCGGGCAAGACAGCACAGGACTTCTTGAAGCAGGATACCGAGAAGAAACGGGCGGCCACGCGCTCGCTACGTCGGGCAGTCGCTGTCTGAATTGCCGTCTGCATCACGCTGCAACTGGACACAGGACTGGTGCACAAAGACTCATAGGCGGTCGAAAATCCCGCCCGCCCTCAGACGACCCTCTTGCCGGCTCGATTCGCGACCGACCTCTGCACAAAATACATCGCGACCAGCGAGACGATTGCCGACGCGACGACGACGTAGCCGATCCGGTCGAAATGAAGCAGCGAGCCATCCGGTTCCTGCGCGATGATCGCGCCGGCGAGCACCGAGCCGAGCCCGCCGGAGAGTTGCTGAAGTGACGCGCTCACCGCGCTGAACGAGCCGCGCTGGCTGGGATCGGGGATCGCCGACATCAGGGCCTGCGACGGGATCATGCGCGAAAAGATGCCGACGAACATCAGGACGTTGACGAGGATCGCGGTCGCGAGCGAGACGTGGCCGAGATGGGTGTAGATCAGCACCATGATCACCGACACCACGCTGCCGAAGACAAAGGTCGGGTATTTGCCGAATGCGTCGCTCGCCCTGCCGACCAGCGGTCCCGTGACGATACTGAACAGGCCGGAGACGAGATAGATCGTCGGCAGGTGCAGGATGTCGATGCCGAGATTATGCACGGTGAAGGCGCTGGAGAAGGGCATCAGCATGAACCCGCCCGTCGCCAGCAACGTCGTGACCGCAAAGGCCAGCGTATAGCGCGGCTGTCCGAGGGTCGCGATCAGGTGGTGGAAAGGGTTCTTGTCCTGCTTCAGTCGCAGATGCGCGTCGACCGGCTCCATTGCCAGGGCGATGACGGCGATCGCCACGATCGACACACCGACGATCGCAGCGAAGCAGAAATGCCAGCTCCAGTGATTGGCGAGAAAAAGCCCGGCCGGAATACCGAGCACCTGGCTCGCGGCGAACGCGGTCTGGATGAATCCCATCACGCGGCCGCGCTGATGCAACGGGAACAGGTCGGTGACGATCGCGAGCACGATCGAGCCGATCACGCCGCCGAACAATCCGGTCACGATCCTGCCGAGCAGCAGCACATGGTAACTCTGCGCCGCGGCGCAGAGCATGGTTCCGAGCGTGAAGCCGACATAGAAGAACAACAGCAGGCGCTTGCGATCGAAGCGATCGGCAAAGCCGGCGGCCAGGATGCCCGAAATCCCCGCGCTGAATGCGTAGGCCGAAACCGCGACGCCGAACTGTCCGGCCGTGATGTTGAGCGAGGGCATCAGGATGGCGCCGAGCGGCGACATGATGATGAAATCGAGAATGATCGTGAACTGGGTGAACGCGAGCAGCGCGATGAGGAGCGACTGGTAGCGCGAAAAGCCGCGCTGACGATCCTGATCGTCGATGGGCGCTGCGAGCGTCTGTTCGGTCATGGCACCTGGTTCACGGCGAGCGGGGAAGGGAAGCGTGAGAAGCTGACGACAGATGGGGTGGTGCAGGGACGATTTCCATGGAGCGCATGGCGCAAGTTCCGCTGGGATGTGAAGCTCGCGCCGGGTTGTGGGATCCATGCAACAGCCCGGCGCACCGATTGGACCCGGGCATCCCGCGGAGGTCGTCCGCCTATCCTCCAGTCCAATTAAGCCGCCCTTAGCGAATGCTCCCTTAGGGTTCCGACCGTCCATTTTCCCTGCTCCCCGGCCGAGGGCCGGTCATGTTGCGGTCAGTAGAGCGTTTTCGGATGGAGCAGCCTGCCTGGCAGTATGGTTCTGGCGTGCCCGAGCCGTCGGTAGCGGTGGCGGCTGCCCGGACGCTCGTCATCGATCTCGAAGGCGCGCTGTTGCGTTCGGAGCTGCTGATGGAAGCGCTGTTCAGTCGGCCCGGGCTCATGCTTGCTCGCTTCGGCGCCGGTGGACGCCCGGGAATGGCGGCGCTCACGGATATTTTGGCGCGGGCCGAGATCGACTACGCCCATCTGCCCTATGATTCCGACGTGCTGAACCGGGCGCTCGCTGCACGGGCGCGAGGCGAGAAGATCTATCTGGTAGCTAGCCGCTTCGCCCATCATGCGGCCGGCATTGCCGCGCATCTCGGTTTTGACGGCGTCGTTACGCCCGCCGATCTCGCCGCAGGCGACACGCTGCCGTTCGATCGTGCCGCCATCGAGCGCATCGAGGATCGCGGCAGCCGCAGCGCTAGTCTGAAAATCTGGGCGAAGGCGCTGCGCGTCTATCAATACGCCAAGAACACGCTGGTGTTCGTGCCGGCGATCACGGCGCATCAGATGAATCTTGCGACGCTCGGCTCCGCGCTGCTGGCGTTCCTGGCTTTCTCGGCCTGCGCATCGGGCGCCTATCTGGTGAACGACCTGCTTGATCTCGCCGCAGACAGGCAGCATCCGACCAAGCGCCATCGCGCCCTCGCCGCCGGCGATCTGCCGATCTCGTCGGCGCTGCTCGCGATCCCTGCGTTGTGGCTGTTCGCGGTCGCGGCCAGCCTCTGCATCTCGCCCGTCTTCCTCGGCGTGCTCGGTGCCTATCTCGCCACCACGATCGCCTATTCGCTCGTGCTCAAGCGCAAGATGCTGGTCGACGTCGTCACGCTCGCCGGCCTTTATACGTTGCGCATCATCGCCGGTGCGGTCGGCGTCGGCGTGGTGCTGTCGGAATGGCTTTTGATCTTCTCGCTGTTCGTGTTCACCTCGCTGGCGCTGATCAAGCGCTTCAGCGAGCTCAGCATGCGCGAGAGCGCAGGTCTCGCCGATCCCTCCAACCGCGACTACAGGATCACCGACCTGCACGTGATCGCCGCGATGGCGGCCGCGAGCGCAATGAACGCGGTGACCGTGTTCTCGCTCTATGTGTCCTCGTCCGCGGTGACGCCGCTCTACAGCCGATCCTGGATGCTGTGGCTCCTGAACCCGCTGCTGCTCTACTGGTTCGGCCGCGCCTGATGATGGCGCATCGCCGCGAGATGCCCGACGATCCCATCATCTACGCCTTCCGCGACGGCCCCAGCCGCATCACGGTCGCGGCGATGATCTGCATTATGCTGGCGGCGATCTGACCGGGCTTTTGAGGGCATCCCGCGCTTGCGCGGCCTGCCTCAAGTGGCTACATCGCGGGCAATCCGAATTAGCCTATTGTGCCGACAGACCAATCCGATCGAGGTTTTGAAACGCCATGACCGTACGCCTGCATCGCGGCGACCTGCCCGACCTGTCCCGCTATACCGGAGCGGTGGCGATTGATACCGAGACCATGGGGTTGAACCCGCACCGCGACCGGCTCTGCGTGGTGCAGCTCTCGCCCGGCGACGGCAGCGCCGACGTGGTGCAGATCCCCAAGGGTCACACCGACGCGCCCAACCTGAAAGCCCTGCTCGCCAATCCTGCGATCACAAAGATCTTCCACTTTGCGCGGTTCGACATCGCGGTGCTGTACCAGACCTTCGGCGTGATGACCGGGCCGATCTACTGCACCAAGATCGCCTCGCGCCTGACGCGCACCTATACCGACCGCCATGGCCTCAAGGACCTCGTGCGCGAGGTGCTCAATATCGACCTCTCCAAGCAGCAGCAGTCGAGCGACTGGGGTTCCGACAGCCTGACCGAGCCGCAGCTTGCCTACGCTGCCTCCGATGTGCTGCATCTGCATGCCCTTAGGGAGCGGCTTGACGCCATGTTGGTTCGGGAAGGCCGGACCGCCCTGGCGCAGGCCTGTTTCGACTTCCTGCCGACCCGCGCCCTGCTCGATCTCCAGGGCTGGGGGGAGGAGGACATTTTCGCGCATTCCTAGAGCATGATCCGGACCCGAAGGGCCGCGTTAGCGCAAAGTGTGCAGCGGTTTTCCGAAAAGATCATGCTCAAACAATAACCTACACCGCCTC
>NZ_LGHM01000111.1 GCF_001908185.1 Bradyrhizobium sp. AS23.2
CTGAGCGCCACCACCGACATCATCGCCCGGCTACGGGCCGCCCCACCGCCACTCCGAGGCCAAATTCGTCCAACATTCGAATACGCCGTGTAAGGTGGGCGCAAAACAGATACTTGCCCAGCCTCTACGCATCATCCGGGCTTCGGCTACGGGTCGGGAGAAGAATTTTACGGCGCCGGGATCGAGAGCAGGCTGGAAATGCTGCGGCCGCGGATGTCGTAGACCCGGGCGAACACCACGTCGTCGCGCTTGATCTCGACCATGACAGGTGCGGTCAGGCCCTTGCAGTAGAACTCGCCGAGCGTCATGGCGAAATCGGCCGCATTGGAATCCCAGCCGATCGTGAAGTCGGGCCCGAGTGCGACCTGCGCCGGGCGCTGCGGGCCGCACACCGCGACCTTCCACTTGCGATTGGCCGGCGGTGCTTCCTGGCGCTCGACGAGCTGCTCGCGCAGCTCGTCGGACGCCTGCTTCAGCGCGAGTCCCCAATAGTCCAGCATGAAGCGTTCGTCGGCGCCGCGCACGGTGCCCGCGATGTAGTTGAAGTGGGTGTACTGATAGGGATGCAGCCGGATCATCTCGGCGAGCGGCAGTGCAAGGCCGAAGCAGAAGGCCGCGAGCACCGCCGGCTGCCAGCTGCGGTGATTGGCGCGCAGGCGCTCCATGGTCCAGGCGAAGGCGACGCCGCCGAGCACCGCCATCGGCGGGATCACGAAGACGAAGTGGCGGATGCCGTTGTAGAGCGCCGGCCGCTTCACCATCGCGATCGCGAGCGGCAGGGTCGCGGCGATCGTCAGCATCAGCAGGATGGTCTTGCGGCGGGCCGGGACCTCGCGGCGCGGCAGCATGGCAAAGGTGCTGAACATGGCGCCGATCATCAGCACCAGCATCACCTCGGGAAGCTGAAGCGCAAACAGCGTCGGCAGATAGGACCAGGGCATGTCGGGCACGGATACGATCGCGCCGTCGAACATCTCCTTCCAGGGCTTCTCGAAGAAATGCGAGAAGTAGGTCAGCGCCTCGAAGGGATTGCCGGGCTCCATGATCGACCACGGCCAGATCAGGCCCATCACGAGGTAGCCGAACACGAGGCCGGGCAGCAGCACATAGACGACATGGGCGAAGCGGCGGACCGACTCGCGCAGGCCCTCGCTGCGCAGTTCCTCCAGGAACAGCGGGATGAAGCCGATCATGGCGTAGACCAGCGCGAGGCCGCCGAGGATACGGGAGCCGATCGAGAGGCCCGCACCTAAGCCGACGATCAGGATCGTCCGCGGCGACGGCTGCGGATATTCCTCCGCGAGGCGGACCAGGCCGAGCATCAGGATGATCATGGCCACTGCGAAGGGTGCATCCTTCGGGTTCATGAACATGTGGCCGTAGAAGATCGGGCAGAGCGCGAGCAGCAGCAGTGTCGCAAGGCCTGCGAGCGGCCCGCCGATGCGGCGGCCGAGCCGCCACGTCACCGCAAGTCCGATCACGCCGACGATCGCGCCGACCAGACGGCGCGTCTCGAACAGCTCGAGCGGAATGATCTTGTGCAGGAGGGCGGCGACCATGTCGAAACCGCCGCCGTACATATAGAGATTGGCGAAGGAGAGCGCCGCGGTGTCCTTAAAGCCGGAACCGAACATGCGCAGCAACAGATCGGCATATTCAGCGTGGGTGTAGTCGTCCCACCCGAGTCCGTAGTCGCGGAAGGTCAAGCCTGCAAGGACGGCGACCGCAGCCAGCACCAGCATGGCGAGGTCGTCGCAAGTCCGCTCAATCGAGCGCCGCGCCGGCGTGTCGATCGCCGAAGTCGTGATGGATGTCATGGCTATTGGTGACCCGGAATCCCCTCTTGGCCCTGCTGGTGCGCACGGGCCTGCTCCCCGGGATCCCTATAGCGCAGTTCCATTACCAAGTAATTGGGCATTATGGCTAAATTCCTGATGCGACGCAGCAATTCCAGAAACTTGGGAGCACGCTAGCAGTACCGATCCGCAGCTGAAGGGAATGTGAATAAGTCCCTGATTTCCTTCCCTTTAGGAACGCTGCCCACAATTGGGCGTTGGCGTGAAACCCAGTATGACGGTATCGTGGCGTGACGGGTGTCGCGTGTGGATTCGCGGCCGGGGGTGAGTTCGATGACCTTGGCATTGTTGATCGCAGGGATTTTCGCCGTTTTGGCGGGCTTCCTTACGATCCTGTTTGGCTTGACCGTCAGGGAGGCCAGCCTCGGCAGCACCCTCTTAATCGCCGGCACGATCGGCGTCTGCTCCGGAATGTTACTGGCCGGTCTGTACGTCGTGGCGACGGAGCTGAGGGGCATCGCGCGCCGGCTGGCCGGATCGGTCGCGCCGTCCGAGGTTCGGGTCAGGCCCGTGCTGCCGGGACTTGAGATGCCTGGAGCCCCTGTGCCCGAGCCGATGCCTGCTGCGGCGGCGAGAATCGAACCGGCGCCACCACCACCGGCGGCGGGCCCGCTGCCATGGCAGAGCGAAGCAGCCGCGCGCGAGCGTCCGCGCGTCGAGGCGCCGCCGGAGCCGGAAGTTCCAACGCTGCCTGCGGTTCCGGAAGCACCGCGCCGTCGCAACCTGCTGTTCGCCTCGACTTCCCGGAAGGAGCGCGAGCGTGCCGAGGCGAAGGCAGGCGAGGGCTCACCGCAGCCGCCGCTTGAAGAGCCCGCGGCGCCTGGCGCCCCGGAAACTCCGCCTGCGAGCTTTGACGATGCCTGGCCAAAGCCGGACCGTATGCGCCCACCGGAACCGCCGGTCGCATCGCGCCGTCCGCCGCCGCGCTCGCCATCGACCTTTGCGGAGGCCGCTCCGCCGCCACCCGCACCCGAGCCGCCGCCTGCGGCAGAGCAGGCGCCCGTGACCGTGCTCAAGTCCGGCATCGTCGACGGCATGGCCTATTCGCTCTATTCCGACGGCTCGATCGAAGCGCAGATGCCGGAGGGCATGATGCGCTTTGCCTCGATCGACGAGTTGCGCGCCCATCTGGACCAGCGATCCTGAGACGTGCCGCGCACCAGAGCGTTTTCGAGCGAAGTGGATACCGGTTCGCGTCAAGAAAACGCGTCAAAACAAGAATCTAGAGCGCCGTTCCGATTCCATCGGAACGGAAATGGCTCTAGTAAAGCGCCGCCGTTCTTGTCTCGAGATCAGTAATCAGTTCATATTCGTCAGTCGTCTTACTTAAGTCGAACGTATTGTTGAGACGGATACTTCGGCGCCGTCTCTGAGGCGCAAGATTGAAGAAAGGTCGGGCCGATGTCGGATGCCGGGGCTAAGAATTTCATCGAGCTGACGGCGAGTATCGTCTCCGCCTATGTCGGCAACAATCCGACCCCGGCCGCCGAGATTCCAAATCTGATCAGCCAGGTGCACGGCGCGCTGGTGCGGGTCTCGTCAGGCCGTACCGAGACTGCGCCGCTCGAGCCCGCAAAGCCGGCGGTGTCGCTGAAGAAGTCGATCGCGCCGGACTATCTGGTTTGTCTGGAAGACGGCAAACGCTTCAAGTCGCTGAAGCGCCATCTGCGCACCCAGTACAACATGACGCCGGAGCAATATCGCGAGAAATGGGGACTGCCGGCCGACTATCCGATGGTCGCGCCGAACTACGCGGTCGCGCGCTCGCAACTGGCGAAGCAGATGGGTTTGGGACAGCAGCAGCGGAAGCGGAAGTAAATTCCTACAAGGCGTCCGCCAGTGCCTCTTTTGCGTCGGTCTTGATACGCTCGACCATCGACCGCAGGCCGTTGGAGCGCTGCGGCGTCAAATGATCGCGGAAGCCGAATTCGTCGAACACCGCGATGGCGTCGGTCGCAAGAATCTCCTGCGGTGTGCGGCCCGAATAGAGCGAGAGCACAATGGCGACCAGCCCGCGCACGATATGCGCGTCGCTGTCGCCGCGATATTTCAGGATCGGCGGGCCATTGCCGCGATCGACCAGCTTCTGGAGCCAGACCTGGCTGACACAGCCCTGCACCTTGTTGGCGGCGGAGTGCTCCGCCTCGGGCATCGGTTCCAGGGTGCGGCCGAGCTCGATGACGTACCGGTAGCGGTCGTCCCACTCGTCCAGAACCTCAAAATTGTCCCTGATTTCGTCGATCGTCGTCATGCTGGCCCGTGTTCCCGTTCAGCCCAATATAGGGACGCGAAGCGGTGAAATCGATAGGGGTTGGGGGCTAATTGACTATTGGATTGCGTGCAGCCGATCGTTTGGTTCACCTCTCCCCGCTGGGGAGAGGTGGGCAGAGCAACCACCTTTTTCGTCCCCATCATAGTTCACGGTCTTATCGGCTGACCGATAACGCTCTAGAAGGCAACGATGCTCGGACGGATATTCACGGTTGGCGGATATACGCTGCTCTCGCGGCTGACGGGATTTGCCCGCGACATCATGCTCGCGGCGATCCTCGGCGCCGGCCCCGTGGCCGACGCCTTTTTCGTGGCGCTGCGGCTGCCCAACCATTTCCGCGCAATCTTTGCCGAGGGCGCCTTCAACGCGGCCTGGGTGCCGGCCTACGCGCACGTCCATGGCGAGCGTGGGGGGGGCGGCCGCAAGTCTGTTCGCCGACCGCATCTTCACGCTGCTGCTCGCCTCGCAGGTCGTGCTGCTGATCGTCGCCTGGCTGTTCATGCCGCAGGCCATGAGCATCCTGGCGCCCGGCTTTTCCGAGGACGCCGAGCAGCGCAAGCTCGCGATCGAGCTGACCCGGATCACCTTTCCCTATCTTCTGCTGATCACGCTGGTGACGCTCTACGGTGGCATGCTCAACGTGATGCAGCGCTTCGCCAGCGCCGCGGCCGCGTCGATCTTCCTCAACGTCTCGATGATGATGACGCTTGCGCTCGCCGCCTGGTTTCCCAGCGCAGGGCACGCCGCAGCCTGGGGTGTCCTGATTTCGGGCTTCCTGCAATATTTCCTGCTCGCGGGTGATCTCGCGCGCCATGGCGGCTTGCCGCGCTTTGCGCCGCTCAAACTTGACGAAGATGTCCGCAGCTTCTTCAAGGCGCTCGGGCCGGCGACGCTAGGCTCGATGGGCACGCAGGTTGCGCTGTTCGCCGACACCATCATCGCGACCTTCCTGCCCGCAGGCGCGCTGTCGGCGCTCTATTATGCCGACCGCCTCAACCAGCTGCCGATCGGTGTCATCGGCATCGCCATCGGCACGGTGCTGCTGCCGGAGATGTCGCGGCGGATCACGGCCAACGACCATGACGGCGCGATGAAGGCGCAACGTCGCGCGTTTGATTTCACGCTGCTGTTCTCGGTGCCCTTCGTGGCCGCCTTCATCACCGTGCCCGATGCGATCATGCGTGCGCTGTTCGCCCGTGGCGCGTTCTCGAAGGCCGATGCCGCCGCCGCGGGCGCCACGCTCGCGGCCTATGCCATTGGTCTGATCCCCTTCGTGCTGATCCGCAGCGCGGTCGCGACCTTCTACGCGCGCAAGGATACGGCGACGCCGGTTCGCGCCTCGCTGACCGGCATCGCGGTCAACGTCGCCCTGAAGGTTGCCTTGATGGGATCGCTCGCGCAGATCGGCCTGGCGCTGGCAACAGCCGTTGGTGTCTGGACCAATCTGCTGCTGGTGCTCTTCTTCGCAGTGCGGCGAGGATTTCTCGTGCTGGACCGCGCCTGGCTGTTGTCGCTCGCCAAATTCCTGCTGATCGGAATCATCCTGGCCGCCGCCTTCTGGCTGATCGCACGCTTCAGCGCGGCCTCTTTCGCCTCCATGCACGCCTTCCGGGACGAATTGACGCTGGCGCTGCTCGCCGTCGGGGGCACAATCGTCTACGCGCTCGCGCTCCTCGCGCTGTTCGGTCGCAACTGGCTGGTCTCGCTGGTGCGCAACTAGGCTGGCCCGATTCAGCCACGGTGGTCAGTCAGCCCTTCTGATCGGCTGCCGGAGAATCGTCTTGAGTTTCTCGGGCTCCGTCTTGCGCGGGTCGCTCAGATAGATTTCATGGTGCGGTCCAGCGAATGTCAGTCCCTCCGCGGGCATCACCTCGTCGTGAAGCCTGGCAAGTATCGGCCCCTCGTCGTCGTAGCTGCCGACATGCAGCGTTTGAAGGCTACGTCCTTCATCGAGAGACTCCAGGCGCAGCGTTTCCGGCGGCGGCTCGCCGCGTTTCCCATGTGTCTTCGTGACGGCGTCGTCGTACAGCGGCCGGCCGACGAAGTCCGGCACCATGATCATCATCGTCCACTTCCAGCGGTGCTTGCGGCGGTTGACGAAATCGGCGGGGTCGTCGGCCCACCAGAGGCCTTCGAGCGGCGGGACGACGTAGTCTCTTCCAGATCGAGCCTTGGAAGCAAACTTCATCGCATAGCTCACCGAATAGAGCCATTCGATGGCCTGCGCATAGCCCGGCTCGCGGTTCGGGTCGCCTTTGCCGTCTATTTTGACGAATTGCAGTGCCGGCACGTCGATGGCAGCAAATCTGCCGATCGGCGCACTGTAGAGCTTCGAAAGCGTCTTCTTGAAATCGACCTTGCCCACGGTTCTACCTTTTTTGCCACCTCGGACGTGCCCGGTCCCACCCCCGGCCAGGCGTGCCGTAAACAGTAACGGGCACCGCTGCAAGGTGGTCGGCTCCTCATCTCGCACGACGAAAGCCGTTTGCACTGCCACTTTTTCCACGGCAATATGCCGGCAAAACAACCATGAGGACATGGAGCGAAAATGGCTGCCCCCATCAAGTTCGGCGTTGGCCAAAGCGTGCTGCGCAAGGAGGATGACGCACTCATCCGCGGCAAGGGCCGCTATACCGACGACTACGCGCCGCAGGCTGCTCTGCGCTGCTTGATGCTGCGCTCGCCGCACGCCCATGCCAAATACACCATCGATGCGAGCCGCGCCCGCACGTTGCCCGGCGTCGCGCTGATCCTGACCGCTGACGACGTCAGGGATCTCGGCAATCTGCCCTGCCTGTT
The DNA here is from genome assembly GCF_001908185.1 of Bradyrhizobium sp. AS23.2. Classification (GTDB taxonomy): domain Bacteria; phylum Pseudomonadota; class Alphaproteobacteria; order Rhizobiales; family Xanthobacteraceae; genus Bradyrhizobium. Next base: position 6,928 of record NZ_LGHM01000111.1, read on the forward strand.
CAATCTCGAGACCGATCCATTCACCGGCCCGCCTTACCCCATCCTCGCCAAGGACGAGGTGCGCCATGTCGGCGATTCCATCGCCTTCGTCGTCGCCGAGACCACCGACCAGGCCCGTGACGCGATCGAGGCGATCGACGTCAAATGGAGCCCGCTGCCGGCCGTGACCGGCGTCGTCAATGCCGTCAAGAAGGGCGCACCGCAGGTCTGGCCGGACAAGGCCGGCAACGTGCTGTTCGACGTCTCGATCGGTGACAAGAAGGCGACCGAAGCCGCCTTTGCCAAGGCGCACGCGGTCGCCGAAATCTCCATCGTCAATCCGCGCGTGGTCGCGAACTTCATGGAAACGCGCGCGGCGGTCTGCGAATACGACGCCAAGCGCGACCATCTGACGCTGACGGTCGGCAGCCAGGGCAGCCATCGCCTGCGCGACATTCTCTGCCAGAACGTGCTCAACATCCCGACGGACAAGATGCGGGTGATCTGCCCCGATGTCGGAGGCGGCTTCGGCACCAAGCTGTTTCCGTACCGCGAATACGCCCTGATGGCGGTCGCCGCACGAAAGCTGAAGCAGGCCGTGAAATGGGCGGCCGATCGCTCCGAGCATTTCATGGGCGACGCGCAGGGCCGCGACAACGTCACAACCGCGAAGATGGCGCTTGCCGAGGACGGCAAATTCCTCGCCATGGATTGCGACCTGATGGGCGACATGGGCGCGTATCTGTCGACCTTCGGCCCCTACATTCCCCATGGCGGCGCCGGCATGCTGCCGGGCCTCTACGACATCCAGGCCTTCCACTGCCGGGTGCGCACCATCTTCACCCACAGCGTACCGGTCGACGCCTATCGCGGCGCTGGCCGGCCCGAGGCCGCCTATGTCATCGAGCGCCTGGTCGATGCCTGCGCGCGCAAGCTCGACATGACGCCGGATGCCATCCGTCGCAAGAACTTCATCCAGCCGAAGGCGCTGCCCTACAAGACCGCCACCGGCAAGGTCTACGATTCCGGCGATTTCGCCGCGCATCTGAAACGCGCGATGGAGATCGCGGAGTGGAAGGAGTTTCCCAAGCGCGCCAAGGCGGCCAAGAAGCAGGGCCTGATCCGCGGCATCGGCCTTGCAAGCTATGTCGAGATCTGCGGCGTGATGGGGGAAGAGACCGCGAACGTCAGGCTCGACCCCAACGGCGACGTCACCGTCCTGATCGGCACGCAATCGAGCGGGCAGGGCCACCAGACGGCTTACGCCCAGATCGTTGCCGAGCAGTTCGGCCTGCCGCCGGAGCGCGTGCACATCCACCAGGGCGACACCGATGAGATCGCGACCGGGCTCGGCACCGGTGGCTCGGCCTCGATCCCGACGGGCGGCGTCTGTGTGGAGCGTGCCACGGGTGAGCTGGGCAAGAAGCTGAAGGAGATCGCGGCTCAGGCGCTGGAGGCAAGCGCCGGCGATCTCGAGATTTCGGGCGGCGCCATCCGCATCGCCGGCACCGACCGCACGATCTCCTTCACCGATCTCGCCAAGCGCCCGGGCGCAGATCCATCAAAGATGAACGGCAGCGCGACGTTTGCCAGCGCCGACGGCACCTATCCGAACGGCACGCATCTGGCGGAAGTCGAGATCGATCCGGCCACCGGCATCATCAAGGTCGTCAACTATGTGATCGTCGATGATTTCGGCAAGACGCTCAATCCGCTGCTGCTGGCCGGCCAGGTGCATGGCGGCGCCATGCAGGGCATCGGCCAGGCCCTGATGGAGCAGGTGGTCTATGGCGCGGGCGACGGCCAGCTGATCACCGCGACCTTCATGGACTACGCGCTGCCGCGGGCGGCGGATGGTCCAGCCTTCGTGTTCGAGACCAACAACGTTCCCTGCAAGACCAATCCGCTGGGTGTGAAGGGTGCGGGCGAGGCCGGCGCGATCGGCTCCTGTCCGGCGGTCGTCAACGCCATCGTCGACGGGCTCTGGCGCGAATACAAGATCGACCACATCGACATGCCGGCAACCCCGGAGCGGGTGTGGATCGCCATCAACGAGCACCATCGCCGTCACAGCCTGTGATCCCAAGCAAACGCGGAACGCGTTTTGCGGGGCAAACGCGGGAACGCGTTTGCGGGGAGATCGCGCTCAACCAAATTATCCAAAGTGCGACGATTTAACGTCGCGCTCTGGATGGAATGAAATCTGCCAAGTGGTGTTGGCCCCAATGTGGGGTCAGCACGATCCTGTATCACGGAAAGGGATTTTGCGAATGAAGCGAGTGTTGGTTGTCGGGGGCGCGCTCCTGCTCGGTATGGGTGCCGTCTGGGCGCAGCACGACTCCGTCAAGGAGGCCCAGACCCTCATGAAGGGCAACGGCAAGAACGCCGGCGCGATGTCGGCAATGGTCAAGGGCGAGAAGCCCTACGACCAGGCCACGGTGGACACCGCCCTGGCGCAGTTCGAGGATACCGCCAAGAAGCTGCCGCACCTGTTTCCGGCGAGCGCGAAGGGCGTAAAGCTCGACGGCGATTACCACACCTCGCCGAAGATCTGGGAGGACAAGGCTGGCTTCGACGCGAAGATCGCAAGCTTCGCCGAGGTCGTCGCCGAGGCCAAGGGCAAGATCAAGGATCTCGACACGCTCAAGGCGACGCTTCCAGTGATCGGCAAGGCATGCGGCGGCTGCCACGAAACCTTCCGCATCAAGAACAGCTGACGCGGGGCTGACGAGAAAGGGGCGGATGCGCACAGCGTCCGTCCCTTTTTGTTGCGTAGCGTGCAGACGCCTCTGCAATGTGCTCTCGACAGATGCGGCGCAAGGACCTTTCGGAAGCGTCCTGGTGATCGCGCAACGAGCTTAGCCGGCTCCTGAAACTTTTCGAGCGGCTGGCTCGCTTGTCTCATTTCCGAGTAACCACCCCAGAGCTTTTGCGGGGTTCGACCAGCGCACCTCGTCGATCTGTTCGGCGAGCGTCAGCGCATGCGCAGTCAGCACCTCGATGTCCTGAGGATTTGCGTCGGCCTTTTCCAGTACGTCTATGCAGCGGTTGAATGCTGCCAGATCCAGCTGGAGCTGCCCGATACTCGAGTAGTGATGTTTGGCCCCCACGGCCTTCCATGTTCTTCGTGCGCGCACTTTTTTCTCCCCATACGCGGTCACGCATTCGTGAGGGCGGTTTGTGGCGACAGCACGAACATAGGTGGACGGAATCAGGGATGTTTGCGGGCGGCGCGTCAAAGGTAGGGCCCCAGCGGGATTTACGCGAACGATTACGTGGAGGCACCTCGGCCCATGTCATCGAGTTTCGCACCAACGGATGCCAAAGCGACCGCAAGGTTTTTTCAGGCTTCTCTTAAGTTGGCGTCCGATGTCATCGACGCCAACGACGTTTCGATCCTCGTCCCAGGCCATTTGGCCCGATACGGCGTCGCCAAAGGGCGTTGGGATGATTGCCACTTGCGCAAAGCCGTAGCGCCGCTCCACGTCGGTGACGGTTTCCGGCAAGGCGGACATCGCTCCGTCGAACAAAATCAAACGCAGAATTTGTCCGCCAGGCCTGACGGATCGCTGTCAGAGCGCCGCATATGAGCTATCTTCAACTTTAGCCGCCGCGAAGTTTATGAGAGTCGAATGCCGGCGCATTCGAATCCCGATTGCTCCACCATCGCAGAGTTCCAACGCGCGGCGAGGATCTGGATCAAGAAAAGCGAGACAGGCCATGGCAAAACCGTTTCCGTCGAAGACCCACATCGGTAACCATATGCTGCATCCCGAAACGCTGATGCTGACCTATGGCTACGATCCGCAGCTCTCGGAAGGGGCCATCAAGCCACCGGTGTTCCTGACCTCGACCTTCGTGTTCAGGACGGCCGAAGACGGACAGGATTTCTTCGATTTCGTCTCGGGCCGGCGCGAGCCGCCGGAGGGGATGGGCGCCGGCCTCGTCTATTCGCGGTTCAATCACCCCAACAGCGAGATTGTCGAGGATCGGCTCTCGATCTACGAGCGCGCTGAGAGCTGCGCGCTGTTCTCGTCCGGAATGTCGGCGATTGCGACGACGATTCTCGCCTGCATCCGGCCGGGCGACGTCATCCTGCACTCCCAGCCGCTTTACGGCGGGACGGAAACCTTGCTTGCCAACACGCTTTCGCGTTTCTCGATCAGCGCGGTCGGCTTTGCCGACGGCCTCGACGAAACAGCGGTGACGCATGCCGCAGAGGCGGCCGCGGGCAAGGGCCGGATTGCGATGATCCTGATCGAAACGCCGGCCAATCCGACCAACGGCCTGGTCGATATCGCCATGATCCGCCGCGTCGCCGACGTGATCGGCCGGACCCAAGGGCACGCGCCGATCATCGCGTGCGACAATACCTTGCTCGGGCCGGTGTTTCAGCGACCGATCGAGCACGGCGCGGACCTTTCGTTGTACTCCCTGACCAAATATGTCGGCGGTCATTCCGATCTGATCGCGGGCGCCGCGCTCGGCTCAAAAGCGATCATGAAGGACATCAAGGCGCTGCGAGGCGCGATCGGCACCCAGCTGGATCCTCATTCCTGCTGGATGATCAGCCGGTCTCTCGAGACGTTGAGCATCCGCATGGAGAGAGCCGACAGGAACGCGCACCTCGTGGCGGATTACCTACGCGACCATGCCAAGGTGGCGAAGGTCCACTATCTCGGTCATCACGAGGAGGCCTCGGCGGCCGGGCGTGTTTTCGCAAGGCAATGCCTCGGAGCCGGATCCACGTTCTCATTCGACATCGTCGGCGGCCAGCCGGCGGCTGTGAAATTCCTGAACGCGCTGCAGATCTTCAAGCTGGCGGTGAGCCTTGGCGGAACCGAATCGCTCGCTAGCCTGCCCGCAACCATGACTCATTCCGGTGTTCCCGCCGACATCCGCCGCAAGATCGGCGTTCTCGATTCTACGATCCGGCTATCGATCGGTATCGAGAATCCGTCGGACCTGATCGCGGACCTCGCACAGGCGTTGAGTGGGGCTTGAACGCGGTGGGGCGTGAGCGCAGGGTGCGCGCACTGGCGAGCAGATCGGCGGTCTGCGCAACGGTTGATGTTGTAGTCGGGATGGAGCGAAGCGAAATCCGGGAAGCACGAAGAAGACCGTCGAAACCATCTGCGGAGAGAAGGTCGCTCCTCGCCGAGCCTGTGATCTCTTGGCAGCAAAAAGGCCAGGCGCGCCCTCGCACCCGGCCTTTCCGCGACGAAGCAGCCTTGAGACTTACTTCGTCACCTGACCGCGGATCTCGCCGCCCGGATTGGCCGCGGTGTGAATGTTGACGTAGAGCTTGCCAGCCAAGAGATCGGCGGCCTGCGCGTCGGTCAGCGTCGCCGAGCCTTCGACCGGGCTGGACGTTGCGTTCGGGATCGCAACCGCGACGCCGGCGTTCTTGCCGGCCTCGGCCGGTCCGTGGAAATGCGCGGCGGTGGCGGGGCCGGACAGGCCGGAATAAGTGACCTTCCAGGACAGCTTCTTGCTTGCGGCGTCATAGTCCAGGTCGGCCGTTCCGGTGCCGTTGGTGGTCGTTGCAGGCACCTCGGACTTGCCGCTGAGCGTTGCTTTCAGCTTCTCGGCGCTGGCGGAGCCTGCAAAAGCGACGGCGCCGAGCGCTACCATGGCGATGACGGTCTTGTTCATGACATTCTCCCTGTGGCCTCGTTGAACTGGCAAACTTCCAACAGTCAACGTTTCAGTTTATTCCCGTTTCCTGCGTGTGCGGGCTAAATTCTTCGTGGCTGGAGCAGCCAGGGCATCGGTCATAAGTTCGCCGCAACGAGTGGATGGACCTGAATGTTGCAACGAACAATTTTCGTGGCGCTGCTCGCCGCGGTCACTGCGGCCGGCGTCTATTGGTGGCTCAGCGCGCCGGTGGTGGCGGCCGCCGGGACCGCGCCTGCCCATATGCCTGATCTCGCCAATGGTGAGGTGATCTTCAACGCCGGCGGCTGCGCGTCCTGCCATGCCGTTCCCAACCAGCCCGATCGTGTCAGGCTCGGTGGCGGCGTCGCGATCAAGTCGCCGTTCGGAACGTTCTACACGCCGAACATCTCCCCCGATCCGACCTACGGCATCGGTAAATGGACCGACGCCGATTTCGTCAACGCGGTGATGCACGGGGTCTCGCCGGACGGACGGCATTACTTTCCGGCCTTTCCCTATACGTCCTATCAGCACGCCAGGCGCGAGGACGTCCTCGACCTCTTTGCCTATCTGAAAACGCTACCGCCCGTTTCTGGCAAGGTGCGCGACCATGACGTGCGCTTTCCCTTCGACATCCGGCGCAACATCGGCATCTGGAAATTCCTGTTCATGGACGGCAAGCCCTTCGTCGCCGACGGCACGAAGTCGCCGCAATGGAATCGCGGCGCCTATCTCGTGAACAGCTTTGGCCATTGCGCGGAATGCCACAGCCCGCGCAACGCCCTCGGCGGCATCATCTCCGGAGAACGCTTTGCCGGCGGGCCCAATCCGGAAGGCGAGGGATGGGTGTCCAACATCACCCAGAAGCGCCTTGGCGAGTGGAGCGCGAAGGATATCGCCTATTTCCTCAAGACCGGCGAATTGCCCGACGGCGACAGCGTTGGCGGCGGGATGACGCGCGTGATCAAGAACACCTCGCAATTGTCGGACGAGGATCTTGCGGCGATGGCGGATTATCTCAAATCGTTGCCGCCGGTGGATGGCCCGACGCCACCCAAGCGCAAGGAGGCCAGTTAGCTCGCGCCGAACGCCTTGAAGGTGATGATGGTGAGGGTGTCCTGGATGCCGGGCAGCACCTGCACCTTCTCGTTGATGAAGTGGCCGATGTCGGTGTCCTTGTCGACATAGAACTTCACCAGGAGGTCGTAATGGCCGGCCGTGGAGTAGATCTCGGAGGCGATCTCGGCTTCGGCAAGCGCATTGGCGACCGTATAGGACTGGCCGAGCTTGCATTTGATCTGGACGAAAAAAGGAACCATTGCAGTCACTCCGAAAGCGTATCTGGCGGCTAGAGCCATTTCCGTTCCGGTGGAATCGAAACGGGGCTCTAGCTTCTTGTTTGACGCGTTTTCTTTACGCGAACCGGTTTCCACTTCGCTCGAAAACGCTCTAATAGGCCAAAACCGGCCGGATTTAGCAAGCGAACTTGCTGCCTTGGGGCTTGCGCGGTAGGAGGGGCCATGACTTCGAAAAAGCTGGCTTCGAAAACGCGGAAAATCGCCCCATGACGACGCCCGTGGCGCTCACCATCGCCGGCTCCGATTCGAGCGGCGGCGCCGGCATCCAGGCGGACCTGAAGACCTTTGCCGCGCTCGGTGTCTTCGGCGCCTCCGCCATCACGGCGCTGACGGCGCAGAACACGCGCGGCGTCACCGGGATTCACGCGGTGCCGGCCGATTTCGTCACCGCGCAGATCGATGCGGTGTTCTCCGATCTCGACGTCGGCGCGGTGAAGATCGGCATGGTGGCGCAGGCCGCCAGCATCGATGCGATCGCGGCCGCGCTGTCGCGCTGGGCGCCCCGGCATGTGGTGCTCGATCCCGTGATGGTCGCAACCTCCGGCGACCGCCTGCTGGCGTCCGAGGCGGTCGAGGCACTTCGTAAAAACCTCATTCCGCTGGCGACTGTGATCACGCCGAACCTGCCGGAGGCCGCCGCGCTGCTGGATGAGCCGATCGCGACCAGCGAGGCCGAGATTGAGAGCCAGGGACGCGGGCTGCTGGCGCTCGGCTGCCGTGCGGTCCTGATCAAGGGCGGGCACGGCGAGGGCGCCGAGAGCACCGACTATCTCGTCGATTCCACCAGAACGATTGCGCTCGCCGCGCCCCGCATCGCCACCCGCAACACCCATGGCACCGGGTGCTCGCTGTCCTCGGCGGTCGCGGCGGGTCTGGCCAGGGGCGAAGATCTCGAGCGCGCCGTGCGTAACGCCAAGACCTGGATCAGCGCGGCGATCGGAGCCGCCGACCGCTTCACCGTCGGTCATGGCCACGGGCCGATCCATCATTTCCACAGCTTCTACTGACGCTGGCTCGGATCGCCGGCACTAGGCCCGCGGCCCCGCGGGAATTAACCCTGTCAGCTATACAGTTCCATGCCGTTGCGGAAGCCACCGCGGTGCCATGTCGCCTGATTGTCGCATGCGACTGATATTCGCGGGTTGGGCGAGGCGAGGTTTGATTCGTATCTGAGGGTGCCTCACAGGTTCAATCGGTCATCCCCCTGTCACGGGACATAGTTACAGGCTGGCGCATGGGAAGTTACGATGTGAGTGATGAGAGCCCGGAGCGGCGCTTTCGCACGTTGTTCATCTCCGACGTTCATCTCGGAGCTCGCGGTTCGCAAGCCGACCTTCTGCTGGACTTCCTGCGCTACCATGATGCCGATACGATCTACCTCGTCGGCGACATCGTCGACGGCTGGGCGCTGAAATCGAGCTGGCACTGGCCGCAATCGCATAACGACCTCGTCCAGAAGCTGCTGCGCAAGGCGCGCAAGGGCGCCAAGATCATCTACATCCCCGGCAATCACGACGAATTCCTGCGCAACTATTACGGCACGCATTTCGGCGGCATCGACGTCGTCGAGAACACCGTGCACACTGGCGCGGACAGTAAGCGTTATCTCGTCATTCACGGCGATATCTTCGACCTCGTGGTGCAGAACGCGCGCTGGCTCGCCCATCTCGGTGACAAGGCCTACGATTTCGCGATCCAGATGAATCGCTTCGTCAACTTCTTCCGACGCATGTTCGGCGTGCCCTATTGGTCGCTGTCGCAATGGGCCAAGCAGAAGGTCAAGAACGCCGTCAACTATATCGGCGCGTTCGAGCAGGCGCTCGCCGCAGAGGCGCGGCGCCATGAGGCTGACGGCGTGATCTGCGGCCACATCCACTCCGCCGTGATCCGCGACGAGGCCGGCATCCGCTACATGAACTGCGGCGACTGGGTCGAGAGCTGCACCGCGCTGGTCGAGCACGACGACGGCCATTTCGAGATCATCACCTGGGCGGATCATTTGCAGAAGCCGGCGCAGGTCCCGCAAGTGGCAGCAAGGGCAGCCTGATGCGCATCCTGGTCGCGACCGACGCCTGGCACCCGCAAGTCAACGGTGTGGTTCGGACGCTGACCAAGCTCGCTGACGCCGCCAAGGGGCTCGGCGTCGAGCTCACGTTCCTGACGCCGCAATCGTTCCGCACTTTCGCGATGCCGAGCTATCGCGACGTGCGTCTTGCGATGCCGCGACCGGCCAGAATCGCGAAGCTGATCGAGGAAGCCCGCCCCGACAGCATCCACGTTGCGACCGAAGGGCCGATCGGCCTGATGGTCCGCCGCTATTGCCGCCAGCGCAAGCTGCCGTTCACGACCAGCTTCCACACCCGCTTTCCCGAATATGTCCGCGCCCGCGTGCCGGTTCCGGGCTCGCTGATCTGGCGGGCGCTACGCCGGTTCCATGCGCCCAGCCGCGCCGTGATGGCGGCGACCCCGGCGCTCGCCCGCGAGCTCGGCGAGCGCGGCTTCGACAATGTCATGCTGTGGCCGCGCGGCGTCGACACGGGCCTGTTCCATCCCCGCGCCATCGATCTCTGCCTGCCGGCGCCGGTGTTCCTCTCGGTTGGCCGCGTCGCGGTGGAGAAGAATCTCGAGGCCTTCCTCGATCTCGATCTGCCCGGCACCAAGGTCATCGTCGGCGACGGGCCGGCGCGCGCCTCGCTCGAAGAGGCCTATCCCGATGCGATCTTCCTCGGCGAGAAGCACGGCGACGCACTGGCGGAAATCTATGCCGCGGCCGATGTCTTCGTGTTTCCGAGCAAGACCGACACGTTCGGCCTGGTGCTGCTGGAAGCGCTCGCGAGCGGCCTTCCGGTCGCGGCCTTCCCGGTGAAGGGACCCCGCGACGTGATCGGCGATGCGCCCGTCGGCGCCCTCGATCATGATCTGCGCAGCGCCTGTTTCGCGGCGCTCGACATCTCCGGGCAGGACTGCGTCGCGTTCGCCGCCAACTACACCTGGGAAGCCTCGGCGCGGGCTTTTGTGGACACCATCCGGGCGGTCGACGCGGTGCTGCCCGGCCGGAACGGAGCGGAGCCGGCGCGCTTCGTCGCCTGACGGCGAGAGCCATTTCCGTTCCGATGGATCGGGACGGGGCTCTAGATTCTTGTTTTGACGCGTTTTCTTTACGCGAACCGGTATCCACTTCGCTCGAAAACGCTGTCGAAATCCTCGCGCGGAGGTGTCTTGCCCGGGCCTCATCGGCCGCGATAAAGTCGGCCATGACCGAACAGCTCCTCCCGGTCGGCCCTGCCGATATCGATGCCGCAGCGCGCGTGATCGCGCCCTTCGCCATCCGCACCCCGCTGTTGTCCTTTCCCGTGCTCAATGAGCGCGTTGGCGCAAAGGTGTTCCTGAAGCCGGAGATGCTCCAGCGCACCGGCTCGTTCAAGTTCCGCGGCGCCTTCAACAAGGTGTTCTCGATCCCGCAGGACAAGCGCGCCGGCGGCGTCGTCGCGTTCTCCTCCGGCAACCACGCCCAGGGCGTAGCGGCGGCGGCAAAGATCCTCGACATGCAGGCGACCATCGTGATGCCTGCGGATGCGCCGCTGTCGAAGCGCGAGCGCACCAAATCCTATGGCGCCGAGGTCGTGCTGTATGATCGCGATCGCGACGACCGCGAGGCGATCTCGCGCGCCATCGCCGAGAAGCGCGGCGCGACGCTGGTCAAGCCCTATGACGATCCCTTCGTGATCGCCGGCCAAGGCACCGCCGGCCGCGAGATCGCCGAGGACATGGCAACGCTCGGCCTCGCTCCCGATATCGTGGTGGCGCCGGCCTCCGGCGGCGGCCTGATCGCGGGCGTCGCAACCGCGGTGAAGGCACGCTATCCGCAGGCGCAAATCGTGGTGGCAGAGCCCGAAGCTTTCGACGATCACGGACGTTCGCTGACCGCTGGCCATCGCGAGCCGCATCCGCCGGCGGGCCGCACCATCTGCGATGCGCTGATGGCCCTGATCCCCGGCGAGATGACCTTTGCGATCAACAGCAAGTTGCTCGCGCGCGGCGTGACCGCATCCGATGCCGAGGTTGGCGCGGCCGTGGCGTTCGCCTATCGCGAGCTGAAGCTGGTGGTCGAGCCGGGTGGTGCCGTGGGCCTTGCCGCGCTGCTCGCGGGGCGTCTCGACGTCGCCGGCAAGAACGTGGTCATTGTGCTGTCGGGCGGCAATGTCGATGCCGACCTGTTCGCCGAGCTGGTGGCTTAGTCGTCATTCCGGGGCACGCGAAGCGTGAGCTACGATGCGCATTTGCGCATCTGAGAATCCATAACCACTACAATGAGTAAGGATTCCGGGCCTGCGCCTCACAGCGCATCCCCATTGCGCAAGTTGCGCAATGGGGAATGACGACGTTTAAGAGCTGACATGAAGAAGGGGCAGAGTATTATCGCTCTGTCCCTTTGTCGTGTGCGCTTTCCACGCGATCAGCGCATGAAGCGGCCGCGGTAATTGTTGCCCCCGTTCATGTTCGGCGCCTGGTTCATCGACTGCCGGAAGTTGTTGCCGCCGCCGTTGTTGCGGTTCGACATCGTGTTGAACTGCGGGCGGGTGTTCTGCTGGCTGTTCTGGACCTGGACCTTGTTCACCGGGTTGTTGTTGTTGAGCTTCACGCCGTTGTTGATGCGGATCGGGTTGTTCTGCGTCTGGACGTTGACCGGCTTCACATCGACATTCGAGCCGCCCTTGCCGACATTCACCGGCATGCTCACGATCTTGCCAGGAGTGCCGTTGGCAGTGCCGGCATTGTTGCCGCCATTCTGCGTGTTGTTGGTGGTGGCAGGCAAGGTCACGATCTTGCCCGGGGTCTGCGACGGCATGCCGTTCTGCTGGTTCGGCTGGTTGTTGCCCGCCGGCAGGTTGACGATCTGGCCGCCATTGCCGAGCTTGCCGAGGACGTTGCCATCGACCGGCTTCTGCACGACCGGCAGGCTGCCGTTGATCTGCGCACCGCCATTGCCCTGCTGCATCAGCGGCATGTACTTGGGCTGACCGAGAGTGCCGATCTTGAAGGTCGGGGCAATGTTCTGCGGTGCCAGGAACTTGGTCGCCTGCATCAGGGGGATCAGCTTCGGCTGGGCTGCGAGCTTCAGCGCGGACGGCGCATAGGGGCTGCTGCCGTAGCTGTCGTAGAAGGTCTGGTAGCCGATCGGCGAGTTGGCGAGCACCGCCTTGTGCCAGGCCTGCGAGATCGTGAGGTTCGCGAGCAGCCAGCGGATGCGGTCGCACAGCGGGTCGTGCGGGTACATCTGGATGAACTCCTGATAGTACTCCGGCCGTCCCTCGGACACGACGTAGTCATAGGCCTGGCGCGTCGAACGGCTCGGCAGGTTGGAAGCCATCTGCACCACCGGCGCATTCAGCGGCGCGCGGTTGGCGGCAACAACCGTGTCGCCGAAGAAGGTGAAGTCGCTCGTCAGCGACGAGCTCTCCCACGGAATCTGAGCGCCGCTGGTGGTCTGGTTCACTTCCAGACGCACGCGCTTGAAGAGCTGCTCGATCGGCACATTGGGCTCGCGCGCGACGTTCAGGAAGGCCTGGGTGTAGGGGCTGTGGCCGCCGGTGCCATCCTGCGCTTCGGCGCCCGGCGCGGTCGAATAGCCGACGATCGAGCCGTTCGGCGCATCGACGATCGCAAGGCCGCGGCCGGCATCGTTGACGGAGGGGAAGGGGTTGTTGCGGCAGGCATCGAGGATGACGATGCGCATGCGGCTCGGGATTGTCTCCAGCGTCGACATCACGTCGACCAGGCGCACCGAGTTGTTCACGAGCTCGGTCGGGTTAGAGACCTTGGCGTCGACGGGAACGAGGTAGTTCTCGCCGGCGAGCTGTACGCCGTGACCGGCGTAGTAAACCATCGCCACGGTGTTCGGACCGCGGGAAGCGACCTTGGCCGAAAAGTCCTGCACCACGCGCAGCATGTCGTTCTGGGTGAGGTCGGTCGCGGCGACCACTTCGAAGCCGGCCGAGTTCAGGAATTGCGCCATCGACTGTGCGTCGTTGTCGGGGTTCTGGAGCTGCGGCGCGTTCTGGTAGTTTGAATTGCCGATCACCAGCGCCACGCGCTGCTCCGGGCCTTGCAGTGCGGCGGCCGCCGCCGGCTCGGCCGGAGCCACTTGCGCGGAAACAGGGCCGCAGGCGAAGCCGAACAGGCTTCCCAGCAGGCCCGCGGTCATCAGGAGGGGCTTTAGGCGGAACATGGCTTGCTCCTTTGCACTGATCTCGATGCGAGATTGGTTGCGAGGAAGCTTGGCCGCGTTCGAGGCTGAGGTCCGTGATCGCAGTCACAATCGTACGGAGCGTGATCTGGATCACGCGTGGGCAGACGCTGGATACCGGATGCGACAATTTATGTAATCGAAACGTTTCGATTGACACCAAAGTCGGATTTGTATGAGTATTCTAAGAAGAGATTTTCAGGCTGGCCGCACCGTTCAGGCGTAAAATGAAACGTTTCGGATTTGGGGGGATACAACGATGTCGTCGAAGCTCGGGTCCGTCCGCGCGCTGCTCCTGGGCGTTGTCGCCCTTAGCGCCCTCGACCTGTCAGATCGCGCAATGGCGCAGCAGGCTGTTGCGCTGACGCTTTGGCAGCAGGCGAGCACCCCGGCGCACGAAGCCGTTCTGAAGCAGCAACTGGAGGTCTGTTCGGCGCAGCAGCCCAATGTGAAAGTGGGGCTGCAGAGTGTCGGTCTCGACGTGATGTATCCGCGACTGGCAACCTCCCTTAGGGATCGCCGGCCGCCCAATATCATCATCACCGTCGAGAGCGTCGTCGCGTTCCTTCACGACAAGAAGAGCCTTGTTGCCGTCGATGACGTCATTGACGGTCACGGCCGAGCCGACTTCATCCCGGCATTCCTTCAGGCCGTCTCGGCGGGAGGGAAGACGTGGGCGGTTCCGGACTGGGCGCTGCATCACGCGGTCTGGTATCGCAAGGACCTGCTTGCGCAGGCAGGCATTCAGTCGACACCGAAGACATGGGCAGAGCTGGAGGCGATGGCGGCGAAGCTGACCATCGACAAGGATGGCGATGGCAAGCCCGATCAGTTCGGCTTCGCCGTGCCCTGGGGAGCCAAGTTCTTTGCCGCCCAACAGTCGCTGTTCGACGCGCTCTACGCCGAGGGCATCACGGTGGTTGATCCCAAGGGCGGCAGCTATTCCTTCGCCGGGCGGAAAGCCGATGCCGTGCAATCCCTCGACTACATGATGAAGATGCACAAGGCCTTTTCACCGCCCGCAAGCATCGACTGGACGCTGCTCGAAATTCGGACCGCGCTGATGAACGGTCAGATCGCCGCAGGTGCCGAATGGGGCGGTGTGGTGAAATTCGTCGAGCAGCAACGGCCGGAGCTGCTGGACCAGCTCAGCGTATTTCCCTTTCCCGGACGCGACGGCCCGGCGAAGGCAAGCCTGGGCGGCGGCTTCTACATGATGATCGGCGCTGCGCCTGAAGCCGAAGTGGCGGCTTCAAAGAAGCTCGTCGCCTGCCTGATGCAGCCGTCGGAAGTCGCTCGTCGCGCCAACAGCCGGGCGATCTTCGCCTTGCCGGCAATCAACAGTGCCTACGACAGCGAAGCCTTCAAATCCGATCCGATCAATGTGCGGTTCGCCAAGGAAATCGAAACGATCCGCCGCGACGTGATCAACCGATGGTACCGCTACGGGCTGGAAGCCGGGCTCAACCCGGTGTCCTCGATCATGGAGAGCACCAGCGTCATCAATGAAAGCATGCAGAAGGTCGCGCTCGGACGGCAGACCTCGGTGCAGGCGATCGACGAACTCGATCAGTTCATGAAGTCGTCGCTCGATCGTCGCTAGTGGGCGCCGCCGGACCAAAGCCATGAACTCGGATTGTGCGGCCACGCCGCTAGACTCAGATCGCACGCTGTGGTCCGTCCTGGCGCGCTATCGTCCACCGACGGCGTGGCTGCTGGTGCTGCCGGCCCTGCTGCTGCTGGCAGGCTTCCTGTTCGTGCCGCTGTTGCAGTCGATCAGCTACAGCTTCTACGACGCCAGCATGGTCGGCGAGAGCGGCCGTTTCGTTGGCCTCGCCAACTACGCCAACGTCCTTGCCAGCGGAAAGATCGGCGCGATTTCCTGGGTGACGCTGGTCTGGACCGTCGGGTCTACGGTTGGGCAGCTGGTGCTCGGTCTGCTGGCAGCCATGACGCTTCTGTCGATGGGACGCGCGGGCGTTCTCATGCGGAGCGTGCTGCTGTTGCCATACGCCGTGCCGGCCATCTCGCTGGCGCTGGTCTGGCGCTGGATGTTCAGCGACGGCACGGGAATCCTGACGCATTGGCTGCAGATACTGGGCCTGTTTCCGCTCAACGCGTCTCCACTCGGCTCCGCCGATGTCGCCATCTGGCTGGTGGTGCTTGCCAACATCTGGCACGGCTTTCCCTTCGCCATGTTGATCTACCTGGTCGCTTTGCAGCAGATCGATCCGGCTCTGTACGAGGCCGCCGGCCTCGACGGCGCCAATATGTGGCAGAAGTTTCGATACATCACGCTGCCCTCGCTGCGCAGCGCGACCATCGCGCTGCTGGTGCTCCGCGGAATCTGGACAGCGACGTCCTTCGATCTGCCCTGGCTGCTGACGGGCGGCGGCCCGGCGGGAACGACCTATGTCTGGCCCATCTGGATCTATGAGGAGGCGATGGGCTTCTTCCGCCCGGGGCGGGCAGCGGTTCTTGCGTTGCTCCTCGGTCTTGCGATCGCGGCCGTCGTTTACGCGTTTCGCCGAGTGATCCGGCAAAGCCTGAGCCATTGAGCAATCCATGAATCCCAGTCGCCTTCTGCTTCGGCTGCCGTTCGCCATCTGGGCGACCGCACTGGTGCTGTTCGCAAGTTTCCCGTTGCTGTGGATTTTGCTGTCGGCGCTAAGGTCCCCAGCCGACCTGCTGGCAAAGCCGCCACGCCTTTTCACAGAGCCGAGCCTTCACTGGTTGCACGAAGTGCTGGTGCAGACCGACGCGCTGCAGTGGTTTGCCAACAGCGCAATCGTCGCGTTCGGCGCCGCCTGCATCAACATGCTGCTTGGCTCGCTCGCCGCGTACGGTCTGACGCGCTTCAAGTTCCGCGGACGTGACGCCATCACGCTCGGCGTGCTCTTCGTCTACGTGATTCCGCCGATCCTGATTTTCCTGCCCCTGTACGTAGCGCTCGACCAGCTCGGTCTCACCAACACCTATGTCGGCGGCATCCTCGCCCACACGACGCTGACGCTGCCGTTCTGCCTGTGGCTGATGCAATCCTTCTTTCGCAGCATTCCGCCGGAGCTGGACGAAGCGGCGGTGATGGATGGTGCCTCGACTGCGCAGATCTATCGTCTTGTGATCCTGCCGCTCGCTGCGCCCGGTATCCTTGCCGTCGGCATTCTCGCGTTCATCATCTCGTGGAGCGAGTATCTCTTTTCCAGCACGGTTCTCACGCGCAGCGAAATGAAAACGGTCCCGGTCGCTCTCGCCGAGATCGCGAGTTCCGGGCACGCGCCATGGGGCGAGATCATGGTTCTCGGCGCACTGACCACGGTGCCCGTGTTGATTCTCTTCACGCTAATCCAAAAGTGGTTCGTGCAAGGCATTACGGCTGGCGCGGTCAAGGGATGACGGTACGGGAAACGGGGGGCATGAATGCGGGTTGATGTCACGGTCAGTCACGGCGACTGGTTCAATTCCTGGGGCAGCTGGGGTCGTCCGTCAGTCGAACGCATCCTCGATCAGCTCAAGGAAGCTGGCGTGCAGCGGGTGCCGTGGCGCACGATGTTCGGGGCGCGGGCGCAGTACCATTCCAAGCTGGAAACGATCTACTGGGGCCGGGAAGGTGGCACCGGAATCGATCGTCCCGGCAATGAAGGCACGGCGCGACGCAGCTACGATTTGCGTCAATGGGACCCGCTGCCCGATGCGATCGAAGTTGGTCGGGAGAGAGGGCTCGAAATTGGTGCCTGGTATCCGTTGTTCGAGGAGACGCATTTTCAGCTCGATGTCTCGCGGTTTGCGCGGGAAAATCCGCAGTGTTGGGTCGAGACGCGAGAGGGCAAGACGCGGCGCAGCAAGCTCAGTTTTGCGCATCCGGCGACACGTGCACACAAGCTGGGAATGCTGACCGAACAACTCGGCTACAATCCCGACTATGTGATGCTCGACTTTTACCGTGAGACGCAGGAATGGGAGTTTCGCCGGCAGCCAAGTGTGGAAGTCGATCCCAGCGGGGTCTCGATCTACGGCTATGAGCCGCCGATGCGCGACGCGTTTCGCGCGCTTCATGGCAAGGATCCGCGCGACCTGCGCAACGACGATCCTGTCTGGGTGGACTTTCGTGTCGCGCAGAACACCGAGTTCATGCGCGAGGCTGCGGCGCTCGTGCACGGGAAGGGAAAGCGCTTGGCGGTACGGGTTCGCTCGCTCCGATCGATGGCCTTGCCGATGCCGTGGTGGGTATCCGAGCGCTATCCGACCGACTCGCGGCGCGGCTCGTTCGTCGATTGGGCGGAATGGGCGAGGCAAGGGCTCGTCGACGATGTCGTCCTGTTCATGGACAACTGGGATCTGTTCGACATTAGCGCCGCGGATGTCTGGCGCGAGGCGCTCGACGCGCGCGAGCGAATGGCCGGGAAGGGGACGCTGACGATCGGACTGTTCATGTTCGACATGCATGAGCGCAGCGCGCTTGACGCCTCCGGTCAACTCGAGAGCCTCGCCGACGGCGCCCAGCGCGGCGACGCCGAGGGTGTCTGCCTGCTCGAGTCCAACAATGTGCACGCCTGGGGCGGCGGCATCGGCGGCGGTGGCCGCAAGGATATCGGCCTATGGTCCGCCGTGCACAGGATCACGCGTCCGGAATGGGCGGGGCTGCATATTTGAGCGCTGCGCAAGACATGCTACCGGCCCGGTCGCGCGCGCTACTGCTCCAGCGCTACGCAGGAATCGCGTGCGATCAGCGTTGGTGCGAATATCTGGCTGCGCGCGGCAGGGACCGTCTCGATCTCGCCGACGCGGTCGAGAAGATAGTCCACGGCGATGCGGCCCATCTCTTCGATGGGCTGGGCAATCGCCGTCAGCCGTGGTCGCAACGCCGTGCTCCAGGGAAAGTCGTCGATCGCCGCCAGCGAGATGTCCTGCGGACATCTGAAGCCGAGATCGCCGATCGCCTGCAGCGCGCCAAGGGCCATCACGTTGTTTGCAGCGACGATCGCCGTGGGACGGTTTCGACCCGACAACAGCGGCTGGGCCACCATATAGGCCGCCTCGCCGCGGAAGTCGGCGCGGAGGCATATCGCAGGATCAGGCTGAAGGCCGATGTCGTGCAAAGCCTCGCAAAACCCCTGATAGCGTTCATCGCTGGTCGACAGGCCCGCTCGACCACCGATGAAGGCAATCCGACGATGGCCCAGCCGCAGGACATACTCGGTAATCATCCTGCCCGCGGCTCGATTGTCGAGGCCGATGAAGTCCCGATCGAGGCCTTCGATCCGCCGGTCGATGGTGATCAGCGGCGCGCCGATCTCGCGCGTGAGTTTTTCGCGGTAGGCCGTGCCCTGTCCGGACGGCGACAGAATCACGCCGGCAACGCGCTGGACGCGCAGGAGCTCGAGCAGCTCGAGCTCGCGCGCCTCATCCTCGTCGCTGTTGCAGATGATGACGGCGTAGCCGGCGTCGTGCGCCGCCTTCTCGATCGCGCGCGTGAGCGTGCCGAAGAAGGGGTTTGTGATCTCCGAGACGATGAGACCGAACAGCTGGCTGCGTCCCATCCTGAGGCTGCGGGCAATTCCATTCGGCGCGTAACCGACTGCGTCGACCGCATCGAGAATCCGCCGAAGGGTTTTTTCACTGACAGTCCCGCTGCGATTGAGTGCGGCAGACACCGTGGCGATCGAAACTCCAGCCTGCCTAGCAACGTCACGTATGTTCGCCATCGACGCCATCTTCAAGAGGGAACGAAGTCACGTCATCAATCTAAACGTTATCTTTGTCGAGAGGTAGTGATCTGTGATCCGATTGACGGCAATCGTTAAAGATATCCGATGCCTCCGCCATTGATCCTGCTTCCTGGCCTCAAGAGCGACCATCGTGTCTGGCAGCCCCAGATAGACCGGCTTGGGCGTCGATGCGAAGTCATCGTCCCGGTCGCTGCTCTCGACTCCGGGAGTATTGCCGGAATGGCCGCGGCCGTGCTGGCCGCTGCGCCCGCACGATTTGCGCTCGCAGGATGTTCGATGGGCGGCTATGTCGCCTTGGAGGTCATGCGATTGGCGCCTGAACGCGTGGAGCGGCTGGTGCTCGTCTCGACGTCGGCGCGCCCGGAGAATCCTGCCACCACGCCGCTGCGCCATGCGGCACTCGCACTTGCGCGGCGCGATGGTGTCGGGGCGATGGCTGCGGCCGGATTGGATCGCGACTTCCATCATGCTCATCGATACGATCTCCGCCTTGCGGCTCTGATGGTCGCAATGGCCGAGTCTGTGGGCCTCGACGCAATCACGCGGCAGGTCGATGCTGTCATCGCGCGGCCCGATGCCCGCCCTATGCTGGCGTCAATATCGTGCCCGACTGCCGTCATCGTGGGTGAACAGGATCAGGTTACGCCGCCGGATTGTTCGCTCGAGCTGGCTGCCGGTATCACCGGGAGCACGCTGTCTATGATCCCCGACTGTGGTCACTGCGCACCGCTGGAGGCGCCCCGGCGCGTCACGGAAGTTCTGCAAATGTGGATGGATGAATGATGGGTTTCACAGACGAGAAGCCGTTGCCCACCCGCACGCTCGGGCGCACCGGATTGTCGGTCAGCTGTCTCGGTTTCGGTGCAGCGCCCATCGGTGACCTCTATCAGGTGCTGGATGAAGGCCGTGCCATCGACGCCGTCATTGCTGCGCACGACGTCGGCATGAATATCTTCGATGTCGCTCCGCTCTACGGGCATGGTCTGGCTGAACATCGTTGCGGCACGGCGCTTCGTGGCGTGCCGCGCGACGATTTCCTGCTGTCCACGAAAGTGGGGCGCTGGCTCAACCCTCTTGTGGAGCGCGGAACCGGCTCGGGCTATGTCGGCGGTCTACCTCACGGTGCGATCATCGATTACTCGTATGATGGCGCGATGCGGTCAATCGAGCAGTCGATGCTTCGGCTCGGTGTCGGGCGCATCGATGTTTTGCTCATTCACGACGTCGACGCGTGGACACACGGCGAGGCTGCGGTCGAGACGCGGTTCGCAGAAGCAATGGAGGGGGCCTATCGTGCTCTTGCCCGCCTGCGCGCGGATGGCGTGGTCAAGGCGATCGGCGTCGGTGTCAACGACGTGGCGATGTGCGAGCGCTTCGCGAGTGCCGGCGACTTCGACGTCATGCTCCTGGCCGGCCGTTACTCGTTGCTGGAACAGGGGGCGGCTCACACCTTCTTCCCCCTTGCGCAACGCAAGGGGATAGGTCTCCTTCTCGGCGGCGTGTTCAATTCCGGAATCCTGGCGACTGGCGCCAGGGAAGGCGCACGCTATAACTATTCCGCTGCAAGTGAAGCGGTCCTTGCGCGAGTGCGTCAGATCGAGGCCGTATGCAGTGCGCACGACGTTTCGCTTCCGGACGTTGCCTTGCAATTTGTGCTCGCACATCCGGCCGTGTCGAGTGTCGTGCTGGGCGCGGTTTCCCCGGCAGAGGTCCGGCAAAATGCGGCGCGATTGAGCAGGAGGGTCCCTAGCGGGCTCTGGGGCGATCTGAAGTCGGAACGGCTGCTTTCTCTTGAAGCGCCGATTCCGACATGATCAGTCTGGGATTCATTTCATTCACCGGAGGCGTCCCCTAACATGCTGAAATCAATTGACCCGATCCTGACGCCCGACCTGCTCTGGCTTTTGGCATCCATGGGCCACGGCGACGACCTCGTTTTTGTCGACGCCAATCACCCGGCCACCCGTATCGCACTGAGCACCTCATCGCAGCGCCTGATCCAGTTGCCGGGCATGAGCATGGAGACGGCCGTCCGCGCCATCATGTCGGTCTATCCGCTCGACGATTTCGATCCCGATCCGGTGCGCGTGATGATGCCGGTCGACGATCCCGACCGCGTGCCGGACGTGCAGCGCGAGGTGCTGGCGGAGATCGAGCGCGCCACCGGCCATCCCGTTCGTCCCGGCAAGCTCTCGCGGCCGGACTTCTATCGCGCGGCGGCGGCGGGCTTTGGTGTCGTGCAGGTTGGCGACAACAGGGCCTATGGATGCTTCCTGATCCGCAAGGGCGTGATCTAAAGCGCGATGAAATTAGGTTCAGTCGGCTGTGCGTCGATTCAACCAAAACTCATCGCGCTTTAGCCGCGACCGATGAGATGGATCGCCGAACGCCAGGCGTGCTGCGACAGGGCCTCGACGTTGCGAATCGCCTCGACGCGAAGGAGGGCGGCGTCGGCGGTGAGGGTTCCATTGGCCACCGCGCCGAGCGTCGCGCTGCGGTGGGTGCGCAGCACTTCGCCGAGCTGTGCCGTACAACGCTCGAGCTCGGCGATGGCCTCGTCGGGTGGGTTCGCGCGCGGACCGGCCATGGCGTCGCCAGGCGCAAATCGCGGCGATCCATCGACGCCGGGCGGCGCCGCTACGCCGCGCGCAATCGCGGCCGCGCTTCGCATAATTTCTGCGCATAGTTCTCCGGCGCGGATGTCCTCCGGTCCGCCTGCCACCGAACCGAATTTGCTTCCTCCATTTGCGAGGTCTGTCAGTCGGGACGCGTGATCGAGTGCGTGCAGCGTGCTCGTGAGACGCCGTTGCTCGTCGTCGGTGTCGGGTGGTCCGGCCACGTCCGACAGAAATATTTGCGCCTGGCGCACGGCATCGGCCGCTTCCTGCACGGAGACGGTGTCCTTTCCCAGGCGTATGGGTCCAGCGCGGCCGGTCAGTCGCGCCTCGACCGTGCCGCACACCGTCACCAGCACGCGCGCGATCGTCCGCCGCACCGCTTCCACCGCCACGATCGGGGTCTCAAGCGCCGAAGGATCGAGACACCGCGTCAGCGGCGAGCTGCGCTCGGGCAGAATCCGTTCGACCAATCGCGTGAACGGGTTGATCAGCGGCAGCAGGACCGCGACGCCGAGGACGTTAAACGCCGTGTGGTACCCGGCCAGCAGCGTGACGCCGTCGATCGTGCCGGAGGCGCGCAGCAGCAAAGGCGTTACGACGGGAAAAGTCAGCAGCGCGATGAGCGCGGCGATCAGCTTGAAAAGGACGTAGGCGATCGCCAGCCGCTTTGCGGTGGCGCTCGCGCCGATCGCGGCGAGCGCAGAACTCGTTGCCGTTCCGATGTTCTGGCCGATGATCAACGCGCAGGCCTGGTCCAACCCGATCGCGCCTGCGAAATAGCCGGACAAGGTCACCGCGATGGCGGCCGTCGACGATTGCATCAGCGCGGTCATGACCAATCCGATCACGACCAGCGCCAGCGCGCCGAGCAGGCCCGACCACCATGACACTCCGGGACTCGCGAGGACCGCAGGCAGGTCCGCCGGGTGCAATCGCTCCGCCAGCCCACTCATGCCCTGCTGCAGGGTCGTCAGCCCGAACAGCACAAGTCCGAAGCCTGCGAGCGCGGCACCGACCCCGGAAATTCGCCCTCGGCTGAGGAGCTTGGTCAACGCGCCGACGAAGATCATCGGCAGCGCCGCGGCCGTGAGCGAGACGCGAACGCCGATCAGCGCGACCAGCCAGCCGGTCCCCGTGGTGCCGATATTCGCGCCGAAGACGAGGCTCAACCCTTGCTGGAACGTCAGCAGGCCGGCGCTGACGAGACCGATCGTCGTCATCGTCGTCGCGCTGGAGGACTGCACCAGCAGCGTGACGATGGCACCCCAAAATGAGCCAAGCAGCGGCGTCGACGCCGCCTTGCCGAGCACCGCGCGCAGCGCGGAGCCGGCCAGCGTCTTCAGGCCCTCCGTCATCACGGTCATGCCGAGCAGGAAGAGACCTACCCCGCCGAGCGTCGAGATCGCCGTGGACATGCGCGCTCCTTCCGGCAGAGCACCACGAATAGCGAAGCAGACTGTACAGCAACAAAGGCCGGAATTCAGTCACTGCCTGATTGGCGCGTCGGTGCAAGTTGCGGGGCAGGATGGAGCAGAACCAGCGGCCCACTCGGATTTGAGTGGCCCTCCCGCATGCGACTGTCTATCGTGCAGTCATGTCACGAGTCCTGTGTCTATCTGTTGCTATCATTCTGTCGCTGCTGCCGGCCGTGGCGCCGGCGGCGTCAACTCAAAAGCGCCCCAAGCCGGTCTGGCATGGCTACGGCTTCCTACCGGGCTATCGTCAACCGCTGAGCAACAGCCAGCCGCTCTACGCCCAGAAAGACGCAATGCGGCGCCTCTCGCGCAACGACCGTCGCCATTGGTACATCGATCCGGTCCCGAAGTATTACGGCTGGGATGGCGAGTGGCACTATTTCGGCCGGCCCGGCTTCGGCGGCGGCCGCTACAACGGCGGCAGCTTCGGTCCGTGCTGGACGCGGACGCCGATCGGCGCGGTCTGGAACTGCGGGTGACCGGTCGAGCGCGCGGCGGCTAGGGGAAGGTGCGGACGACCTCGATCAAGCCGACGATCGCGGCATTGAAGGCATCGAGCTCGTCGGCCGGAATCCAGTACTCCAGATGTGAGCGCCCGCCGGCCTCCCGTACGTCGTACTTCGTGATGAAGTCGCGTTTGATTACAAAACGCGTCACGAAGCCGGAGCCGCTCGCCGGGACATTCCAGTCGCGCGCGATCTTGATGGCGTAGTCTTCGGTCAGCACTGGATAGAAGATCGGCTGGTCCGGCAGGCGCGGCGGAAACGCGCGCATGCCGGTTTGCTGGATCAGCTCCAGCTCCTTCGGACCGACGGGGCGCCAGAGGGTGAGAGTGTCTTCGGTGGGGGACATGGTTGTGATGACCGGCTCTTGAGGTCCCTGCATACACCAGCTGCGAGGGGCAAACCACCTAGCAACTCGGCCGCGCGTCGCAGCGCGTCCGGGACGCGAGAGTGAGTGCGCTGTTGCCTCATACTCCGTCATTGCGAGCGCAGCGAAGCAATCCAGAATCTCACCGCGGTGACGGTCTGGATTGCTTCGCTGCGCTCGCAATGGTGATGTGGAGAGAGCGCGCCGCATCCTGCGCTCGTGCCCCGGACGCAGCGCAGCGCCACTTCGGCGGTGCGCTGCAGAGCCGGGGCCCATGTTGCTGAGGAGGCTTTGGCTCCTGGGTCCCATATCTGCGCTTCGCTTGTCCGGGACACGAGAGTGAACGGCGCAAGGACCTGTACCCCTTACGAGAAGAACGCGATCTTCTCGGCCTGGGTCATGCGGCGGATCGGCGCGAGCGGATCGTTGGCCGGCGCGCGAGGCTTTTGCAAAATGCCGCTGGCGAGGATGGTGGCGCCGAGCGAGGGCTCGGGGACGGGCGAGGGCATCGGAAGCGTCGTGGTCGGCGCCGCGGCGAACGTTGTCGAGGCTGCCATGGCCAGGGCGGGTTGCTCCATCGCTTCGGCCGCGGCCTCCGCAATGGCGCCGGTGAGGCGCGCCAGCGAGTCCATCGCGATCGGCGCGTCTTCGGCGGGCTCTTCTGCGACCGCAGCAGCCATCGGCTCCGGCGCTGGGGCAGGCATCTCGAACGGCTCGATGATCTCGTCGAACTCCAGATCGGGAGCGGCCATCTCCAGAGCAATGCGCTCGAGCACGGCTTCGTCCTCGGCTTCCGCGGCGGCATCGAGCAAGAATTCGTCCGCTATCTCTGCGAAGGCAGCGGGCTCAACCGCCGCCTCGTCGAACGTGGCGTTTTCAAAAGCGATCTGGCTTTCGGCAGCGATCTCCGGCTCTACGGCGGCGTCCATTGCCTGCTCGGCAATCGCGAATGCTTCGGCGGTGCCGGCCGTCTCAACGGCCGCTTCGGGCTCGGCAGCCTCTGCGACGTCCTGCGGCGTCTCCGTAAAAGCCACGGATGCTTCGCTCGCCATCGCGACAGGCGCGGCCTCGGCAGGCGGAGTCTCTGCGACAGGCGGCGTCGCTTGCCGCATCGGAGCAGGGGCGGGACGCGCTGCCTGCGGCGTTGCGTCGCCGTCGGTCTGTTCGACCCGGTCCTTGAGCAGATCGAATGCGGCCTTGAGCTCAGCGCGGGGGTCGATGATCGACACCTGCGCGCAGGCGGCCTCGATGGACGCGAGCTGCGAATCAATCATGTCGCAGATTCGCCCGTCGGCGCCGATCTCGCGCCAGCGCCAGGAGATCTCCTTGATGATGCGGATGCCGCGCGGAATCGGCGCAAGGCTCGCCTCGATCGCCGCGGGATCGAACGCCGCGATCGCGATCGTCTCAGCCTCGCGGATGGCGCGGCGGATCTCGACCAGCGCCTCGGGCAGGCGGTCCTCGACGACGGGTTGTCGCTGTGCCGCAAGGGTTTCTTCGATTTTTGCGACCGCTTCGAGCACCATGCGGGTATCCGCATTGCGGTTGCGCTTGGCATATTCGCCGAGGAACCAGCGGCCGCGCGCGGTCTCCATGAAGGCTTCGCGGATCGCGTCGTAATCCTGCTCGTTCGGCTCGGCAGCGCGGGCAGACATGGGCGAGAGGGCGAATGCTTCGTTGGCCATGACAATCTCGTCGCGCAAATCGCTGCGCGTTACTGTAACGATCACCACGATATCGACCGAATCGCAATTGGTTTGATGGCACGCGAATCACAAATCCCCACGCCAGATTCCGTGAAGCGGCGATTCGCCGTGAGTCTCGCCGTGTTCTACTCGGCCGTATTCGCGGTGTCGGGCACGCATCTGCCGTTCTTTCCGGTCTGGCTCAAGGCGATCGGCATCGACGCCTCCTGGATCGGCATCATCAACGCGCTGCCGGCGATCACGCGCTTCACCACGCTGCCGCAAATCACCGCCTTTGCCGAGAAGCGACATGCCATTCGCGCCGGCATGATGGTGTCGGTGCTGGCGACGGCGATCGGCTTTACGGCGGTCGGCTTGCAGCAGCAGCCGCTGGCACTGTTCCTGATCTATGCGCTGACCTGCATGATGTGGACGCCGACGACCCCGCTGACCGATGCCTATGCGCTGCGCGGTGTCGCCCGTTACGGGCTCGACTACGGGCCGCTGCGGTTATGGGGCTCGGCGGCCTTCGCCGCCGGCTCGCTCGCCTGCGGCTATCTCGTCGACAGCATCGCCGCGCGCGACCTGATCTGGGTCATCGTCGCATGGGCTGTCATCGCGGTCCTCGCCAGCCTGCTGCTTCAGCCGCTCGACGATGTCAGGCGCAAGACCGCCGAGACGCATGCCGGCAAGGCGCTGCTGCGCGATGGCGGCTTCTGGGCCGTCATCGCCTCGGCGGCGCTAATCCAGGGCAGCCACGTCGCCTACTACACGTTCTCGGCCATCAACTGGCAGGCGCACGGTCTCGGCGGGCTCACGATCGCGGGCCTCTGGACGCTGGGCGTGATCGCCGAGATTGTCGTCTTCGCGCTGTCGCCGCGTTTCTCGCTGCATCCGTCCTCGCTGATCGCAATCGGCGGCGCGAGTGCCGTCGTGCGCTGGATCGTCACGGCGCAGGAGCCGCCGCTGGCGCTGCTCGCGATCGTGCAGCTCGGCCATGGCCTCACCTTCGGCATGACGATCGTCGGCACCATGAACCTGCTGGTGCAGCGCGTGCCGCCGCATCAGATCGCGCGGGGGCAGGGCTACTACGCCGCGTGCAATGGGCTTCTGGGCGCGACGACCTCGATCGCGTCAGGCGCGATCTACGCCCGCATCGGCGACGGCCTGTACTATGTCATGGCGGCGATGGCCGCTGCCGGAGCGCTCGTCATCTGGTCGGCACGGCACCGCCTCAGGGCTCATCCCCACAGCGAGGCGTCGGGCGGATAGACCAGGCTGCCGTCATAACGCAGGGCGTGGTCGCGATCGCGCGCCAGCAGCAGCGGGCCGTCGAGATCGACGAAGCGCGCTTGCGGCGTCACCAGCATTGCCGGCGCCATCGACAGCGAGGTCGCGACCATGCAGCCGATCATGATCTCGAAGCCGAGCGCCTGCGCGGCATCGGCCATCGCCAGCGCCTCGGTGAGGCCGCCGGTCTTGTCGAGCTTGATGTTCACGGCGTCGTAGCGCTCGCGCAAGGGCGCGAGCGAGCCACGGTCATGCACGCTCTCGTCGGCGCAGACTGCGAGCGGGCGCCTGATCCGCGCCAGCGCGTCGTCCTTGCCGGCCGGCAGCGGCTGCTCCACCAGGGTGACGCCGGCGGCGTCGCAGGCGGCGAGATTGCGCTCGAGATTGGCCTCGGTCCAGGCCTCGTTGGCATCCACGATCAGCTCGGATTCGGGCGCGGCTTTGCGTACCGCCGCGATCCGCTCCGCATCGCCCTCGCCACCGAGCTTGATCTTGAGCAGCGGCCGGTGCGCCGCCCTGGCGGTCGCCGCCGCCATGGCGTCGGGGGTACCTAACGAGATCGTGTAGGCCGTGGTGCGCTCGCCCGGCACCGGGCGGTCCAGGAGGCTCCAGGCGCGCAGGCCGGCCGACTTGGCCTCGAGGTCGATCAGGGCGCAATCCAGCGCGTTGCGGGCCGCGCCGGGTGGCATGGCGGCTTGCAGGGTCTGCCGCGTGAGGCCGCCGGCTACGGCGTCCTGCATCGCTTGAAGGGCGGCTAGCGTCGCCTCGGGCGTCTCGCTATAGCGGGGATAGGGCACGCACTCGCCGCGGCCGGTCAGGCCGTTTTGGCTCACTTCGGCCACG
Source organism: Bradyrhizobium sp. AS23.2 (assembly GCF_001908185.1). Taxonomy (GTDB): domain Bacteria; phylum Pseudomonadota; class Alphaproteobacteria; order Rhizobiales; family Xanthobacteraceae; genus Bradyrhizobium. The sequence goes on from NZ_LGHM01000111.1 coordinate 34,680, forward strand.
ACGGTGACGGCCTCGGTCTTGGCGCCCCGGCTGATGGTGAAACTGCCGGCGATGGGAAAGCGCTCGATTCGCGCGGAGAGGGACGGAACTTTGCTGGAAGTCATTTTGAACTCTGGCGAAATCTGAACCTGCTGGTTACCTGTAGCAACTAACAATGGCCAGTTGGGGTACCTTTTCTAGGTAAGGGCGCGTGCGCAACGATCTGATTTCCTCCGCCTCGGGACGGGAGCGGACATCTTGAACGGCGATCCGAAGCTGGAACGGATTGCCAAGGGCAACGCGCTGGCTCTTTGCGCCACCGGAACCTGGACCGCGAGCTTCGCGCCGGTCCTGGAGCGGATGGTGGCCGACGCGGAGAAGCTCGCTGGCACCCCGCAAAGCATCTTCATCGACGTCTCCGAGGTCGCCCAGCTCGACACCTTCGGCGCCTGGCTGATCGAGCGGCTGCGCCGCAGCCTGACGCAAGGGGCCGTCGAGGCGCAGATCGCGGGGCTCTCCGCGAACTATTCGAGCCTCGTCGACGAGGTCCGGCGGGTCAAGGCGACGCCCGTCATCGACACCGGTACTGTGACCATTACCGGCATGCTGGAGCAGATCGGCCGCACTGTCGCCGGTATCGCCGGGACGGTCGCGGGCCTCGTGGACATGCTCGGCGCGGTGTTGGCTGCGGCTGGGCGTGTGCTGATTCACCCGCGCTCGTTCCGCCTGACCTCGACCGTGCACCACATGGAGCAGGTGTGCTGGCGGGCGGTGCCGATCATCGTGCTGATCACCTTCCTGATCGGCTGCATCATCGCGCAACAGGGCATTTTTCATTTCCGCCGGTTCGGCGCCGACATCTTCGTCGTCGACATGCTCGGCGTGCTGGTGCTGCGCGAGATCGGCGTGCTGCTGGTCGCGATCATGGTCGCCGGCCGCTCCGGCAGCGCCTACACCGCCGAGCTCGGCTCGATGAAGATGCGCGAGGAGATCGACGCGCTGCGCACCATGGGTTTTGACCCCATCGAGGTCCTGGTGCTGCCGCGCTTGCTGGCCCTGGTGCTGGCGCTGCCGATCCTGGCCTTCCTCGGTGCGATGGCCGCGCTCTATGGCGGCGGTCTCGTCGCCTGGCTCTATGGCGGTGTCGAGCCCGAAGCGTTCCTGCTGCGCCTGCGCGACGCCATCTCGATCGATCATTTCATCGTCGGCATCGTGAAAGCACCGGTGATGGCTGCGGTGATCGGCATCGTCGCCTGCGTCGAGGGCCTCGCCGTGCAGGGCAGCGCGGAATCGCTCGGACAGCACACGACCGCGTCGGTCGTGAAGGGCATCTTCTTCGTCATCGTGATGGACGGCGTCTTCGCCATCTTCTTCGCCTCGATCGGAATGTGACGATGGCAGGCGAGATCCAAAACCCCATCATCCGCGTCCGCGACGTGACCGTGCAGTTCGGCGCGACGCGCGTGCTCAACGGGCTCGACCTCGACGTCAAGCGCGGCGAGATCCTGGGCTTTGTCGGCCCCTCGGGCGCGGGCAAGTCGGTGCTGACGCGCACCATCATCGGCCTCGTGCCGAAGCTTGCCGGGAGCATCGAGGTGTTCGGCGTCGATCTGGATTCCTCCAACACATCGCAACGCCGCAACGTGGAGCGCCGCTGGGGCGTGCTGTTCCAGCAGGGCGCGCTGTTCTCCTCGCTGACCGTGCGGCAGAACATCCAGTTCCCGATGCGCGAATATCTCCGGGTCTCGCAGCGGCTGATGGACGAGATCACCATGGCCAAGCTCACCATGGTCGGCCTCAAGCCCGAAGTCGCGGAGCGGTTTCCATCGGAACTGTCGGGCGGCATGATCAAGCGCGTCGCACTTGCACGCGCGCTGTCGCTCGATCCCGACCTCGTGTTCCTGGACGAGCCGACCTCGGGTCTGGACCCGATCGGCGCGGGCGACTTCGACGAGCTGGTGCGGACGCTCCAGCGCACTTTGGGACTGACCGTTTTCATGGTAACGCACGACCTCGACAGCCTTTACACAGCATGTGACCGCATTGCCGTTTTAGGGAACGGTAAGATCATTGCGGCAGGGTCGATCGCCGACATGCAGGCCTCGCAGCATCCCTGGTTGAGGCAATATTTCCATGGCAAGCGCGCCCGCGCGGTCATGGGTTGAAGCAGCTGGGTTGAGTAGCCGGAGCACCTGATGGAAACGCGGGCGAATTACGTACTGATCGGGTCATTCACGCTGGCGGTGATCGCCGCGGCGATTGGCTTCGTGCTGTGGTTCCAGTCGCTGCACACCACCAAGCAGCGCAGTCCGCTGCGCGTCGTGTTCGAAGGCCCGGCGGCGGGCCTGCGTAACGGGGGCAGCGTCAATTTCAACGGTATCCGGGTGGGTGAAGTGGTCTCGGTGAAGCTGGACAACCCGCGGCGGGTTGTCGCACTCGCCATGATCGAGAACAACGCCCCGATCCGCAAGGACACCCTGGTCGGCCTCGAATTCCAGGGTCTGACCGGTGTTGCAGCGATCTCGCTCAAGGGCGGCGAGGAGGCCGCGGCCCCGCCGCCGCTCGACCAGGACGGCATTCCGACACTGACGGCCGATCCCAACAAGCTCCAGGACGTCACCGAGGCGATCCGCGGCACGCTGCAGAACATCAACAAGATCGTCGCCGACAACCAGGAGTCGGTGAAGAACTCGCTGAAGAACCTCGAGACCTTCACCAACTCGCTCGCCCGCAACTCCGAGAAGATCGACGTCGTGATGGCCAAGGTCGACGGCGTGATGCTCAAGGCCGACAACCTCATGCTCGGCCTCAACACGCTGGCCGGCGGCAGGGACGGTGGCGAACTGTTCCAGGCGGTGAGGTCGATCCGCGAACTGGCCGACGATTTCGACAAGCGCTCCGGCGCGCTGATGTCCGACGGCCGCCGCACCCTCGGCGACATCAGCCGGGCCGTGAACAATTTCGACCGCAACCCGACCCGCGTGCTGTTCGGCGCCAGCAACAGCTCGCAACCAGCTCCGCCGCCCGAGCCGCCGAAGCCGGCGGCGGCGACCGAGCGCCGGCGGTAGTAGCAGTCCCTCTCCGCCCAACACAGGTCCTCGCGCGACAGGCATCAGCCGCGCGCGACGATGTGCATCATGCGCGCTGCTCCGTTCGTGAGGCGGCGATACGAAAGTATGGGGGTCTGGCCGAGCCAAGGTAGGGGGAGGGGCCGGCCGTCATTGTCAGCTATATCGCGCTCAAGTCGCGCTTCAAGCAAAGCGCGTCGATTTCACTCGCAGGGGAGGAGAGCGTGATACGTCTGTTGCTGCTGTTGCCGTTCATCGGCCTGATGATTGTGCCGTTCTACAATGTCCGGGAGCCCTATCTGTTCGGCTTCCCATTCTTCTACTGGTATCAGCTCGCCTGGGTGCCGCTGACCTCGCTGCTCACCTACATCGTCTACAGGAGCGTGCGCCGTGCTGACTAATGTCGATAGCGCGGCGTTCGCCGTATTCCTCACACTGTTCATCCTCGTCACCGGCATGGGCTTCGTCGCCTCGCGCTGGCGCAAGCCGGAGACGCTCGCCCATCTCGACGAGTGGGGCCTCGGCGGCCGCAAGTTCGGGACCTGGATCACCTGGTTCCTGGTCGGTGGCGACTTCTACACCGCCTACACCGTGATCGCCGTGCCTGCATTGGTCTATGCTGTCGGCGCCTACGGATTCTTCGCGCTTCCCTACACCATCATCGTCTATCCCTTCGTGTTCGCGGTGATGCCCGTGTTGTGGAAGGTCGCCAAGGAGCGCGGCTACGTCACCGCAGGCGACGTGGTGCGCGGTGCTTACGGTTCGCGCGGGCTTGAGCTTGCCGTTGCTGCCACCGGCGTGCTGGCGACGATGCCCTACATCGCGCTTCAGCTCATCGGCATGGAGGTGGCGATCAAGGCGCTAGGGCTGAGCGGCGAGGTGCCGCTGGTTCTCGCCTTCCTGGTCCTGGCGCTCTACACCTATTCGTCGGGGTTGCGGGCACCGGCGTTGATCGCCTTCGTCAAGGACATCATGATCTACATCGTGGTGATCGCCGCGATCGCGATCGTGCCGTCCAAGCTCGGCGGCTACGGCGCGATCTTCACGGCGGCGGATGCGGCATTCGCGGCTAAGGGCTCGGGCGGCATCCTGCTGTCGCCGTCGCAGATCGTGCCTTATGCGTCGCTGGCGCTGGGCTCGGCGCTCGCCGCCTTCATGTACCCGCACACGCTGACGGGTATTTTCGCGTCCTCCGGCGGTAACACCATTCGCAAGAATGCGATGCTGCTTCCGGCGTATACGCTGCTGCTCGGTCTGCTCGCGCTGCTCGGATACATGGGCCACGCGGCGGGGTTGAAGCTCGCGAGCAACAACGACGTCGTGCCGGAGCTGTTCAAGACGCTGTTCCCGAGCTGGTTCGCGGGCTTTGCGTTCGCCGCGATCGCGATCGGCGCGCTCGTGCCGGCGGCCGTCATGAGCATCGGTGCGGCCAACTTGTTCACCCGCAACTTCTGGAAGGTGTGGGTCGATCCGAAGGTGACGCCGGCGGGCGAGGCGAAGGTCGCCAAGATCACCTCCATGCTGGTGAAGGTCGGCGCGCTGCTCGCGATCCTGCTGATGCCGACGCAGTTTGCGCTCGACCTGCAACTGCTCGGTGGCCTCTGGATACTGCAGACGCTCCCGGCGCTGGTGTTCGGCCTTTATCTGAACTGGTTCTCGAGCACGGCGCTCCTGGCCGGCTGGGCCGTCGGCCTTGCAGGCGGATCGTGGCTCGCCTGGTCGGACGGGCTGAAGCCGCTGCACGGCATCGACTTCGGCGCGGGCACGGTTGCGGTCTACACCGGGGTGTTGGCGCTCGCGCTCAACATCGTGGTTGCCGTCGTGGTCAACCTCGCGCTCAAGCGCCTGCCGCAGGCCAGGCTGTCGCGCGAGGCGGCCTGAGGTCAATCTCCAACCGGCGGCCGGACAGCCGGCCGCCGGTCCTGAAAGTACCTTCCACGCGATTGAAAACGCTCTAGTATCCGCCCGCGTCCCGAATCCGCCTGTGGGCGGGCGGACCGGTCTCGAGTGAGGATGTCTTGCAAGCGTGGCTCGTACTCGCGGTCGCAGCCGGCTATGTGACCACGCTGTTCCTGATTGCCTGGTGGGGCGATCGGCGGAGCGTGGACGGGCCGCTGGTTTCGCCAAAATCCTGGGCCGCCGCGGTCAGCTATTGCCTGACGCTTGCGGTCTACAACACCTCATGGAGCTTTTACGGATCGGTCGGTCGCGCCGCCACGAGTGGCCTCGACTTCGCCACGATCTATATCGGCCCGACGCTGGTGCTGCTGTTCGGACAGACGCTCCTGTCCAAGGTGATCGCGATTGCGAAGGCGCAGAACGTCACCTCGATCGCGGACTTCATTGCCGCGCGTTATGGCAAGAGCCAGGTGCTTGCGGCGTTCGTGACGCTCGCTTCGCTGCTTGGCGTTCTTCCCTATATCGCGCTTCAGCTCAAGGCCGTCGGCAAGAGCTTTGACTATCTCATCCTGCAGCCCGAGCGTGCGGGCGGCGAAGCACTGCGCTTCTGGCAGGACTCCGCATTCGGAGTCGCCGCATCGATGGCGCTGTTTGCGATCGTGTTCGGCGTCCGGCACGTGCATGCCAGCGAGCATCATCGCGGGCTGATGCTCGCGATCGCCTTCGAGAGCGTCGTCAAGCTGGTCGCATTCCTGATCGTGGCGCTGTTCGTCCTGTTTGGTTTGTCCGGCGGACCAGCCGCTCTGCTGTCGCAGTTCCAATCGGACCCGCAATTGGCCGGGATCCTGACATTCGACCCAACGCAGCCGGTCTGGCCCTCGACGATCATCATCTCGGCGATCGCCTTCCTGTGCCTGCCGCAGGCGTTCCACGTCGCGGTCGTCGAGAACGAGAGCCCAAGCCACACGCGCACCGCCGCGTGGCTCTATCCCACCTATCTCGCGCTTTTCAGCCTGCTGATCCTGCCGATCGCCGCGGCCGGGCTTACCAGGTTCGGTGCGATGATGGACGCCGACACCTACGTCATCTCGCTCCCGATTGCAGCGGATGCGAGCACCATCAGCCTGATCGCCTTCCTGGGCGGGCTGTCGGCCGCCACGGGCATGGTGATCATGACCTCCGTCGCGCTGAGCACCATGCTGTGCAACGACGTCATCATGCCGCTGCTGCTGCGCTCGCGCTTCTTCGGCCTGCGCACGCAGAGCCGGCCGGTGACCTCGGTGCTGGTGGCGGTGCGCAGGCTCTCGATCCTCGGTATCCTGCTGCTCGCTTATCTGATGCACCGCCTGGTCAACCAGGCCTATCCATTGACCGTGATCGGTCTTCTGTCGTTCGTCGCGGTCGCGCAATTCGGCCCGGCGTTCGTCGGCGGTCTGTTCTGGCAGCGTGCCAACAAGATAGGCGCCGCGATCGGGATCGCCGTCGGATTCTGCATCTGGGCCTATACGCTGCTGCTGCCCTCGGCCGCGCTGCTCTGGCCCGCGATCGAGGGGATCGTTCGGCAAGGTCCGTGGCAGCTCGCTTCCCTGAGGCCCAACGCGCTGTTCGGCCTCGAAGGGCTGGACCCGATCTCGCATGCAACGCTCTGGAGCCTCGCCGCCAACCTCGTCTGCTTCGTCGTGTTCTCGGCGCTTGGATGGCAATCGACCGTCGAGCGCAACCAGGCCGCGGCGTTTGCGGATGGTGTCGTCCGCGAATCGGTCCCAAAGCTGTCCTCGCGAGTGGTGGTCCGCCTCGACGATCTCCGCGCGCTCGCGCTGCGCTTTGTCGGCGCGGAGCGCGGCGCGGCAGCGTTCGACAGCTATGTCGCGGCTCGCACCTCGGGAACCGGGCCGCGCCTGGATCCGTCGGGGCTGGTCGATCTCGACTCGATCCGCTTCACCGAGAATCTTCTCGCCGGCGCAATCGGCGCGGCCTCGGCGCGGGTGGTGATCGCGGCTTCGCTGGAAGGGCATTCGCTGTCGCGGCGGGCGGCGATGGCGATGCTTGATGAAGCCTCCGAGGCATTGCGATTCAACCGCAGCCTCCTGCAGAGCACGCTCGAGAGCGTGCCGCAGGGCATCTGCGCGTTTGACGCCGATTTCAACATCACGGCCTGGAACGGCCGTTTGATCGCGCTCCTGGACCTGCCGCCGGATTTTGTGCGCGTCGGCCTTCCGCTCGCGGAGCTCATCGCCTTCAACGTCGAGCGCGGCGAGTATGCCGCGTCCGAATTCGCCGCGCTCCTGGTCAATCGCGACGTCGCCACGCAGAGTTGGCCCTATCTGTACGAGCGCAAGCGGCCGGACGGCACGGTGCTCGAGATCGTCTACGATCGCATCGCCGAGGGCGGCTATGTCTCGACCTACACCGACGTGACCGAGCGTCATCGCGCAGCGGAAGCGTTGCGGCACGCCAACGAGGATCTCGAGCTGCGTGTCCGTGAGCGGACCGAGGCGCTCGAACAGGCGAAGGCGGAAGCCGAGCAGGCCAATCTCGGCAAGACCCGCTTCCTTGCAGCGGCAAGTCACGATCTGCTGCAACCGCTGAACGCGGCTCGCCTGTTCCTGTCCGCGCTCGACGAGAGCCTGCACACCTCGCCGCAATCTGGCGCGGCCGACAAGGAACGCACCCTGGCGAGCAGCGCGATCACGGCGCTGCGCTCGACCGAGCATGTGCTCGACAGGCTGCTCGACATCTCCTCCTACGATGCCGGCGCCGTTCGTGCCGAGCCGCTCGACTTTCCGATTGCAGATCTGCTCGTGCAGTTGAACGTGGAATTTTCGGCGATGGCGCGCGAGCGAGGGCTCGTCCTCCGCGTCGTCAATTGCCGCCTCGCGGTGCGTAGCGATCCGCATCTTCTGCGACGGATATTACAGAACCTGCTATCGAACGCACTTCGCTACACGCCAAAGGGGCGCATCCTGCTCGGTTGCCGGCGGCGCGGCGGAGATCTGCGCATCGAGGCCTGGGATACCGGCGTCGGGATCGCCGCGGAGGATCAGAAGCGGATCTTCGAGGAGTTCCAGCGCCTCGCGCCCGGGTCGGAGAAGGGGTTGGGCCTTGGGCTCGCGATCGTCGATCGCGTCTCGCGGCTCCTGGGCCATGCTGTCGATGTCCGTTCGCGCCCGGGACATGGTTCGTGCTTTGCCGTCACGGTACCGCTTGCGTCCGGGCCGGGAACCTCGCTTCAGCGCAAGGCCGCGGCTGCGGTGCCGCCGGTAGCGGAGCGGCCGCTGACGATCCTGTGTCTCGACAATGATGCGACCATCCTCGATGGCCTGACGGCGCTGCTCGGCGGCTGGGGGCATCGTGTGCTGGTCGCATCGGATGCCGCCAAGGCGATGGCTACGGCCGCAGCCAGCCCGCCGGACCTGGTGCTGCTCGACTATCATCTCGATGGGGAGCGCAGCGGCTTGGACTTTCTCGACGATCTGCGGCAGAAGTCGGGTCACGACATCCGTGCGCTCGTCGTCACCGGAGATCGCAGCGAGGCGGTACGCGGAGAGGCGAGGGCGCGCAGCTGCGAGGTCGTGTCGAAGCCGGTCAAGCCGGCAGCGCTGCGGCGCTTCCTCGGCGGCGAAGCCTTGAGCCGGCGGTTCGGGACGAAACAAGGAGCCTCCTTGGCGTGACTATGCGCATCCTTATCGGCGACGATCATCCGTTGGTGCAGGCCGCGTTGCGCAGCGCGCTGTCGACCGTGCTGCCCGATCTCGACATCATCGCCTGCCAGTCCCTCGACGAGGCGATTGGCGTGCTCTCGACCCAGTCGGACGAGATCGACCTGATCCTGTGGGACCTGACGATGCCGGGCATCCAGGGATTGGCCGCGTTGTTCATCCTGTCGGCGCAATTCCCAACGGTGCCGGTCGCGATCATCTCCGCGCGGCAGGACGCCGCCACGATCCGCCGCGCGATCGCTTATGGCGCATCCGGCTACATCCCGAAATCGCTCAGCCTGCCCGAGATGGCGGACGCGATCACGAAGATCCTCGCGGGCGAAATCTGGATGCCGCCCAACGTCGGCGGCCGCGGCTCGATCCAGAACGCCGACGTCGAGCTCGCCGCGCGCATGGCCTCGCTGTCGGCGCAGCAGCTGCGCATTCTCGCAATGATCGTCGAGGGCAAGCTCAACAAGCAGATCGCGGGCGAGCTCGACATCGTCGAGCAGACCGTGAAGGGCCATGTCTCGACGATCCTGCGCAAGCTCGGTGTCGGCTCGCGCACCCAGGCTGCCGTCCTCGCGGAGCGACTGTCGTTCGGGCAGCCCGGCGGGACTTGAATCCTCGACATCAATAACAAAAACGGAGGCCGTGAGGCCTCCGTTTTCTTATTCGCTACTGGCTATCCGCGTCTCACCCCAGCCGTCCCGCCGCGTGGGCGAGGAGGGTGTAGACCAGACCCGTCTCCGAGGTCAGGTGGTTGCGCAGCTCCTGCGGGCCGCGGCCGTCGCGGGCGACTTCATCGAGCAGGCGCTCGAACTCTGCGACATAGCGGTCGACCGTGCCCTTGAAGTTGCGGTCGGCGCGGTACTTGCGGGCGACCTCATCAAAGGCCTTCTGGCCGGCGGGCGTGTAGAGGCGCTTGGTGAAGGCCTTGTTCTCGCCGCGCTGGTAGCGATCCCACATCTCGGCGGCAAGGTTGCGGTCCATCAGCCGGCCGATGTCGAGCGACAGCGATTCCAGCGGATTGCCGCTACCCTGCGGAGCCTGCGGCTGCGGAGCGGGTGTCGTGCGGCCACGCGGGGCCTCACGGCCGTTCGGAGCACCCTGGTTGGCGTCCGTACGGTTCAGCAGGTCCGACAGCCAGCCGTCGCGGCTCTGGTCGTTGCCCGCGGGCGCGACCGGCGGAGCTTCGGTG
>NZ_LGHM01000112.1 GCF_001908185.1 Bradyrhizobium sp. AS23.2
CGTCGACGCCGGCTCCCGCTCCCGCGGCTGCGGATAACCAATAGAATCGTCATTCCAAATGCGTGGCTGCCCGGCTAATGGTTGGGCATGCCACTACACCTGATCAAGCTCGCCGTCGGCTGCGACTCCGTCAAGGAGTTGAAGGGGTGGATTGCCGAACGGATGCAGGCCGCCAAGAAGAAGGGGCTGCCGCAACATCACATCCACATCACCCGCATGGTCCCCAAGCGCGACGCCGAGATCCTCGCGGGCGGGTCGCTCTACTGGGTGATCAAGGGCGAGATCGCTGCGCGCGAAAAGATCATCGGCATCGAGCCGTTCTGCGACAAGGATGGTATCGGCCGTTGCCGGATCGTGATGCAACCGAAGGTGATCTCGGTGTCGCCGCGGCCGATGCGCCCGTTCCAGGGGTGGCGCTATCTCACTGACGATTCAGTCCCGCCCGACCTCGGCAAGTCCGCCGCAGGCTCGATCGCGGCCATGCCGGAGCCGATGCGGCGCGAGCTGCGCGATCTCGGACTGCTCTGAGCAAGGCCAGCTAGGGCGGCGTGACGATATGCAGCCGCGCCCAGTCGGTGGGCGGCATGGCATGGACCAGCGCCAGCACGCCGCTCACGCCACGTGCAAGATCGAACTGGGCCGTCACACCGCGATATTGTCGATCAGCCGGGTGGAGCCGAGCTTGGCCGCGACCAGGATCCGCAAGGGGCCGTCCTTGCGCGAGGCGACCGGCGCAAGCGTTGCGGCGTGGCGGGCCTCGAAATAGTCGAGCGCAAAGCCGGCCGCCTTGATCATCTCGGCGCCGCGCGCCATCGCGGGCGCGATCGCTTCGCCGGCGCGGATGCGCCCGGAGCTCTCCTTCATGGCGCGGTAGAGGACGGTGGCGGTCTGCCGCTCATCCGGCGAGAGGTAGGCGTTGCGCGAGGACATCGCGAGCCCGTCTCGCTCGCGTACGGTGCGGGAGCCGATCACCTTGACGCCGAGATCGAGATCCTGCGCCATCTGCGTCACCACCCGCAATTGCTGAAAGTCCTTCTCGCCGAAGATCGCGAAGTCCGGCCGGCATTGTGTGAACAGCTTGCCGACCACGGTGGCGACGCCGCCGAAGAAATGCGGGCGGAAGCGGTCCTCGAGGCCGGCGATCGCCGGTCCCTCCGGCACGATGCGGGTCGCAAAGCCGTCTGGATACATTGCCTCGACGCCGGGGTGCCAGACGATGTCGACGTTCTCGGCCGCGAGCTTGGCGATGTCCGCCTTCCAGGTTCGCGGATAGGCACCGAAGTCCTCGGTCGGTGCGAACTGGGTCGGGTTGACGAAAATCGACACCACGACGCGGCTCGCGCGCCGCTTGGCGAGGCGTACCAGCGACACATGCCCGTCATGGAGTGCCCCCATGGTCGGGATCAGCGCGATTGTGGCCTTTCGCTTGCGAAGAGTGTCGACGGCGCGTCGCAGGGCAGGGACCGTGCGGGCGATCAAGGGGCTTCGTGACATCAGGACTCGGCAGGGTTGGGAATCGGCGCTGGCGTGGCCCGGCGCCCGGCCGACTAACCTTAACAAGCGGCGATCGTGGACGCCATGCATCCGGATGCGGCACAGCATCCCGCGCGGGATGCCGCGACATTGTGGACTGGATGACAGACGCGCAACGCCGCCGCGACTCCTGATGAAGAACGGCGCGCTACGATTTGCATTACCTGTCGCGCATTTCACTTGACCGCAGACGCGGCCAACTTGAAGATATTCGTTAGGGGCGTTGAGGATCGCTATGCTCGTGCAAGCTAGCCAAGGCCAATCGGGCTCGGCGCATGTGGTCGTGCTCGGCAACGAGAAGGGCGGCTCCGGCAAGTCGACCACCGCCCTGCACATCGCGGTTGCGCTCCTGAAGGCCGGCCAGCGCGTCGCCACCATCGACCTCGACTGCCGTCAGCAGAGTTTCACCCGCTACATCAGCAACCGTTCCGCCTGGGCGCGCCGCACCAAGCTCGACCTCGAACTGCCGGTGCATCGCTGCATCAAGCTCGGCGAGACCATGCAGATCGCCGAGAATGAGAATTCCGAGTTCCAGCAGTTCATGGAAGCGGTTTCGGCGGTCGAGAGCAGTTTCGACTTCATCGTCATCGATACGCCCGGTACCGACAGCTACCTGATGCGACTTGCGCACTCGATGGCGGACACGCTGGTCACGCCGATCAACGACAGCTTCCTGGATTTCGACGTGCTCGGCACCGTCGATCCCGCCAGCTATGCGGTGACGGGCGAGAGCCACTACGCCGAGATGGTGCGGGATGCCCGCCGCAAGCGCCGCCAGCTCGACGGCGCGACCACGGACTGGATCGTCGTGCGCAACCGCCTGTCGATGCTCGGCTCACGCAACAAGCAGCTCGTCGCCGACGGGTTGAAGGATTTGTCGCTGCGGCTCGGCTTCCGCTACGTCGACGGCTTCGCCGAACGGGTCGTCTATCGCGAGTTTTTCCCGCGTGGCCTGACTGCTCTCGACCAGATCGACGAAGCGACGCTCGGCATGCGGCCCAATCTCGGCCATCTCACCGCGCGGGAAGAGGTGACGAGCCTGCTCCGCCAGCTCAAGCTGCCGCTTGACGAGCGCGGCCGCCGCCGCGCGGCCAATCGTGCCGAGTGGTTCAGCCAGGTCGACAAGCCGCTCGAGGTCCACGACATCCTGGGCGTCTGACGCGGCGGTATATCGCTACTTCTGGCCGATTGAAATCGCCGGTTCCCGCCGGAACTGAGTCCGTGCCTTGCCGTTTTTACCCGTGCGACTACTGGGAAATTGAACCTGATCGAGACCGGTTGCGTCGGATAGTGATCTACACCCTGACGTAGCCGTACGAGAACGGGATGCCCAAGAAACGTGTGCGCCGCACAATGAAAGGGCTGTCAGTTCACAATATTTGGCCTTCCTGTCACGTGGCTGTGACATATATTAGGGAATAGGCGACAAGGGGCCAAAGAGCCCCGGAACAACACGATTTTCAACAGGGATCAGGCCGCAAGAGCCTGAGGCTGAGGACGAAAATGAAGCGTGGAATTGCCGTTCTGGTTTGTGTCAGTGCCCTCTGCGGCGTCGCCTATTTCACGGCGAGCAAGTGGGCGATCAAACACGAGACCGTCACCTTCTATGATGCTTCGCGCGACAACCGTCCGGTGCCCGTCGACATCGCGGTCCGCTGGGACAAGGAAATGCAGGCGAACGCCGGCATGATCACGCTGCCGGTCGCAGTGATCAATCACGGCAATACCGTCAAGAACACCGAGTACGGCTTCCTCGCCAACATCTTCGCTGCGCGCGGCTATATGGTTGTGAGCCCGCAGCATGATCTGCCGACTGATCCTCCGATGGTGACCAAGCCGGGCGAGCTCTATGTCGGCCGGCTGCCGCAGATCCTGCGCGGCGTCGCTAACATTCATCTCGCCATGCAGGAGATGAAGAAGGTTCAGCCCAATGCCGACTATGACAAGGTAACGATGGTCGGCCACTCCATGGGCGGCGACATCACGATGTACTTCGCCAAGCAGTATCCGGATGAGGTCAAGAAGGTCGTCACGCTCGACAATCTGCGCGTGCCCTTCGTCACCGCCGGCAGGTTCAAGATCCTGTCGTTCCGTTCCAAGGATCCGCAGTTCAAGACCGATGCGGGCGTGATCCCGACCGACGAGGAGTGCGAGAAGGCCGGCATCCAGGTTGTGAAGACCGAATTCCAGCATAACGACATGCGTGACACCGGTCCGGATGCGGCCAAGAACTCGATCCAGGGCATGCTCGACAAATTCCTGAGCGATACGGACAGCGACATCGCGCCCGTCGACACCCGTTCGGCCCCGCCCAAGATCCTCGAACCCGGCCCGGTTGCCCTGATGGCGCCCGCCAAGAGCTGATGTTAAGAGCTGACGTCAAAAGCTGACGTTTCGCGTCCAGGCAGAACTTATTTCCAAGCCTCCGCCGGCATTGCTTGCGGAGGCTTTGCACATTGACCGGGCCGTGCACGCTGACCACATTAGCTGCTCACGCAAGGTGTAAGCAGGGATGTCGGGCGAACCCATCAAACCACGCGGGCGCGATGCCGTCTCGGCGCAAGCAGGCGGTCCGCTGCCGCAAGCCAGGACCTCGACCTCGGAGGACATCGCCGCCTTCGTAGCCAAGGCGCGTGCGCTGTCGCCGCATGCGCCCGGCGCGAAAGGGCGGCTGATCTTCGCGCTGGACGCGACGATGAGCCGGCAGCCGACCTGGGACATGGCCTGCGCGCTTCAGGCCGACATGTTTCGCGAGACCGCGGCGCTCGGCAGTCTCGACATCCGGCTGGTCTATTATCGCGGCCTCAACGAGTGCCGCGCAACCGGATGGATATCGGACAGCGCCAGACTTGCGACGCTCATGAGCAAGATCGATTGCCGCGGCGGCGACACGCAGATCGGCAAGGTGCTGAGTGAGGCGCGGCGCGAGGCGGTTGCATCTGGCGTGCGTGCCGTCGTCTTCGTCGGCGACGCCATGGAGGAGAAAATCGATGAGCTCTGCGCCAAGGCCGGCGAGCTCGGCATGCTCAAGGTGCCGGTCTTCCTGTTTCAGGAAGGCGATGACGCGGTAGCCGAACGGGCCTTTCGCGAGATCGCGCGCCTGACCGGCGGCGCATGGTGCCGGTTCGATCCAGGCGCGGCGGCGCAGTTGCGCGAGCTGTTGCGCGCTGCCGCGGCCTACGCCGCCGGCGGCCGCGAGGCGCTGTTGAAATTGGCGAAGGGCGCGAACGGCGCGGCCAAGCTGATCGGGCAGATGAAGTAGCCGGTAAAGCCGGCGCGGCTTGCGGTGGAGGAGGAGCCGCGACCGACGGCGGCAACAACCGTCCTTGCAGGATCAGGCAGCCGGCACGATCGGCGGCTTGAACCCGTTGGTTCATAGTCTCCCCCAAAACGTGGCCACATCCCTGCGAAGCTGGCGTCACCTCCGTCACCGCAGCGAGCAGAACCGACATCGCCCCGAACACGGCCTTGCAGGACGGCACCCCGTAGCGCACCACAAGCCACGCCGGAATAATCGGGCAGGGCGCATATCGGCAAACGAACTTCTCGTGTCAGAACCCAATCGTGGACGCACGGAAGGACGCCATGCTTTTTCACAACAGGGCGACTATATTCCGGCCATGACCCTGATCGCCGGCGCTGTCGCCGTTATCACGCTTTATCTGCTGCTCCAGATGTTCCGTGCCGCCAATCCGGCAGCGCTGGCGCGCGCCATCAAGCTTGGCGGCGGCGTAGTGGCGCTGGCGGTCGCAGCCTTCACGGGCTTGCGGGGCGAACTGGCGGTGGCGATCCCGCTCGGGATTTTTGGCGCCGGGCTGCTCGGCTGGACGCCGCTGGCGAACGCCGGCTTCGGCGGTGTCGGAGGACTGTTCGGTGGCGGTGCGTCGCGCCCGTCTGGCCAAGCCTCGCGCGTGCGTTCGCAATTCCTGGACATGCGGCTCGACCACAATTCCGGCCAGCTCGGAGGCCAGATCGTTGCCGGGCCATACGCCGGGCGCGATCTCGACGAGTTCGATCTCGCTGGCTTGCTGGCGATGGTCCCGGCGTTCGACGCCGAGAGCGTGGCCTTACTTGAAAGCTATCTGGACCGCCGGTTTCCCGCTTGGCGTCAAAACGCGCAGAGCGATGCGGCAGGGGGGGCAGCGCCGCACGGCGGCGAGCGGCAAAATGACGACGGAGGAAGCCTATCAGATCCTTGGCCTGCAGCCGGGAGCGGGGCGCGACGACATCAGCAGGGCTCACAAGTCCCTGATGAAGAAACTCCATCCCGACCAAGGGGGCTCGACGTACCTCGCTGCCCGTGTAAACGAGGCCAAGGATACTTTGCTTCGTACGCATAACGGCTAACTCCGGCACCACGCTACAAACGCCCGTACCGCGTGAGCTCCGCTTGCTCTGTTTGCCGTCGCCCCGATGCCCGCCATTGTCGGCGTGGTCGATCCCTTGAGTAAAGTTTTAACCGTAAATCCTTGACGAGAGGTTGTTACGGAACCGAGTTTGCGAAATCGCTCGCGGAAACAAAAATGCCCGCGCAAGGCGCGGGCATTTTTTCGGAGCGGGGCAGGAGATTAGTTGCGGACTGTGATGCAGGAGATCTCGGCGCGCTTCAGGGCGCGGCAGACGGCTTCGGCCTGGTCGCGCTCAAGCCCGGCGAAACGGGCGCGATAGAGCTTGCGATTATCCTTGGCGACGACCGGCTCGGTGAACGGGTCAGCCTTGCTGAGCAGGCCGCGGGCCGAGCTGCGCGCCGCGTCGATGCGATGCTGGGCTTCGTTCTCGCTTTCGAGCGCGCCGACCTGGACGATCCAGCCGCTGTGGGTGACGACCGGCTTGGTGGTGGCGCTCATCTGGATCGGCTGCGGATCGGCGGAAGCGAGCTTTGCAGCAGCCGGGGCGGGCGCGGCGGCCGTTGCGGCCGGCAGTACGCCCAGGATGCCGTTGCCGGTGCCGAAGCCAGCCGGCTGCCGCGGCAGTTCGGTGCGGGCGATCTCGGCCTTCGGCGCTTCCGGCTGGCTCGCGACCTCGGGCTTGTTGATGAGGTCGGCCCGAGCAACGACGGCGCCGGAGGTTTCCGCGACGTCGGAGCGGGCCGCAATCGTGTTGGTGACCTGCGGTGCGACTTGGGCCGGAGCGGCGGAGGCGACCTTCACGGCGCCGGCCTTGACCTGAACCGTCTTCACTCGGACCGGCTTCATCGGTTCCGACGAGCCGGGGATAATGGCCAGCGGCTGGCTCGAGATCACGCCATTCGTCAGCGGCGCCGGCTCGATCTTGGATTCAGTTGGCCTCGCTTCCGGCTTGTTGGTTTCAGATTTGGGCTGGGCCGGCGGCATCGCGGCGGTCGCGGCCGCAAGGGCGGACAGGCGCGAGGCGAGGCGCGACGGGGCTGCTTCGGGGGCAGGGGCGGCCGCGGCCTGGACCTGCGGAGCGGGACGGGCCGGGGTATCCGATGCATCGGCGACGTCGGTATTGGCGTCGGCGCCGTTGCGGTCGGTGACCGCAGCGACAGTGTGAGTAGTCGCGCCCTTCTCGAGATTCTCGGCGAGCAGGTTGCGCATGATGGCGTCGCGCGAGCCGCCGCTGCGGCCGCCGAGCACCACGCCGATCAGATGGCGATTGCCGCGGCGGATCGAGGTCACGAGATTGAAGCCGGAGGCGCGGGTGTAGCCGGTCTTGATGCCGTCCACGCCCTCGACGCTGCCGAGCAGGTGATTGTGGTTGCGGATCGACTGTCCGCGCCAGTTGAACGTGGTGGTCGAGAAATAGCGGTAGTAGCGCGGGAAGCGCTCCTGGATGGCGCGGCCGAGCGTAGCCTGGTCGCGCGCGGTCGTGACCTGCTCGTCGTTGGGAAGGCCGTTGGCGTTGCGGTAGACCGTCTTGGACATGCCAAGCGAGCGCGCCTTGCGCGTCATCATCGTGGCGAAGTCGTCCTCGTCGCCGGCGATCGCTTCCGCGATCACCACCGCTGCGTCGTTGGCCGAGCGGGTGACGAGACCCTTGATCGCGTCCTCGACGCGAATGGTCTGGCCGGCACGCAGATTCAGCTTGGTCGGATCCTGATCGGCGGCGTGCTGCGACACCGGCATTTCGGTGTCGAGCTTCATCTTGCCGGACTCGAGACGCTCGAACAGCAGGTAGAGCGTCATGATCTTGGTCAGCGAGGCGGGGTGGCGCAGTCCGTCGGGGCTGGTCGACTGGAGCACTGAGCCGGAATTGCCGTCCACGATGATGGAGGCGAATTTCGAGCTGGAGCTCTCGGACACATCGCGCTGCACGCGGTGGTGCGCGTAATGGCGGCGGTGGCGCCGCGCCTCGGCAGCATCGGTGGTGAAGATGACTGCTGTGGTGACCGTAAGAAGCCCGAAAACGCCAACCCGCGCCAAGCGCGATGAAGACAAGTTTTTACGAAGCATGAAACCCCGTCCCCGTTTCTAACTTGATCACCGGCTCGTGAGGCGAAATTGTGCCCAATGGACCCGGGATCATTACCTGCTCAGGCTGTCCCTCCGCTGGTGTTCGCTGCGGAGGACGTTGGGCCTGAGCCGCTGTTCTGGCTAAGGTGATGTTCTCAAACGGCTTTCGACCGCCTGCGGAAGCTGAACACGCCCAGGGAATCAGGGTAGGGGGCCGCGGTTTCCAAAAGCTTAAGGAACCCTTGCGGGGATCCCCGGGGTTCTCCGCGACTTGGATCTATTTTTGTGCGTCGCACAAGGATTCTTGACTTTTTTGTGCGTTGCACTAATTTTGAGCGGAGTCAGGGAGCCGGGGCTTCCCGACGCGAGCCAGGGAAAAGGATTCCGAAATGTTCAAGGTTGAAGACTTTCAGAACTACGGGAAAGAGCAGTTCGAGCAGTGCGTTGCTTCCGCGACCTCGGTGCAGCACGGCCTCCAGGCGATCGCCAGCGCTTATGGCGACTACACCAAGAAGTCGTTCGAAGACACCAAGTCCTTCGTCGAGAAGCTTTCCGGCGTGAAGTCGCTGGAAAAGGCCGTGGAAGCGCAGACCGATTTCGCCCGTTCCGCCTACGAGACCTTCGTGGCGGAATCGCAGAAGATCGCCGGCCTCTACAGCGACCTCGCCAAGCAGGCGTTCAAGCCGGTCGAGACCGTCGTGTCGAAGTTTACCCCGGCTGCTCAGTAACTCTCCCGTCTGAGTCCTGGAATCAAAAAGCCCGGCTGGTTCAGCCGGGCTTTCTTCGTGGGCGGTCATGCCGGCCTATTTCGCCAGCCTGAGCTTGCTCAGTTGCGTTCCGATCGTGTTGAAAATGGTCGCGATCTGGGTCGAGCTGGTGATCTCGTAGAACTTGTCCGCGCTACTCGCGCAATACTTCAGGATGGTCGACGTCGGATCGCCGCTGGTGTTCACCTGGATGGTGTAGATCGTGTACATCGGCACACCGTTGGAATCCTTGGCGTTGTGCAGGTTGTCGCACAGGATCTGCTGGCGGGCGTCGATCGAGCCGGGGAACGTACCGTTGCCGTAGGTAGTGGTCTGATTGCTGCCGTTGCCATAGGCCGGCCAGCGGTCTGCAGTGTTCAGACCGTCGGATAAGAGGATGATGACCCTGTTGTAGGTCGTGCTGGCGCTCTCCGCTGGCGCGTTCAACGGAGCGCCCTGCAGGAGCGACTGCCATCCCCAGGCGAGCCCGACCGCCTGGTCGGTACTACCGGTTGGTTGCATCGCGTTGACCGCGGTCTTCAGCGCGCTCCAGTTGTAGCTTAATGGGATAATCGGCTCGAGCTGAGGGGAAGCGCTGCTGCTGCAATAGGAGACGTATTGGTTGGCCGGAAAAAGCGTCGTGACATCGGAGGACGACGGCGACACGCCGGTCGCGTCGTTGGGTTGAGTGCGATCAGCGATGCAGCCTGTCCAGGTGCTGATCGGGTTGGTGGATGCTTGCTGCCAATTGTTTTGCACTGTGGGCGTCGAATTGGTCGCCGTCCATTTGTTGCCGGCAAAGCCAACGACGGCGCTCACCCGGGGCTGGTTCGTATTGTGGATAAAGTCGTTAGGCCCTGGCTGCGTCCAGTCATGGGTATAGAGATTGCCCGTACATGACGTACTGCTGCCGCTGCCAGTGCAACTGCAGCCGGAGACTTTACTGCCGGAGGCATCCAGCGGGCAACTGCAGCTCGAACTCCCCGAGCAGAACGTTCCGGTGCCCGCCGATTTGCTCTCCCAGCAGCCGTTGTACAACGTTTGGGAGTTCGCATTGACGCTCGGGCAAATGTAGCCACTCGCGGGAACAACGTTCACGCCGCTGACCGTGTATTTCGAGCTGCCGTTCGCAGACCCACTTGTGCAATAGAAGCCGCCGCTGCTGTTCGACCAAGGACATCGCGCGCCCGGTCCTACGGCATGCCAATTCATGGGAAGGCTCGCTTGATAACCTCCAGGCACATTGGCGGGCTGCGCCGTCGGCGGATTCAGCCAATCGGTCCAGTCGATCCAGCTCTGGCCGTAGTTGCTGGAGTCGACATTGACGACCTTGGCGAAGGGAATGACCGAGATATAGACGTCACCATCATTCTTGCTGAGCTTGCTGAGCTGATCGATCAGTCCGCTGCTTCCGGCCACGGCGTTCCTCAGAGCGGTGATCTTTCCATTTTGCGACATCGATCCGGTATTGTCGAGCACCAGCGCCACGCGCATCTTGACGTCGCCCCAGGTGGTCGTCGACGTCGTATTGAAAGGGAGCGTCGGGTAGCCGGCGATCTGCATGAAGTCCGACTTGATATTGCCGGAGCCGGCCAGGAGGATGGTCGCCGGCGTGCTGCCGCTAGCCGCGGTATAAGTGGCCGCGACGGTAACCCCTTGCGCCTCGGTGTTGGTATAAAGTCCGGTGAAGTAGCTCTGGGCCTGCGCGTTGATCTGGGAGGTCGTGATCGTGCCCGAGGTCAGGTCCTTCGACAGCATCAACACGGCGGAGTCGAGTGCCGACTGCATAGCAGAGCGCGCCCGAACGGCGCGGCTGTAGTCGACGGCTGCGCCCATGAAGCACAGGATCGGCACTAGCACGATCGCGAAGATCACGGCAATATTGCCTTGCTCGGCCGGTGCGAAGCGGGCGAACTGTCGACCAATGCGGCTGGCAACGGGCAGACGAAACATGACGATCCCCGAATCTCTGATTTTGCCCCATTTCGTGCCACAGCCCTTGAACACTAGGTAAATTGGACCTTGGAAAGCCGGGCGTATCCCGCGCAAAACCGCCGCGGTCATGCTGCGGTCAGGTTCCTGGTCAATATGTTCTAAACGGGCGAGGCGGAAATTTTTGTCAAATCGGTCCGGATTGATTAACCTTGGCCGGGATCGCCCCGACCGGGAATCGGGGCCGCTGCGGCCGAACCTTTGCACGCTTGCGGCAAGACGGGGGCAGGCCCATATTCCCGGCAATCGATCCGGCCTGGACCGGACCGGTTGGAAGCGGCGATCCAACAACGTGGCGCGACTGTGTGAAGCTCCGAAGGGTGGAGCTGCGCGGCGGACCGTCACTCGCTTCCATGGGGAAATTCGAACGCCTGAGCCATGCCGCAGATTGCTTCCATATTTGACCTGTCCGCGGCCGCCGCCGCCCAAGCTCCCCGAATGAGCAACGACGAGAACCGTTCCGGCGGTCCGACGGGGCCGAACACGTCGGTGATCACCAAGGTCAAGCCAAAGATCAAGCGGCCGAACCTGTACCGCGTGCTGATCCTGAACGACGACTACACGCCAATGGAGTTCGTCGTGCACGTGCTCGAGAAGTTCTTCCAGAAGGACGTCGAGGCCGCGACCAAGATCATGCTGCACGTCCATCATCACGGCATCGGGGAGTGCGGCGTATTCACCTACGAGATCGCAGAGACCAAGGTGACGCAGGTGATGGATTTCGCCCGCAAGCACCAGCACCCGCTGCAATGCGTGATGGAAAAGAAGTAAGACGCCTCACGGCGCGTTGAGGCCGGCTCCTGTGTATGTTGCAGTGTGATCGTCGCGTGATGTCTGCGCGCGGCGCCTGTTGCTGCCGGCAAGGTCCGGAATTCTGCGCCGGTGCCGATCCCGCCCAATTCGGAACGGGTTTTGCATCGAAAAGGCCGTGGGTGTGCAGCCGCCGAGTCGCGGAACCGGTCTTTCGCCGCGATCTTGTATAACTATATGTGACAAAGGTTGTTGTTGCCTGACCGGGCGATGACGATCATGATGGTGGGGGCCATAGAGGACGCGAATGCCGACTTTTTCCCAAAGCCTTGAACAATCCCTGCATCGTGCGCTGGCGATCGCAAACGAGCGTCATCACCAATACGCGACGCTTGAGCATCTTTTGCTCTCCTTGATCGATGACTCCGATGCCGCTGCCGTCATGCGCGCCTGCAGCGTCGATCTCGACAAGCTCCGCGCGAGCCTGGTCAATTATCTTGAAACGGAATTCGAGAATCTGGTGACGGATGGCGCAGATGACGCCAAGCCGACCGCCGGATTCCAGCGCGTGATCCAGCGCGCGGTGATCCACGTGCAGTCCTCCGGTCGCGAAGAGGTGACCGGCGCCAACGTGCTGATCGCAATCTTCGCCGAGCGCGAGAGCCATGCCGCGTATTTCCTGCAGGAGCAGGACATGACGCGCTATGACGCCGTCAATTACATCAGCCACGGCATAGCCAAGCGGCCGGGCGTCTCCGAGGCGCGGCCCGTGCGCGGCGTCGACGAGGAGACCGAGACCAAGGGCACCGAGGACGCCAAGAAGAAGGGCGAGGCGCTCGAGACCTATTGCGTCAATCTCAACAAGAAGGCGCGCGACGGCAAGATCGATCCGGTGATCGGACGCAATTCCGAGATCAATCGCGCGATCCAGGTGCTGTGCCGCCGACAGAAGAACAACCCGCTGTTCGTGGGCGAGGCCGGCGTGGGCAAGACCGCGATTGCGGAAGGTCTCGCCAAGCGCATCGTCGACAGCGAGGTGCCGGAGGTGCTGGCGGCTGCCACCGTGTTCTCGCTCGACATGGGCACGCTGCTCGCCGGCACGCGCTATCGCGGCGATTTCGAAGAGCGTCTGAAGCAGGTGCTGAAAGAGCTTGAGGCGCATCCCAACGCCATCCTGTTCATCGACGAGATCCACACCGTGATTGGCGCGGGCGCGACGTCGGGCGGGGCGATGGATGCGTCGAATCTGCTCAAGCCCGCGCTTGCCTCGGGCACGATCCGTTGCATGGGCTCGACGACCTACAAGGAGTACCGCCAACACTTCGAGAAGGACCGCGCGCTGGTGCGGCGCTTCCAGAAGATCGACATCAACGAGCCGACGGTCGAGGACGCGATCGCGATCCTCAAGGGCCTCAAGCCGTACTTCGAGGACTACCACCGGCTGAAGTACACCAATGAGGCGATCGAGGCCGCCGTTCAGCTCTCCTCGCGCTACATCCACGACCGCAAGCTGCCGGACAAGGCGATCGACGTGATCGACGAATCCGGTGCGGCGCAGATGCTGGTGGCCGAGAACAAGCGCAAGAAGACGATCGGCATCAAGGAGATCGAGACCACGATCGCCTCGATGGCGCGGATTCCGCCGAAGAGTGTCTCCAAGGACGATGCCGAGGTGCTCAAGCATCTCGAGCAGACCCTGAAGCGCACCGTGTTCGGCCAGGACAAGGCGATCGAGTCGCTCGCCGCTTCGATCAAGCTGGCGCGAGCCGGCCTGCGCGAGCCGGAGAAGCCGATCGGCTGCTACCTGTTCTCGGGTCCGACCGGCGTCGGCAAGACCGAGGTCGCAAAACAGCTCGCGGCGTCGCTCGGCGTCGAACTGCTGCGCTTCGACATGTCCGAATACATGGAGCGGCACACCGTGTCGCGCCTGATCGGCGCGCCTCCCGGCTATGTCGGCTTCGACCAGGGCGGCCTGCTCACCGACGGCGTCGACCAGCATCCGCATTGCGTGGTGCTGCTCGACGAGATCGAGAAGGCGCATCCCGACCTCTACAACGTGCTACTCCAGATCATGGATCACGGCCGGCTCACCGATCACAACGGCAAGCAGGTCAACTTCCGCAACGTGATCCTGATCATGACGACGAACGCGGGTGCGTCGGATCTCGCCAAGCAGGCGTTCGGCTTCACGCGCTCGAAGCGGGAAGGCGACGACCACGAGGCGATCAACCGGCAGTTCGCGCCGGAATTCCGCAACCGTCTCGATGCCATTGTCTCGTTCAGCCATCTCAGCGTCGAGGTGATCGGCACGGTGGTCGAGAAGTTCGTGCTGCAGCTCGAGGCGCAGCTCGGCGACCGCGACGTCACCATCGAGCTGACCGAACCCGCCAAGACCTGGCTGGTCCAGCACGGCTATGACGAGCAGATGGGTGCGCGGCCGATGGCCCGCGTGATCCAGGAGCACATCAAGAAGCCGCTGGCCGACGAGGTGCTGTTCGGCAAGCTGAAGGGTGGCGGCCACGTCCGCGTCGTCCTGGTCAAGGACGAGGCCGACGAGACCAAGGACAAGATCGGCTTCGAGTTCCTCGATGGCCCGGTTACGCCGAAGCAGGAAAAGCTGCCCGGCACCCGCAAGCGCCCGCCAGGCAAGTCCAAGCCGGGCGGTGGCCCTGGCGGCTCGAAGGGGCCGACCTCCAAAGGCCCGCTGGTCAAGGCTTGATCGCGAGCGTCATGAATCGAAAAGGCCGGCTTGAAAAGCCGGCTTTTTTTTGTTTGCGTTGCAGTGCCGGAGTCTAAGTGCCGGCTTCAGGCGCGGTGGCAGGCGGCGGCCGCGGTCTCTTCGGCGCAGGCGGCCGCGCGCGGGCGGGCGCTGACGGCTGCATCGTCACGATGACCGGATTCGGCTTGTGATCGGTTGCCGCCCCCGTCGCGGCATCGACCCCCATGCCGACGACACCGCCCAGCAGGAGATTGCCCGCAAAGCCGGCGGCCCCTGAGGTCGGTATGTCTCGGCTGAGCGGCACGATCTGAGGTTCATAGCCTTCCTTCTGGAAGGTAATCGAGATGTCGGCGTTCCGCTTGACGACCACGGAGCAAGGCGTTGTGCAGGTGGTCGGAACGTCCATTCCGCTGACAACGGCTTCAACGCCCGAAGGTGTAGATGAAATGCTGATGTTCTCGGTCGTGCCGCGCGTGACAGACGCGCAGCCGCCCAGCATGACGCTGAGCGCCACAATCCCAAATGAACGCATGAAATGCCCTTGTCCCACCGCCAGTGAAGCGCAATCAGAACGGGAGGGCAATACGTCGTTGGTCCAAATAGTTAAGCCACGCACCGGTTGTGCACGAGAATGGCAGAAACCTGGGCGCGGGCTCTTGCTATTCGCCCCGCAGCCGCTGGTCGTCCTGCACACGGACTTGCTCGGCGCCGCGCGCGCCCGCGGGCGATAGCCGCAGCATGCTCAGCGTGGCGCCGCAGAGCGCAAAACCGACGCCGGTGAGGAGCGCGATCCGGGTCCCTTCCTGCGGATAGCGGCCGAGGAACAGCGCCACCAGCGCTGTGCCGGTGGTTTGGCCGAGCAGGCGCGCCGTGCCAAGCATGCCGCTGGCGCCGCCGGACCGCTCGCGCGGGGCGGCGGCGATCATGGTGCGGTTGTTGGGGGTCTGGAACAGGCCGAAGCCGGCACCAGCCAGCGCCATGCGCCAGATCACGTCGAGCGGCGTCGGGCTCGCGGGTAGGAAGGCGAGTGCGGCGAGGCCGCAGCCGAACAGCGTGAGCCCGATGCCGCCGAGCAGGCCGGCCGGATAGTGCTCGACCAGGCGCCCGGCGAGCGGGGCCGCGAACGCCACCGCGATCGGCCAGGGCGTGATCAATAGGCCCATATGCACCGCCGAATAGCCGAAGCGGCTCTGGAGGTAGAAGGGGATCGCGACGAAGGCCAGCATCTGCCCGCAGAACGAGGCGATCGAGGTCGCAATCGAGAGCGCGAAGACCGGGATGCGCAAAAGATCCACCGGCAGCAGCGGCGAAGTCATGTGGGTTTCGCGGTAGATCAGTATCGCGCCCGCGACGATCGCGATCGCGAACTGGACGAGGTACACGACGGGGGCTTCGTCATGGCCGACGCTGTCGATGGCGGCAATGCCGACCCCGAACGTGATCGCCGAAAGCCCTGCGCTCTGCCAGTCGAAGGAATGGCTCGCGGGCTTGGTGTGCGGCAGGCTGCGCAGGCCCAGGACCAGCGTTAGCGCGCCGAGCGGCACGTTGATGGCGAACAGCCAGGGCCAGCTCCCAACCGCGAGGATTCCTGCGGCGAGCGTCGGGCCGACCGCGGCCGAGAAGGCGACGACGAGCGCGTTGAGGCCGATGCCGCGGCCGAGCAGGGTGCGCGGATAAGTGAAGCGCACCAGCGCCGCATTGACGCTCATGATTCCCGCCGCGCCAAAACCCTGGACGATGCGCGCGATCGTCAGCAGCGGCAGCGTGTGTGCCAGTGCGCAAAACGCCGATGCCAGCGTGAACAGCGCGAGCCCCACCAGATAGACGCGGCGATAGCCGACGATCTCGCCGAGCGAGGCCAGCGGCAGCAGCGAGATCGTGATCGCGAGCTGGTAGCCGTTGACGATCCAGATCGAGAAGGCCGCGCTCGCGTCGAGGTCGGCCGCGATTGTCGGCAGCGCGACGTTGGCGATGGCGCTGTCGACGACCGCCATGATGATACCGAACGCAATGGTCAGGATCGCCAGGTTGCGCTGTGGCTGCGGCAGGCCGTCGGCATGCTCGATAGGGGCGAACGACATGAGAGAGGCGAGCTTGGTTAGGGCCGTGAACATCCCCGGATTATGAAATTGCAGGATTGATCGCAACCCGGCAGGACGCGGACGGTTCCCTTGCTGCAAGCAGGCCCCCCGGCGCTTTGAGCATGGGGGAGGACGGCCTTCGTGGGCTTACCAGCGCGCTGTCGACTTGCCGAAGATGTAGAGCGCGACGAGCCCAATCGTTACCGCCGTCGAGACGACGATAACGGTGCGATCCCAATCGATGCGCGTCCGCTCGGCGCGGTTCAGATCGAGCACCGTGAACAGGGCCTTCATGGCAAATCGGCGCATTCGGTGGCCTCGCAGGGCGCACGATGCCACGGCCGGCGCGGGCCGGCTTGATGCAGCTCAAGTCCCCTATGGCGAGCCCGGTGCCATGCCCTGCAATTGCCGCAGCGGATTGAGCGGGGCCAGCGGGATGAGCTCGAAGCTCATGAGATGGGCCTGCCCCAAAGGCAGCTTTTCGAGCATCTCGTGCGCCGCTGCCGGGTCCGTGAGGTTGAGAATGAAAGCCACACCGGGACGCCCCTGGAGCGAGTACCATTGCTCGATCTTGCCATCCAGATAGAGCTTCACCGTCTCCCTGACTTCCGCCGGCAGGATCGCCCGCGCCGCGACGGGATCGACGCCGGGGTTCAACGTCCCGATCGCGAGGATTCGCGTGGTAGGCGTCGGCGGAGTTGTGGTTTGTGCATGGCCGGCTCCCATCAAGCTCAGGACCAGAGCGATGAAGCTGAAGGTGACAGACTTTTTCATGTTTCCTCCTCGTGGGGCACGCATCCACATTCATTCCATGTGTTTCGCGAGAAGCGACTGGCCCAGTGCGGCGCTCGGCTCGAACTTGTCACGTGTGCGTGTGTAGGGCACGCCTTCCATGCGGCCGACCAGATCCGGCTTTGTTGTGTCGATGTAGAGGTGCTGGACATCGAGCACCCCTTCGTCGCGGACCTGCAGCAAAATGTTGCGTCCGAGGATCAGGCTGAAATTGCCGAGGCGGATCTCCTGACTGAACTTGCATTCGACCAGACTCCCGCGCCGATGCCCTGATCGAGGCCGAGCGGCATCAGCTATCGCTCACATGCCGGCCTTGCCCGGGAACGGCCTAGTCGTGCAAACGCATGTCATCCAATGCGGCATCGCTAACGCGCGGGCCGATCGTCTTCGCTTGAGGCTGAGCCTCGTTTCTTGTTGCGGGCGGGGAGAAGCAGGCGAGTTCGCTGTCGCGCGCCTGCCGCGGCAGGAGCGTCAGGCTCCAGCCCACAAGGACCAGCACCGCGAGCCGGATCGCGATCACACCCAGCAACAGCTCCGATCCGCTTATCGTCGAGTGAGTCCTCATGCGGGCCACCCTGATGCACGCCGCAGGACCTGACAATCTGGAATTGCCGAGCATTGCCTTCGTCCAAAGCGAAGGCTGGGACTGATGTCTACGTGGCCCGCGAGGCCACACAGTGGCCAAGCAGCTCGGGATGTGCGGCGCAGATGTGATGTGCACCGGCCTCCATGAGCTCGGACTCGCTGCCGTAGCCGTAGAGCACGCCGATGGCGGTCATGCCGTTGGTGCGGGCGCCGACCACGTCATGGCTGCGGTCGCCGATCATGATCGCGCTGCGGGGATCGACGTTGGCTTCGTCGAGCGCGTAGCGGAGCAGGTCGCGCTTGTCGACCCGCGTGCCGTCGAGCTCGGAGCCGAACACGCGCTCGAAATAGGGCCGCAAGCCGAAATGATCGATGATGCGGTTGGCATAGACCGCGGGCTTGCTGGTGGCGACGAACATGCGCTGACGCGTTGCTGCGATCGAGGACAATGTGTCGTTGATCCCGCTATAGGCCTCGTTCTCGAACAGGCCGACATCGCTGAAGCGCTCGCGATAGAGCACGAGCGCCCGGTCGGCGAGTTCCGCGCGGCCAGTGAGCTTTTCCAGGCTCGCATGCAGGGGCGGGCCGATGCACCAGACCAGTTCGTCTTCGCTCGGCACCGCGACGCCGAGCCGCTCCAGCGCGTACTGGATCGAGCGGGTGATCCCGGGCTTCGGGTTGGTCAGCGTGCCGTCGAGATCAAAATAGATTGTAACCATCAGGGCGGGACCGGCGTTGATACTGTCGCCCGTTGCTAGTTGGCTGGGCCCCCAAGTCAAGGTCCGATTTCCCCTGTATTGTGGACGCCATGCGTATAGCCCGGGTTCTCGCCGTGTTGTGCCACGCCCTCGCGGCGTGGCCTGCGCTTGGCCAGGAGGCGCCGAACCGGTTCGTGCACCCGAGCGTCGAGGAGCTCGCGAGGCCGCCGGAAAAGCCTGATGCGCGCGAGAGCGACACGCGGGAATCGATCTGCCTGATCGTGGAGGCAGCCGCGCGCGATGCCAATCTTCCGCTGGAGTTCTTCGCCCGCGTCATCTGGCAGGAAAGCCGCTTCCAGGCCGACGCGATGGGGCCCATGACGCGCAGCGGCGAGCACGCGCAGGGGATCGCTCAGTTCATGCCAGGCACCGCGAGCGAGCGCGGGCTGCTCAATCCTTTCAACCCGGTGCAGGCGCTGCCGAAGTCGGCGGAGTTCCTGAACGAGCTGCGCAACCAGTTCGGCAATCTCGGACTTGCGGCCGCCGCCTACAATGCCGGGCCGCGGCGGGTGCAGGAATGGCTTGCCGGCACCGGCGGCATGCCCGAGCAGACGCGCAACTATGTTTTCGCCATCACCGGCGCAACGGTCGATGCCTGGGCCAAGGCCGGTGCGACCGGGAAGGGGCCGCCGAGCTCGCCGCCGACGAGCTGCCGCGCTCTGATGGCGCTGTTGAAGCGTGCGCCAAATGCCTTCGTCGCCGAACTCGAGCAGCATGTCGAGCTCGCCGCGGCAAAGGTCTGGGGCGTGCAGCTCGCGGCCGGCTTCGACCGTAACAGAGCGCTGGCGATGTATTCCCGCGCCGTCACGCGGCTGAGCGCGGTGATCGGCGGCCGCGATCCGAGCCTGCTCTCATCGGTGATGCGTAGCCGCGGCACGCACACGTTCTACCAGGTTCGTATCGGCGCGGATACGCGCAGCGAGGCAGATGATCTCTGCAACCGCATCCGCAAAGCCGGTGGAGCGTGCTTCGTACTGAAGAACAGGGGCGTCAGCGGGTAGGGTGGGTCTCTCGGCCCTCGTCATTCCGGGGCGCGCCCCTTGGCGCGAGCCCGGAATCCATTTTCCCGCAGTCACCGCTGCGCGATGGATTCTGGGCTCGCGACTTCGTCGCGCCCCGGAATGACGGCGCTGGGTGCGGCGTTTAGTACGCATGCCAGCCCCGCCGCGCGCTTCCTTGACGCCGGTCGGCGCATCGCCCGTTATGCAGGCACGATTCCTCTCCCCGGCCCAAACTCCCGTGGCGCTCCCTCCGCTCGATTCCCCTCAATGGCAAAGTCCCTGGCGCGCCTTCGCGTGGGGGCTGCGCTCGATCACGCAGACGATCCTCACCATCGTCCTGTTCGTGACCTATCTCGGCATCGGCGCGCTGGCCCACGACACTCACTTCAGCCTGGCCTGGGCGCTCGCCTCGACGCTGTTCGTCTGGGCGGGTCCTGCTCAGATCATCCTGATCACCACGCTCGGCTCGGGTGCGACCATCATCCAGTCGGCGATCGCTGTGACCGTCAGCGCGATCCGGCTGTTTCCGATGGTGGTCTCGGTGCTGCCGCTGATGCGGACGCCAACGACCAAGCGGCGCGAGCTGATCTTCGCGGCGCACCTCACCGCGGTGACGCTGTGGGTCGAGTGCCACCGCTTCCTGCCGCAGGTGCCGCGCGAGCGGCGCATCGCCTTCGTTCACGGCCTCGGCTGTGGCCTCGTCTCCGTGTGCCTCACCGCCAACACGGTCGGCTATTTCCTCGCCGCCAACCTCACGCAGACGCTGGGCGCGGCGATCCTGCTGCTGACCCCGCTGTCTTTTTTTGTTCTCGACCGCGCGCAACAGCCGCGAGATCGCGGACGTCGTGGCGCTCGTGCTGGGGATTCTCCTTTATCCACTGGCCGCGAAGATGAACTCCGGTCTCGACATCCTCGTCAGCGGCATTGCGGCCGGCACGATCGCCTATGGCGTGCATTGGTGGCGGGAGGTGCGCGCATGAATTTCGCGCAGCTCATCGGCGATTGGCACGCGCTCGCCGTGCTGTTCGTCGCCGGCGTTGTTCCCAACCAGATATGGCGCATGCTCGGCCTGTGGTTCGGCGGCGGCATCGACGAGGGCTCCGAGCTCCTGGTCTGGGTGAGGGCGGTCGCCACCGCGATCCTGGCCGGCGTCATCGCCCAGATCGTGGTCGAGCCGCCCGGAGCGCTTGCCAGCGTGCCGGACGCCTTGCGCTATGGCGCGGTGGCCGCCGGCCTCGTCGTCTTCCTGCTGACCCGCCGCTCGATCTTCGCGGGCGTGGTGGCGGGCGAAGTCTTCATGCTGGCCGGCAGGTGGTGGTTGGGCTAAAACCCTCGCGAATAGTAGGGAATTGGAAATATGGTTCGCGAAAACGAGCTCCGCGAGGGCGAGGTCGCCATCGAGCTGCCGTCGACGGAGGATGTCGGCCTCTTCTTCGTCGGCCGCATCCGTACGCCCTGGACCTCGCGGCTGGAGACGCCGCGGCAGGGCCGCGCCGATGGTCCGATATGCCGACTCGAGATTTTCGAGCCGTTCGTACCGGCGATCAAGGGCGTGGACTTCTACAGCAATCTCGAAGTGCTGTATTGGCTCGACCGCTCCCGCCGCGACATCGTCCTGCAGAGCCCGAAGAACAACGAGAAAACCCGCGGCACGTTTTCGCTGCGCTCGCCGGTGCGACCGAATCCGATCGGCACCTCGATCGTGAAGCTCGTGGGCATCGAAGGCAGCACCATTCTGGTGCGCGGCCTCGACTGCATCGACAACACGCCGCTGATCGACATCAAGCCTGACCGCTGCGAGTTCACGCCGCTGGCCGCGCCGCAGCCGGGGGATTTTCAGACGGAGTGAGGTCTTTCCAGCCGTCATTGCGAGGAGCCCTTGCGACGAAGCAATCCCGACTGTCTCTGCCGAGGCAGCCTAGATTGCTTCGCTTCGCTCGCAATGACGAGTGGAGAGCGTTAGCCCGCCTTCAGCGCTGCGATCAGCCTGGTCGCGTTCTCTTCCAGCACCTTGACGTCTTCCTTGCGGCTGGCGGGCGGCAGCATCGCTACACCCTCGTGGCGCGGCATCACGTGCATGTGGAGATGAAACACCACCTGTCCGCCGGCAGGCTCGTTGAACTGCTGCACGGTGATGCCGTCGGCCTTGAACGCCTTCATCGCAGCGGCGGCGATCTTGTGCGTGCCGCGCGCGACATGGGCGTAATCGTCGGGCTTGATGTCGAGGATGTTGCGGGCAGGAGCCTTCGGGATCACCAGCGTATGGCCGGGCACGCGCGGCATGATGTCGAGGAAGGCGAAGACGTGCTCGTCCTCATAGACCTTGTGGCAGGGCAGCTCGCCGCGCAGGATTTTTGCGAAGATGTTGTTGGTGTCGTAGGCGGTCATGGCGGCTCCCTGGAATTGTGCGCTTACTGTCATCAGCCACGGCGAACCGTCAAGGCGCCTCGTCGGCGCCTTTGCGAAACGGGCCGAGCTCGGCGAGCTCGCGGCCAGCCTCCGCAACATAGGCGCGCTCGCGCTTGAGGTAGTCGTCGATGGCGCGGCGCAGGCCGGGATCGGCGATGAAGTGGGCGGAATGGGTCGTCCGCGGCAGGTAGCCGCGCGCGATCTTGTGTTCGCCCTGCGCGCCGGCCTCGACATACGCTAGGCCGTGTTTGATGGCGAAGTCGATCGCCTGATAGTAGCAGACCTCGAAATGCAGGAAGGGATGATGCTCGACCGCGCCCCAGTTGCGGCCGAACAGCGTGTCCGAGCCGATGAAGTTGATCGCGCCCGCGATCCAGCGGCCGTTGCGGCGGGCCATCACCAGCAGCACATCCTGGCTCATGGTCTCGCCGATCAGCGAGAAGAATTCGCGTGTGAGATACGGCCGGCCCCACTTGCGCGAGCCGGTCTCCATGTAGAAGTCAAAGAAGGCGTCCCAGGCGTTCTCGGTGATGTCGTTTCCCGTGAGCCAGTGGATGGTGATGCCGGCGGCGAGCGCATCGCGCCGCTCACGCTTGATCGACTTGCGGTGACGCGAGTTCAGGGTGCTGAGAAAATCGTCGAAGGTCGCAAAACCCTCGTTGTGCCAGTGGAACTGCTGGTCGGTGCGCTGGAGGAAGCCGTGCTCGGCGAGCAGCTTCCACTCGGCCTCGCGCGCGAAGGTGACGTGCACCGAGGAGGCCTTGCTGACGCCGCACAGCGCCACGAGCCCGCTCGCCAGTGCCTCCGAGATGCGCTCGCGATCGACTCCGTCGCGGACCAGCAGCCGCGGTCCCGTCGCCGGGGTGAAGGGAACCGAGACCTGTAGCTTCGGATAGTAACGTCCGCCGGCGCGCTCATAGGCGTCCGCCCAGCCGCGGTCGAAGACGTACTCGCCTTGCGAATGCGATTTCAGATAGCAGGGCACGACGCCGGCGACGCGGCCGTCGATCTTGGCCACGAGATGCCGCGGCCCCCAGCCGGTGCGGATTGTTGCTGAACCCGATTTCTCAACGGCGGATAAAAATGCGTGCGAGACGAATGGGTTATAGGCGGGCTTTGAGAGGCCGAGGGAATCGCCTGGAAGCCCGGATGAGGTTCCCGCGCCATGCCCGTTGCACTTCCCGCCGGGGTTGGCGCAAGCGTCCCAATCTTCGGCAGCTACCTCGCCAATGGACGGTACAGCCTCGAGCGTGATTTCAGATGATGCCATCGCGCCCAAGATCGTGCATTGCAGCAGCGACTTCAAGGGCCAGGAACCACACGCTCTCGTGCCCCGGACGCAGCGCAGCGCCTTGGCGGTGCGCTGCAGAGCCGGGGCCCGCGCCAACGCATGCACAAGCCGTGTGGGTCCCGGCTCTGCGCAGCAACGCAATAAGCGCGTTCACGCGCGTCTTCGACGCGCTATGGCGTTGCAGCGCGTCCGGGGCACGAGCGTGGGCGCGCGCAAGTCCTACGGCACGAACCCCTCGAAGATCATCTGATCCGCATATTGCCCGACGCGCGTCCGCTGCTCCGGCGTGCGGACGGTCCAGCCAAGCAGGGCGCAGCCGAACACGTTGCGGGCGATCCAGGGGGCGGGGGCCGGGAGGTGGTCGACCTTGAAGGCGACGAAATGCGGCTGGGTCTGAAAGCCGTGGCGCAGGTACAGCATGCTGTCGCGCTGTTCCTGCGTCAGATAAGCCCAATACTCGTCCTCATAGGTCCGCTGCGCGACGATGCCGCGCGGGCGGGAGGGCAACAGCTCGCGCAGTGCCAGCACCTGATCGGGATCGAAGGACATGCCGACGGCAGGCCCCTGATACGACGCCAGCACCTCGGCCATACGCTTCACCAGCTTGCGGTCGCCGCCAAAGCGGCTCTTCACCTCGATTACCAGCGGCACGCGGCCGGCGACCATGGCACAGAGATCGCTGAGCGACATCATCCGCTCGGCGGTGTCCTTGAACTTGATCGCCTTCAGCTCCGCCTCGGTCTTCTCGATCACCTGGCCCGTGGCTTCGGTGAGGCGGCCGAGGGCATGGTCGTGATGCACCATGGCCTCGCCGTCGGCCGAGAGCTGGATATCGACCTCGATCGAGAAATTGCCCGCGATCGCAGATTGCACTGCGCCCGGCATGTTCTCGACAATGCCACGCGAAATGTCATGCAGGCCGCGATGGGCGACCGGCCGGGCTGTCAGCCAATCCGGAGCACGCACGATGCTGGCCTCAGGCGACCTCGAACACGCCTTCGACCTCGACCGCCGCATCCGCAGGAAGCGAGGCGACGCCGACAGTGGTGCGGGAGTGACGGCCCTTGTCGCCGAAAGCGGCGACCATCAGGTCGGAGGCGCCGTTCAGCACCTTCGGCCCGTCCAGGAAATCAGGGGCGGAGTTGATGAAGCCGCCGAGGCGCACCACGCGCACGACCTTGTCGAGGTCGCCGAGCGCCGCCTTGACCTGAGCCAGCAGGTTGACGGCGCAGCCGCGCGCTGCCGCGGCGCCGTCTTCGATGGAAACGCCGGCGCCGAGCTTGCCCTTGGCGATCAGCTTGCCGGCAGGATCGAAGCAGACCTGGCCGGAGACGAACAGCAGGTTACCGGTGCGCACGAACGGCACGTAGTTGGCGACGGGAGTGGGAGCATCATGCAGCTTGATGCCCTGTTCCGCCAGTTTCTGCTCGACCGTGCCCGCCATGTTCGACCTCGTTGTCCAAAATTCATCCACCCTGGCGCGTCCGCTGGACGGCGCGCGCCCTGTTTCGCCCATCGTGCAGCCACATGCAAGCAACCCGAAGCGGGTGCATTTTGTTGAGGCAGGGCAGGCGGTTCAACGCGAGGGCCGCAACTTTACGTGAAACGGCCTCAGTTGCGACGCAATGGAACGGTCATTAAAATGTCGAATCTGCGCTTCCCCAAGGAATGGACATGCTGCACCTTTTCCGGACTTCGCTCGGTGTGATGGCGCTCGCGGCGGCCGCCTTCGGCAGCGGCGCGCAGGCCGCCAATGGTCCGTTCCTCCCGCACCAGGCGCTCTACGATCTGAGCCTCGTCAAATCGCGCTCCAATTCGGTCAACAGCGCTCGCGGCCGCATCCTCTACAATTTCACCGGCAGTTCGTGCGAGGGCTACACCTCCGAATTCCGCCAGGTCTCCGAGCTCGACAGCGGCGAGGGCAAGGTCACGCTCAGCGACCTCCGCTCCAATTCCTGGGAGGACGCCGCCGGAAAGAGCTACCGCTTCAAGATCGAGACGCGGATGAACGAGGCCGACGCTGGCCGGGTCGACGGTTCGGCGGAGCGCGATGGCGACCACATCAACGTCAAGCTGAAGCTGCCGGCGCCGAAGAGTTTCACACTCGACGGCAAGATCGTGTTCCCTACGGAGCAGATCCAGCGCATCATCGCGGCGGCCAAGGAAGGCAAGTCGCTGCTCGAGCTGTCCGTCTATGACGGCTCCGACGACGGCCAGAAGGTCTACAACACCCTGACCGTGATCGGGCAGCCAATCCCCGCCGACCGCACCGCCTTGCCCGATCCGTCGACCACGGACGAGCACATGAGATCGCTGAAGCGCTGGCCCGTCACCGTCAGCTATTTCGACCGCGACGTCCAGCAGAAGGAAGGCGAGCAGACGCCGGTCTACGCGATGTCGTTCGAGCTCTATGAGAACGGCGTCTCGCGCCAGCTCGTGCTCGATTACAACGATTTTGTGATTTCCGGCGCGATGGGCAAGTTCGACGTAAAGGACAGCAAGCCCTGCAATTGAGGGCTCGTCTCGCTCGCTGTCATTGCGAGCCACCGGGTCCGCGCGAGGCGCGGCCCGATGACAGGCTCCGCGAAGCAATCCAGAATCCCTCCGCGGAGAAATTCTGGATTGCTTCGTCGCTTCGCTCCTCGCAATGACGGGCTAGCCCTCAGCTCCCTCTCCAGCTACGCTCCCTCCCAACCAAAAACCTCCGGGAGGTAGCTCATGCCCAAGCTCGATCATCTCCGGCCCAGCGGCCTGCATCACAATCCGGCTTATTCGCACGTCGTCACCGCCTCCGGCGCACGCACGATCTACATCTCCGGCCAGGTGTCGGTGGACGAGGAGGGGCGGATCGTCGGCGAGGGCGATCTTGCCGCGCAGACGACGCAGGTGATGCAGAATCTCGGGCACGCGTTGAAGGCGGCCGGCGCGACCTACGCCAACATCGTGAAGATCACGACCTTCGTCGTGAACTACAAGCCGGAGCTGCGCCCCATCATAGGCAAGGCTCGTTCCGCCTTCTTCGAAGGCATGGAGCCGCCCGCCAGCACCCTCGTCGGCGTCTCCGCGCTCGCCGCGCCGGAATGGCTGATCGAGATTGAGGCGGTGGCGGTCGCGGATTGAGGCGACCGTAGGATGGGTAGAGCGAAGAGGTTGGGCAAGATTCTTATCTGGAAGGAAGGTACGATTCGGCATGACGAATCGCACCTTCAAGACCGGCATGA
>NZ_LGHM01000113.1 GCF_001908185.1 Bradyrhizobium sp. AS23.2
GCCGGCCCGGATGACCCTGCGGTCCAGGCCGTCCCGGTTCGCCCTGCCGCCCGCGCGGCCCCTGAGGTCCCTGCCGCTTCTGTTCGTCTGCCACGCCAATGCTCCCTCTGCCGAAGCAAGCTACTTAGCGGCGTTTGACGACAGCAGCAATTCCGCCCGCCGGTCGCGACGGGCTTGATCGACATCAATCGGTGGCGCTGGCCGGCGCCAGACGTTTTGCCGGGCGACGCCGCGCGCAGAATGATTGCGGCGTCACGCGTTAGTCGTGATACGCCGGCACCTCGATGCCGGAGGCAGCATAGATCCTGATCTTGTTGCGCAGCGTCCGTACCGACAGGCCGAGCACGCGCGATGCGCGCGTGCGGTTGCCGTCGCAGCGCGCGAGCGTCTGGAGCACGAGCTCGCGCTCGACTTCGTCGACGGTCGCGCCGATCAGGAGCGGAACGATCTGGTTGGGAGCAAGGACTTGCGCGCCCGGCTCGGACGCAGCGACATGAACAGTGGTCATCAACACACCTCCCGATCAACGCCCGCTTCCATCCGTGGAAGCGGATCGAGAACAAACGACCCCCAAGCCGTAGATCTACGGTGGGCGCGTTTGGTTAATGAAAGGTTAATCGCGGGCCAACCCACCAATTGACCTTGGGATTGCCGCGAAGCAGCCGCGATTGGCACGAGATGCATAGCGATGCGGGCCGATCTTACCCCGCAATCTCCGTCATGCCCCGCCTTGTGCGCACTTGCGCACTGGGGCGGAGCATCCAGTACGCTGCGGCTTCTCCGTACCCCACTGCGGTCTCTGGAATACTGGATCGTCCGCTCCAGTGCGCAATTGCGCACAAGGCGGACGATGACACTTAGCAAGCAGATGGAACGTCGAGCTTCGCTCACACCGTCCGGTATCCACCGTCCACCATCACGATCGTTCCCGTGACGTAAGCCGACAGGTCCGAGGCGAGGAAGATTGCTGGGCCCACGATGTCCTCGGGCTTGCCGGTGCGCGCCAGCGGAGTGTGATCGACGAAGGCCTGCACCAGCGCCGGATTGGTGGCGCGCACATTGGCGTTGATGTTGGTCTCGATGAAGCCCGGCCCGATCGCGTTGACGCGCACACCTTCCTTGCCGAGTTCGACCGCCAGCGCCTTGGTGAAGCCGAGCACGCCGTGCTTCGAGGTGGTGTAGGCCGCCGAGCTCGGCGTGCGCAGATGCACGAAAGACTGGATCGAGCCGATATTGACGATGCGGCCCTTAGCTGCGCGCAAGGGCGCGAGGAACGCTTGCGTCATGTTGAAGACGCCGTTGAGGTTGAGCGAGATGATGTCGTTCCAGTCCTTCGCCACCGTCTCCGTCTCCGCGGTGAAGGCGTTGCGGCGGGTGATGCCGGCATTGTTGACGAGGATCGAGACCTGCCCGACCTTGTCGGCGACCTGCTTTGCGAGAGCGAAGCAGTCGTCACGCTTGGTCACGTCGAGCGCAAAGCTTTCGGCCTTGCCGCCAGCCTTGCGGATTTCCTGGGCGGCTTCCGCGACCGTGTCGGCGTTGACGTCGAGCAGCACGACCTGCGCGCCCTCGCGGGCGTAACCGGTCGCGATCGCCCGGCCGATGCCGGAGCCGGCACCCGTGACGACGGCGATATGGTTTGCGAGCAATGCCATGACAATTTCCTCCCGGATTCGTTTCGAAGTTTCATGAAAGGCTAACTCGAAATTAAGGGGTCGGAAACGGCGGCCTTGGCATAGTGATCGTCATTGCTAAACGTTGCGCGCATGATGGAACGGCTTGAATTCTGGAAACTGGCTCTCGAACGCCTGCGGTCGGCGCACTCAGCCGATTGGGCTGAGGCGGTCCCGCTCGTGGCCGAGATCGTGCGGATGAGTACCGATGCGACGCTGCGGCAGGCGGCCGAGCAGGCGCTTCCGGTGCTGCGCCAGGCCGTCGAGAACGACGATCACAGCGTCACGCTGGCGGCCCAGCGCCGCGTCGGCGTGATCCTCGAGGTCGTCCATGACCTGACGGCGCCGCGCTTCGGCCGCCGCAACGCCATGCCGAAGAAACTCTCCAGTGAGGATCGGGCCCGCAAGGTGCTCGGCCTGCCGCTCGCCGTGCAGCTCACCTGCGAGGACATCAACCAGGCCTATCGCCGCGCCGCCAAGGGCATGCATCCTGATCAAGGTGGCAGCGCGGAAGCGTTCATCGACCTCGCCGCTGCGCGCGACATCCTGATCCATCCCGGCGCGCACAAAGACGCGTGAGAGCGCCAAGCGATATCGCGTAGGGTGAGCAAAGGCGCACTGCGCCGTGCCCACCGTCTTCTTGATGGATGGAATTGGTGGGCACGCGGAGCCTGTCATCGGGCGCGCATTCGCGCGCTCCGTTGGCTTTGCCCACCCTACGGCGTCTGAGCTCACAACCGCCTCAGCTCTTGTCGACGCAGCTCGGATAGGGGGCGGCTTCGCCTGCCACGATCGGGCAGAGGTCGATCGGGCTCAAATCGCGCAGGCGCGCCTGCCAGCGTTCGTCATTGACCGGCGGCTCGTCGGTTGCGGGGCCGCGCTCGGCCCACTGGATGGTGTAGTAGTCGGTCGCGCCCTTGAGTGTGATCACGAGCGCGGTCTCGCTGTGCCGCGTCGGGCCGCTGTCGATGCGGCCGCAGCCGATCACCGCGACAAAGCCCTCGAAGCGCCCAAACCTCGTGGCGCCCAGCGGCTTCGCCGCAAAGCTGTCGGGGCAGGCCGATTTGAAGCCGCCCGCGATCGTGCCCGCGAACTTCTCGGGCGATGCACCTGATATCAGCGTCATGCCCTTCTCGCCGGTCACCGTGATCATCTGCGTCCAAATCTCGGGCGTTCCGTCCTTGAGCACGGCCTCGCGGATGTAGTGGCCGCCCTCGGTGTTCTCGAACACGGCGGTGAAATGCGACGGCATTGCGAAGCTGACCAGCTGACCGAAGATCGGTGAGATCACGCGGAAGGATTCCGGGGCTTGCGCGTGCGCCGTTGCGGCGAGCAGGAGCGATGCGGTCAGAATTGTTGCTGTCGTCGGCGTGCGCATCGATCTGCTCCAAAGCCGCGAGGTAGAAAACAATCGGGCAAGGACGCTAGCATCGCATCCTTGCCCGACCCTTGTCGTCCGCCGATCGAATTCTTACCAGCTGCAGTGGCCGTCCCTCAAAGCATGATCCTTCAACATGAGCGCGTCGCCGAAGGTCGGCACGGTCGCGCTGATGCGATGGAAGTCGGCGGGCCAGGGCGTGGTCGGGATGCTCTCGTCCCAGATCTGGCAGAAGCCGGTGTCCTGCCAGCGGATCAGGTGATAGCTGGCTTCGGCAGGGCTCGCAGCGACGAAGGCCGTAACAGCAAGACCCGCGGCAGTGCACAGCACGGAAATACGACGCATGATCAGCTCCTCAAATGAAAGATGTGATGCGCCTCCCGACAATGACGGGGAGGGTTGGTGCGGGACGATTTGGGGGATACGCCCCGGACAACATGTGAGTAGTTCCGCCGGCTGGTCAGGTTCAAAGCGCGTACGAAGGAAATGCGTGATTTGGGCCGGAAAACGCAAGGCTGCCCGCAATAAGAAGAAGGCGGATCGCTCGCGCGACCCGCCCCTTGAATTCCAAATGTCGCGTGACACCTAGAGCGTGCAGAGGCGCTCCGCGCGCATTTTGATCTGCTGGTCGGAGGCGGCCGTGAAGGTCGGGAGCGGTTTGCTGACGACCTTGTAGGTCGACGCGCCCCACTCGAACGGCTTGTACTTGAGGTCCTCGTTCCAGACCTGGCAGATGCCGGTGTTGTCCCAGCGGATCACGTAATAGCCGACCTTCGCCGAGGCCGGCACGGCAAAGACGGACGAGGCGATTCCGGCAACGGCACAAAGCGCGAGAGCGCGACGCATGAAATATCTCCTGATAACGGCTGATAACGGCGTGAGAAGGAAACTCGTGCGGCAAAACTGCGCGGCTGGCAAGCCGCGCGGCATCCGTTCACGGATATGTCAGATGAGAGGACTTGCCGAACTGCGCCTGCCGCACGCGCCGTTCTTCCGGTCCGAGCACCCCGGACGGCGTTTGGAAGCGCCGTCATTTCGACAATCTCCGTCATTGCGAGCGCAGCGAAGCAATCCAGACTGTCACTGCGGAAAGATTCTGGATTGCTTCGCTGCGCTCGCAATGACGATGCGGAAACGCCGGTGCGCTGAACCGCGGCTTACTTCGCCAGCGAGGCCACCGCCTCGATCTCGATCAGCATCTTCGGATCGGGCAGGGCCTGCACCACGCAGGTGGTGCGTGCCGGATAAGGCGGGGGGCCGAAGGCGCCGGCATAGAGCGCATTCATCGCAGCGACATCGGAGGCGCGGGTCAGGAGCACGTTGACCTTGGCGAGATCGCGGATCGTCGCGCCGGCTTCCTCGAGCACGCGCTTGATGTTGATGACGACGTTGGCGAACTGCGCCTCGAATCCGTCAGACAGCGCGCCATTGGCGTCGAAGCCGGGAATGCCGGAGATGAACAGGAGGTCGCCGACACGCGTGGCAAAGGAGAGCGG
Organism: Bradyrhizobium sp. AS23.2; assembly: GCF_001908185.1. GTDB lineage: Bacteria > Pseudomonadota > Alphaproteobacteria > Rhizobiales > Xanthobacteraceae > Bradyrhizobium. The sequence goes on from NZ_LGHM01000113.1 coordinate 4,548, forward strand.
GGGGCGCCTTGACGCGCGGCGGGGCTGCAAAATGCTGGATCGGCATGGGTCACCTCGGGATGGACGGTCGGGGCAGCGGCGCATCAGCGTAGCGACATACGGGGGGAGTTGCAATCGGCATTGGGGATGGGGCAGGGGCAAAAACAAAAAATGCGAAAACAACCCCATGCAAAGTAGAAATGACTACTCTTTTCAGAATTCTGCAATACCGAAAGTCGCTTGACCCGTCGGGCAAAACACTGGCAGAATTGCACGATGGCGGCAGTATGGGTGTGTCGAAGCGTGATGGCCGAGGCACGCAGCAGAATGGCGAAATGGGCAGGTTGCGGCCGGTCTTCGCCTCTCCCCGCGCGCGGGGAGAGGCCGGAATATGCGTGAGCAAATTCCGGGTGAGGGGGAGCCTCCGCGAATCTAATTGTCACCGTTTGCGCGGATAGAGCCCCTCACCCCAACCCTCTCCCCGTAAGAACGGGGCGAGGGGACGGACCGTGCAAGCGGGGAGAGCGGCGCACCGCCACGCGCCGCCCCATCATTTTGCCGCCGCGATCCATCGGATAGATTTGGTTCATCTGATTCGATTCCACCCTTGAAAAATAGCCCCCGGAGACATCCCGATGAAGATCGCTTCCACCGTCCGCGCTGCGCTCGTCGCCATCGCCGCCCTTGCCGGCCTCTCGACCGCGGCGCAGGCCGACGGCGGCACCGTGGTGCTGACGATCTACAAGGCGGGCTGGATCATCGGCGGCTCGGGCGGCTCCGGCGTGCTCAAATTCCGAGGCCGCTCCTATTCGCTCTCGACCGGCGGGCTCGACTACGGCCTCGTCTTCGGCGGCTCCAAGACCGTGCTGCGCGGCCGCGTCTCCAACATCAACCGTCCCTCCGATGTCGCCGGCGTCTATGGTGCCGCCGGTGCCGGCCTCGCCGTCGGCGCCGGCGCGCGCGCCATCGTGCTCACCAACCAGAAGGGCGCCGTGCTGGAGCTCGCCGGCACGCAGGTTGGCTTGATGGCGAACGCCGATCTGAGCGGGCTTGCGATCACGATGCGGTAACGCGCGGCCGGACCGGCCGGCGCGTTACCCGATCGACGCTTGCTACCGTAACTCCGGCCGCAATTGCACTGGCGGTTGCCGCTGCACTCTGGCCTGCGTAGCCGGTGGCGGCGTCGGCGTGCGCGCGGGGGCGGTCACGGGCCGTGGCAAGGGTGCCAGCGTCGCGGCCCGCTGGTTCTGTTCGGCGGCGGTGGCAACGAGACGCGCCACCTGTTCCTGGCTGGCCTTGACCTGTTCGGCAGTATTCGCCTGGTCGCGGGCCAGCTGGTCCTGGCTGGCTTTGAGCTCGTCGATCTTTTGCAGCACGTTGGCGAGATCGTGCGACATCGTCTCGAGCAACTGTGTCAGCTCGGTGGGTATCGCAGCCGCGGTCGGCGCCATCTCTTGCGGTGTCGTCTGAGCCGCGGGTGGGACCTGCGAAAGGGTCGCATCAGCCGCAGCCAACCGAACGGAAGGTGCGTCCGGCTGGATGGAGGCCTGCGTTATGGAGGCCTGCGTTTTTTCGTTCGGCAGCACCGAAGCCGAAACCGCTTGCGGCGCCCAGCGGGAAATCATCTGCCGCGTCGCTTCGCTGGCGAACTGCGAGGCAAAGGCAGCGCTGAAGATGCCCGCCGCCAACAAGAGGCCGATCAGGCCGCGTAGCGCCGACCCGTGTCGGGAGGGACGTTGGCCGGGCTGGGGGCCGGCCTCAGTCCCCAGCCTGGACATCTGCTGGTTCATACGCGCGAGTTGTTCATCGGCGCGCGCGATCTGTTCATAGGCATGCGCGAGCCTTTCATCGGCGCGCGCAACCAGCTCCTTGTCCGGCGCGGACAGTCCCGATCTCTGCGTGGACGGTCCCGGATCGACAGCGGGTGGATCAGCCTGCTTGATGTCCGGGGTGGACTGCATTTCCGGCGTGGACTGCATCTGCGCCTCCTGCCCGGGTTAACGCTGAATGAGGTGAGTCGCTCGACTTCCGCGTTGCACACTCCCTAGTGCAGCTTTGACCAAAGCAAGACTGAGGCGTGGAAACTCTGGGGCCGATTTTGGGCGATAGCCTGTCAGTCACAGACGGAGGCGGGATGTTCGCCGGTCACAGGCGCGGGCGCTCCACACGCGGCAGCGCAAGGCGTAACCCACCACTTCAGGTGAACCCGCGGAAACCAAGCGGTGGTTTACCCTGCGCTACTTTCCACCGACCGCCGCATGAATCCTCTCGCAGTGCGCGACGAGATTGTCGTGCGCGTCGACGAACGCCTTTAGTGGCGTCGGGATCGGCAGGAAATAGATGTTGGCGATGAAGCCGTAGATGCCGGCATCGATGCTGGTCGGCGCTTCGCCGTGCACAAAGCCCCTCGCGGGCACGATTTCGGCCAGCACCTTCAGGTCGGCGATACCCCGCGCGTAAGCCTGCTCGGGCGTGTAGCGGCCGATGCCCTGGAAATGATAGCGCTGGGCGTTGTACGCCTTCGCTTTCTCCAGCCCCTCGGCATCGAGTTGCGGATGCTGCGCGATGAAGGCGTCGCGGAACGCCGGATAATAGCGCTCGTCCTTCCAGCGCGAATACGACATCACCCAGTAGAGATCATCCAGCATGCGCGTGACGAGGTGATTGGTCCGCCGCTGCTCCGGTGAAAGTTGGGCATCGATGCTGAGATGATATTTTGCAATCGCGTGCGCGATGATCGTCTCGCTGTCGCCGATGGTCTCGCCGTCGTCAACGACGTAAGGAAGCTGCCCGCGCGGTGCGGCGGAGGCATCGAACAGGTGCTCGTGCACGAACGGCACGCCCGCGAGTTTCAGGAAAGCGTAGACCTTGAGGCCGTAGCCGTTGTTGTCGGCGACCCCGAACAGTTCCGGGTAGGAATAGAGGGTCAGCATGGGCGGGCTCCTGGACCTGATAACTCCGGGCCCATCATACCGGATCGCTGAAAAAAATTACGCGGGACTGTCGGATATCGGTCTCGTTCTTCGTCCTCGGGGCGATCCCGCGCCCACGCGCCAACACCAAGGATACCCGAAACATGACCTCCATCACGCCGTTTCTCTGGTTCGACAACAACGTCCCGGAGGCCGTCGCCTTCTACAAATCGGTGTTTCCCAACGCCAAAGTCGAGACCGTCAGCGACTTCATGGCGGTGTTCGAGCTCGAAGGGCAGCGCTTCAACGCGCTCAATGGCGGGCCGCAGCATCGTTTCAACGAGGCGGTGTCCTTCTTCATCAGCGTGGAGACGCAAGGTGAGGTCGATTATTTCTGGAGCCGCCTCACCGCCGACGGCGGCGAGGAATCCCGGTGCGGCTGGCTCAAGGACAAGTTCGGCCTGTCCTGGCAAGTGGTCCCATCAGCGCTTCCCCGCTATCTCGGCGACCCCGACCGCACCAAGGCGAACCGCGTCATGCAGGCCATGATGAAGATGAGGAAGATCGTGATTGCGGATCTGGACCGGGCGTATGCGGGGTGAGGGCGGTGTGCCGTGCCCCGGACGCAGCGCAGCGCGCCGCCCTTCGCGGCGTGGTGCGCTGCAGAGCCGGGGCCTATGCCAAGCGCGCACCTGAGCTTCTGGGTCCCGGGTCTGCGCTACGCTTGCCCGGGACACGAGAGTCGTGGGGTGGGTAAAGGCGCGCTCTCCGCGCGCCGTGCCCACCGTTCTGCCGGATTCGTGGGGAGATGGTGGGCACGGCGCAAGAGCGCCTTTGCCCGCCCTACGAACTGCGCCCCGACGCGGCGTCATCAGCTGCTTGATGCGGCCGTGAAGACCGCCAGCTGAGCATCGAAGGCACGGCGAAAGGCTGAGCGTGCTTCGCCGCGGGCAACATAGGACGAGAGGTTCGGATAGTCGCCGAGGATGTGCGATGAATTCAGCCTGCGCAGCACAGTCACCATCAAGAGATCACCGGCGCTGAACGCGCCGTCGAGCCAATCGGCATCGCCGAGACGGCTGGACAATTCGCCGAGCCGGACGCGGACGCGATCCTTCAAGACAGGCAAGCGCTCTTCATACCAGCTCTCGTCACGTTCAAGCAGCATCGCCATCCCGAAATCGACGATCGGCGGCTCGACGGTGTTGAGCGCGGCAAACATCCACGTGATGGCGCGCGCCCTGGCGTTCGTCTCGGTCGGCAGCAGCACGCCATGACGCTCGGCGATATGGAGCACGATTGCGCCGGTCTCGAACAAGGCAAGATCGCCGTCCTCGTAGGTCGGGATTTGCCCGAACGGATGCAGTGCAAGATGCCCCGGCTCCTTCATTTCCTCGAACGACACGAGACGAACGTTGTAGGGCTGGCCCACCTCCTCCAACGCCCAGCGAACGCGCATGTCGCGCGCCTGACCCCTGCCGCGGTCGGGCGAGTTCTTAAAGGCCGTGATGGTGGGGATCATCTGGGAGCTCCGGTTGATCGCGTTTCGGCTTCAAAGGACGAATGAACGAGGCAGCTTCCGACAACTGGCGCGGTCCTGTAGGGTGGGTTAGCCGGAGGCGTAACCCACCATGGTTCCGCGGGTGCTGGACCAAGTTGGTGGATTAAGCCTTCGGCTAATCCACCCTACGAAGCGATCCAAGCCGCCAACTCCCGCCACGGTTCAATTGTCCAATGCCCGGACGCTGCCCCTGACGGCGAGGGCAGCACGAATATCTCCGGCAAGCTTCCATCGCGCGGCTGCCGCCCCAGCGCAATCACGCTCGACGGCCTGCCATAAAACAAGCTCGCCGCCCTCTTGCTCGTGAACGCAATCGTCTTCGGCCGATATTTCTCCATCTTGGCCTTGAACCCCGGCACGTCGATTGATGCGGCCTCGATCTCGTGATCCATGCCGGCCCCCGACTTGGAGAGATCGGTGAAGCCGATCCCGAGCTCGAGCAGCGCGGCGAACTCGCCCGGCTGATAGCGCCGCGGCGTGATGCCGGCCTCAAAGATCGCCAGCCAGAAGCGGTTGCCGGGATGGGCGTAGTAATGTCCGACTTCTGCCGAGCGTGTGCTGGCGGCGGTGCCGACGAAGACGAGACGGAGGTTGGGACGGAGTTGATCGGGGAGGCGGTGGGGGGTGCTCTTAGGCAAATCAATTATCCGCAGCGTTGTAGCCCGCATGAGCGAAGCGACATGCGGGGCAGCTGTAAGTCCCGGATGTCGCTTCGCTCATCCGGGCGACGCTTGTTCCATAAGACTAACGAGCGTTGAAACGCACACGGCGCGTTGGGGGGGCATTGCAGATTGGCTGTCGCCGAATAGGATCGCCTCAACACCGCTTTGTGGGAGGTGACGATGGCCATCAACAAGGACAAGATCGACGACGCAGCGCTGGCCTTGCTATACGTGACCTTGCACGATGACTATCGGGCATGGAAGGGCTTGGACTGGGGTGTGCTCGGTCGCTTGCATGACAAGGGATTGATTCATGATCCCGTTGGCAAGGTAAAGTCGGTGGTGTTCACGCACGAGGGACTAGAGCGCGCGAAGACGCTGTTCAAGGAGTTGTTCGAGGAATAGGACCCTTGGTGGAAAAGGCCGGGCATAAGCCGGCCTTTTGGAATGAGATACCGAGAGCCAAGGCCTCACAGCGCCCTGTTACTCTCCTTCACCTTCTCAGCATCCAGATACACGTTGCTGCCCATCTCCTTGAACTTCTCGCTCATCAGCTTCATGCCGTCCTCGACGGTGCCCTGCATCGACATGCCGACCGAGTTCGGATCGTTCAGCGTCGCGGCGTAGTCGCGGACGTCCTGGGTGATCTTCATCGAGCAGAATTTTGGGCCGCACATCGAGCAGAAATGCGCGACCTTGTGGGCTTCCTTCGGCAGGGTCTCGTCGTGGAAGCTCTTGGCGGTGTCCGGGTCGAGGCCGAGGTTGAACTGGTCGGTCCAGCGGAAGTCGAAGCGGGCACGGGAGAGGGCGTCGTCGCGCAGTTGGGCGGCCGGGTGACCCTTGGCGAGATCGGCGGCGTGGGCGGCGATCTTGTAGGTGATGACGCCCACCTTGACGTCGTTGCGGTCGGGCAGTCCGAGATGCTCCTTCGGCGTGACGTAGCAGAGCATGGCGCAGCCGAACCAGCCGATCATCGCGGCACCGATGCCTGACGTGATGTGGTCATAGCCCGGCGCGATGTCGGTGGTCAGCGGTCCAAGCGTGTAGAACGGCGCTTCGCCGCATTCCTTGAGCTGCTTGTCCATGTTGATCTTGATCTTGTGCATCGGCACGTGGCCGGGGCCTTCGATCATGACCTGGCAGCCCTTGTCCCACGCGATCTTGGTGAGTTCGCCGAGCGTCTCGAGCTCCGCGAACTGCGCGCGGTCGTTGGCGTCGGCGATCGAGCCCGGGCGCAGGCCGTCGCCGAGCGAGAACGAGACGTCATACTTGCGCATGAGGTCGCAGATCTCGTCGAAATGCGTATAGAGGAAGCTCTCCTTGTGATGCGCCAGGCACCACTTCGCCATGATCGAGCCGCCGCGGCTGACGATGCCGGTGACGCGGTTGGCGGTGAGGTGGATGTATTGCAGGCGCACGCCGGCGTGGATGGTGAAATAGTCGACGCCCTGCTCGCACTGCTCGATCAGCGTGTCCTTGTAGAGCTCCCAGGTGAGCTTGACCGGATCGCCGTCGCACTTCTCCAACGCCTGGTAGATCGGCACGGTGCCGATCGGCACCGGCGAGTTGCGCAGGATCCATTCGCGCGTGGTGTGGATGTTGCGGCCCGTCGAGAGGTCCATCACGGTGTCGGCGCCCCAGCGGATCGCCCACACCATCTTCTCGACCTCCTCCTCGACCGACGAGGTCACCGCCGAGTTGCCGATATTGGCGTTGATCTTGGTCAGGAAGTTGCGGCCGATGATCATCGGCTCGAGTTCTGAGTGGTTGATGTTGGAGGGGATGATGGCGCGGCCGCGCGCGATCTCGTCGCGGACGAACTCCGGCGTGATGAAGGCGGGCACAGCGGCGCCGAAGCTTTCGCCGTCGGCCAGCGCCTGCTCCGCGCGCTCGAGCTGCTGCTTGCGGCCGAGGTTTTCGCGGGCGGCGACGTAGATCATCTCCTTGGTGATGATGCCGGCGCGGGCAAATTCGAGCTGGGTGATCTTGTGGCCGTCGAGGCCGCGTAGCGGCTTGTGATAGGCCGAGAAGGCGCGCGCGGCCTTGTCGGTGGAGACGCTGCCATTGTCCTCCGGCTTGATCTGCCGGCCCTCATATTCCTCGACGCCGCCGCGCTCCAGCACCCAGGCCTTGCGATTGCGGGCAAGGCCGGCGTTGACGTCGATGGTCACGCTTGGGTCGGTGTAGGGGCCCGAGGTGTCGTAGACCGGCAGGTTAGGCTCGCCGGCGCCTTCGGAGAGGATGATCTCGCGCAAGGGCACGCGGATATCCGGCGCGGCGTCGGGCGACGCAAAGATCTTGCGCGAGGAGGGCAGCGGGCCGGTGGTGACGGCGGGAACGGTCTTGTCAGGGTTGGAGCGGATGTTCATGGGATCCTCCGTTTTAATTCGTTGATGTCGCTGCGCGAGAGGCAAATGCCGCTGTCATCCCCGCGAAGGCGGGGATCCAGTACTCCGAGGCGGTACGGCCAGAGCCGAGGAGCCGCGGCGTACTGGATCGCCCGGTCAAGCCGGGCGATGACGGCGGAGTGCGTAGAGAGAGCGCGCGCATCACGCAGCCTCCCTGGATTGGCCAAGCCACTGCCGCACCCGCGCATCCGGGTCGACATTTTGCGTGACGTCGCTGACGACGGCGATGGAATCCGCGCCTGCGGCGAAGATCTCCGCGGCGTGTTCGAACTTGATGCCGCCGATCGCGACCAGCGGGATGGTGCCGATGCGCTTCTTCCATTCCGTGATCTTCGGAATGCCCTGCGGAGCGAAGCGCATCGATTTGAGCGTGGTGAAGAAGATCGGGCCGAGCGCGACGTAGTCGGGTTTTGCGGCGAGCGCAGTCGCCAGCTCCTCATCGTCGTGGGTGGAGACGCCGAGCGACAGGCCGGCCGCGCGGATCGCCTTGAGGTCCGCGTCGGCCAGATCCTCCTGGCCGAGATGCAGATATTTCGCGCCCGCGACGATCGCGGCGCGCCAATAGTCGTTCACGACCAACTTGGCTTGCGTGCCCTCTGTGATCGCCAGCGCGTCGGTGACGATCTGGAGTGCGTCGGCGTCGTTGAGCTCCTTGGTGCGGAGCTGGATCGTGCCGACGCCGAGTTTGGTCAGGCGCTCGACCCAGGTGAGGCTGTTGACGACGGGATAGAAGCGATCAGGATACGGCATGCCAGAACGGTGTCCCAACGACAGGGGTGGACGGGGAGGCGAAGTCGCGGGCGTTCATCAGCCCGGCTTCATACGCAGTGCGGCCGGCATCGACGCCGAGACGGAAGGCGTTCGCCATCGCGACGGGGTCGGCGGCTTTCGCGATCGCGGTGTTGAGCAGCACGGCGTCATAGCCGAGCTCCAGCGCGTGCGCCGCGTGGCTCGGCGCCCCCAGGCCGGCGTCGACCACCAGCGTGATGTCGGGCAGCCGCTCGCGCAGCAGTCTGAGCGCGTCGCGGTTGATGATGCCCTTGGCGCTGCCGATGGGAGCTGCCCATGGCATCACCACCTTGCAGCCGGCGTCGACCAGACGGTTCGCAACCGAGAGATCCTCGGTGCAATAGGGAAACACCTCGAAGCCGTCCTTGATCAGGATGGCGGCGGCCTCGACCAGGCCGACGACGTCGGGCTGGAGCGTGTCGTTGTCGGCGATCACTTCCAGCTTGATCCAGCTCGTGCCGAACAGCTCGCGCGCGAGCTTGGCCGTGGTCACTGCCTCGCGCACGCTGCGGCAGCCGGCGGTGTTCGGCAGCACGGTGACGTCGAGCTCGCGGATCAGCTTCCAGAAGGCGTCCCCGGTCTTGCCGCCGGCGGCCTCGCGGCGCAGCGACACCGTGACGATGTTCGAGCCGGACGCGCGGATCGCGGCCTGCATGATCGCCGGCGAGGGGTAGAGCGCGCTGCCGATCAGCAGGCGGGAGGCGAAGGTTTTGCCGTAGAAGGTCACCATGATCGAGGTGTCTCCTTAGAGGACGCGGTCATCCCCGCGAAAGCGGGGATCCAGTACGCCGCGGCGGCGCGGCTAGAACCGAGAAGCCGCGGCGTACTGGATCGCCCGGTCAAGCCGGGCGATGACGGTGGAGTGAGGCGCGCGCACCGGGACGACGATCGGAAAGAGCGTGCCGTCATCATCACCCTCCCTGCCGCGGCGTGATGATCTCGATCTCGTCGCCGGCCTTGAGGTGAGTGTCGGCCCAGCGGCTTTTCGGCACGACGTCGTAGTTCAGCGCGATCGCGAAATGGGTGCCCTCGTAGTCGAGTTCAGTGAGCAGTGCGTCGACGCTGGCCGAATTCACCTCGCGTTGCTCGCCGTTTATGATCAAAAACATTGGACGATCACCCGCATTGCATCACCTCATTGTCGATCTGTCCGCGCTCGACATAAGCGAGCGTCAGCTCGGCGAGTGCGGGCGCGATCAGGAAGCCGTGACGGTAGAGCCCGTTGACGGTGATCCTGCCGCCGCGAATGCCGATGCGCGGGAGATTGTCGGGAAAAGCGGGGCGAAGGCCCGAGCCGAATTCGACGATCCGCGCCTCGCCGAAGGCCGGATGCACGGCATAGGCCGCGCCCAGCAGCTCCAGCGCAGAGCGGACGCTGACGCCGGTGTCCTCGGCCTCGATCGAGGTCGCACCCAGCATGAACAGATTGTCCTCGCGCGGGATCACGTAGAGCGGCCAGCGCGGATGGATCAGCCGCACCGGGCGCTCAAGCCGCACCTCGCTGGTCTCGATCAAAATCATCTCGCCCTTGACGCCGCGCAGCTCGGGTTGTTCCTCGCGCGCACCGAGGCCGCGGCAGTCGATGACGATGCCGTCGAGATCGGCGGCGGTGACGTCGCTATCGAACTTGATGGTGCCGCCGGCGGCGCGGATGCGCTCGTGCAGCTTCGGCAGCACGCGGCGCGGCTCGACATGGCCCTCGGTCGGGAAGAACAGCGCGTCGCGGAAGCGACCCTCCAGCGACGGCTCGAGCTCGGCAAGGCTAGCTGCATCGAGCCGGCGGTGCTCCTCGGTCATCCGGGCGAAGCGCTCGAAATCGTTGCGCTCGCGCGGATGGGCGACGACCAGGGAGCCGTTGAACGGGGTGTCCGGCAATTCGCGCCGCCAGATGTCGAGGGAGCGCAGGCCGAGGCGGCTGATGATGGGTTCGGCGACCTCCGCCTCGCAATAGGGCGCGAGCATGCCGCCGGCCCAATGGCTGGTGGCGTCGGTCATCCCTGCGTCACCGCGCTCGTGTAAAGTGACGGTGTGGCCGGCCTGCGCGAACAATAGCGCCTGCCAGGCTCCTGCAATGCCTGCTCCGATGATGGATACCGGAGAGTCCGGCCGCTTCTTCGTCTGGTACATCCCTGTCCCTTCGCCGGCATGACCCGGATCAGGTTCAAAGGGTCACCGCGGTCCTGGGCGGGTTTGCCCATTTAGCGGTATCTCAGCTCCTCCTCGGAGCACCCCTCGGAACGCCTCTAATGTATGCCAGTGACGGCTGGTGTCAACGCGTCTTGGCGGGAACCCCACCGCTCTCGTGCCCCGGGCGCAGTGCAGTGCGCCGCGCTTCGCGGCGTGGTGCGCTGCTGAGCCGGGGCCTATTGTAGCGGGATGTGGTGGGTCCCGGCTCTGCGCAGCATCGCCGTAAGCGCGTTTACGCGCGTCTTCGACGCGCTATGGCGTTGCAGCGCGTCCGGGACACGAGAGCTATTTCGGGGCCTGCGCCCGCGCGTTGCGAACGCGCTGCGCCAGCTTCCGGTGCGGCACGGTGCCGAACATCGGCTGCGGGTTGCCGTTCGGCTCGAGCCAAGGCTGACCGCTCGTCTCGGCGCTGGCCTGCTGCACCAGCTGTTCCTGGTGCTGGCGCTTTGCAGCGTAGTAATAGCCGCCAGCAAAATAACGAATGGCTCGGGCGTGGTCGCCATTGGCGGCGTGATAGGCGCCGGCGAGATACTTCACCGCATAGGTGAGGTTGGTGTCGGGATCGCGCAGGCCTGCGGCATCGCCGGTGTAGCCGAGCCCGCGGGCGGTCGCGAGCTTGATCTGCATCAGCCCGATGGTGCCGCCATGGCCGACAAGACCCGGCTGATAGCGGCTTTCGCGCATGATCACGCGGTGCACCAGCGCCTCCGGCACGCCGTTGGCGCGCGCATGCATCGCGACCATCTCGGCATATTCGGCTTCGCCCGCGAATGCGGCCTGCGGCAATGTCAGTCCGGCCGCGAGCAGCGCGGCAACGCGTAAAATTTTCATCAGATATCCCTTGATATCCCTGAGTGACCTGCACCCGGCTGCCGTTAGGCCCGCCGAACGCGGCGATGATGTGGCCAAACGCCGCTGCCAGCGATTTTGCGGCGCCGAGCCGCGGTTACGACGCAATGCTGGCGTACCGTTCCCTTTGGGCGGACGAACCACCGCGCGCGGCAGCAACGCTGTCTATTCGCGCAGCCTCGCAAAAGCGAGTAAGAAGACGCCGCAAAACGGGAGAGGTGCCATGAAAAAAACCAACATGGCCAACGCACACGCCAGCGATATCCCCAGACAGAACCCATGCGCCCAATGCGGCGCGCCGATCCCGCAACCCGACTGGATCGAACTGGGCGAGGGGCGCATCTCCTATCTCTGGACATGCCGCGCCTGCGATTATCGCTTCGAGGCGGTCGCGATCTTCGATAAGCCTGCAGCGATCGAGCATCCGCCGCTTGCGGCCTGAGGCGCTGGCTTAAGCCGCCAGCCGCGGCTGCTGCCACACCGGCAATTGCATCCGCACGATCAATCCGTGTGGCTCGCGGTCGTGCAGCGACAGCTCGCCGCCATGGGCGAGCGCGATCGCGCGCGCGATCGACAGGCCGAGCCCGAAGCCGGTGGAATCGTCCATGGTGCGCGCGTCGTCGCCGCGCACGAATGGCTCCAGCATCTCCTGCTTGCGCGCATCCGAGATGCCGGGGCCGTCGTCCTCGACGTCGATGACGAGCTTGGTGCCGGCGACTTCGAGGCGGATCGTCACTTCGGCGCCGAAGCGCACCGCGTTCTCGACGAGGTTGGTGACGCCGCGGTGCAAATCGTCGGGGCGCGCGACGGCGGTTGCGGAAGCGGGGCCGTCATAATGCACGACATGGCCCATGTCGCCGAACTGGTCGGCGACAAGCTGGAGCGTGCTCGCGATGTCGACCAGCGTCACCGCCTCGATCTTGCGGTCGTTACGCAGGAGCGACAGCACGGATTCGAGCATCGAGCGCATCTGATCGAGATCGATCAGCATGCGCTTGCGGTTGCCCTCGTCCTCGATGAACTCGGCGCGCAGGCGCAGCCGCGTGATCGGCGTGCGCAGATCGTGGCTGATCGCGGCCAGCATCCTGGTGCGATCCGACATCAATCGCGCGATCCGCTCATGCATGCGGTTGAGCGCGCGCGCGACCTGGCGGATCTCCTCCGGGCCGCGCTCGGGCAGCGGCTCGGCGGTGCCGTCCAGGCTGAAATTCTCCGCGGCCTTGGCGAATGAGGAGAGCGGTGCGGCCAGCGCGTAGGCCGCCCACAGCCCGAGCATCGTGACACTGATCAATGCGAACAGCAGCGTGATCATCCACGGCCCGCCCAAGAGCCGCGACCCATGCGTTCCCTGCTCGACGCGTCCCGTGATCATGGTGCCGTCGGGAAGCTGGACCGCGACCCGGTGCACGCCGAAGCTCGGCGCGAGCGCGATTACCTCGTACTGATGGCCGAGATGCCGGCGCACGCTGCGCAGATGCTGGCCCCCGTTGTCGTCGGCGACGGAAACGGCGCCCGGCGCGAGGAGCTCGATGCCTGCCTTCGGAAACGCACGCGCGATATCGGCAAGGATGCGGGGCCGCTCGCTGGCGTCGGCGCCGCTCAGCAGGAGAGCCGCATCCGCGAGCTGATGCGCGCTGTCGGGCGGCGGCTCGGCGCGGTCAGGCCGGCTGACCAGGAAGCTGATGGTGAGGATCAGATGCAGCGCGACGATCGAGGCTGCCACGAGCGCGGCGATCTGTCCGCCGATACTCTTGAGGTGGAAGAAGCGGAACGGCGTCATGATGACCGCCCCACTAGTTGCTCAGGGACGTCGCGACCGCTTCGTTGCCGGCTGCTTCAGTTCTCGGCGTGAACAGATAGCCGCCGGAGCGCACCGTCTTGATGATGGTCGGATCCTGCGGATTGGGCTCGATCTTGCGGCGGATGCGGCTGACCAGCACGTCGATGGAGCGTTCGAACGAGCCGGCGTTGCGGCCCTGCGTGAGGTCGAGCAGGCTGTCGCGCGAGAGCACGCGGCCGGGGCGTTCGCAGAACGTCCGCAAGAGATCGAACTCGGCGCTGGTCACCGCGACGCGCGCGCCCTCCGGATTGCGCAGCTCGCGCAGGCGCAGGTCGATGCGCCAGCCCTCGAACGCGAGCGTGCTCGCGCCCTCGATCGAGCTTGCGGCTTGCGCGGCTGCCTGGCGGCGCAGCACCGCGTTGATGCGGGCGAGCAACTCGCGCGGATTGAACGGCTTCGGCAGGTAGTCGTCCGCGCCCATTTCGAGGCCGACGATGCGGTCGACGTCCTCGCCGCGCGCGGTGAGCATGATGATCGGCGTCTGTGCCTCCGAGCGCACCTTGCGGCACAAGCTCAAGCCGTCCTCGCCCGGCAGCATGACGTCGAGGATGATGAGATCGACCCTGTGATCGGCCATGGCGCGCGACATCTCGCGGCCGTCACTCACGGCGGTGACGTTGCAGGCGTTGTTGCGCAGGTACTTCGCAATCAACGTCCGCGTTTCGCGGTCGTCCTCGACGACCAGGATGTTGGGATTGGGAATGGCCATGAGCTTTGTTTGTCCAAGATTCGGGCCGAAGGGCGAAGATTTTTGTTTCGGTATGTTTCCAGCCGTTCGGAATGCAACACCCGGCAATGCCTGGGCAGTGGAGCGGCAAGGTCTCGTTAAGGCCGTTAACCATACCGTGGCGCGGTCGGCCACGAAACCCCGCAAAAACCACGGAGCCATCATGACCTCGATTTCGGCGGCCTCCGCCGGTAACTACCAGTCGCCGTTGCAGCGGTTGCAGCAGGAATTGGAATCGGAAGTTTCCGCCGGCACGATCTCGTCGTCGGACCAGTCCGCGCTCTCGACGGCGCTGACCGACATCGACACGGCGCTCCAGCAGAGCCGGCCGAGCGACCAGTCGAGCGGCACGCGCCCCTCCAGGGACGACATGCAATCGAAGATCGACGACCTCATCTCCAACGAGGTCTCGAACGGGACGCTGACGTCGGATCAGGCGAGCGAGTTGAAGAACGTGTTCAAGTCCGCCTTCGCCAACGGTCCCGGCGGTGCGGGCGGACCGCCGCCCGGTCCGCCGCCGGACGACAGCTCTTCGGATTCGTCGTCGTCCACGGACTGGACCAGTAGCACCTCCACCGACTCGACCACAGCCGAGATCCTCCAGCAATTCCTCCAGGCGCTGCAGCAGTCGCAATCATCGGCGTCGTCCTACGGCGCCAATGGCAGCGCGACGAGTTCGTCGAGCGGCTCGGACTTCTCCGCGCTTCTGATCGACTACAAGAGCTGACCTGGGCGAACAGGTCGGCGCGTTCCTCGCCGCCGTCGTGCCCCACCCAGGGCGCATGATCGTCGGCGGGGAACCGTACGCTGCAAAAGTGTTCCTGAGTGACGCAGGAACATTTGCCTTCGAATCCTTCCCGAGAATCGAACTACCAAATTGCCGCAGTTTAGGAACTGCGAGTGATCAGCGCGGTTTTCTCCGTACGAGTTTTCTGCCGAAGGAGAGGACAACAATGTTGATGAAATCGATCGCTGCCGGCCTTGCCGGCACCGCACTCCTTGCGACCGTTGCGTTCGCGCAATCGCCGACGACCACCACCGACAAGGCGGCGCCGGCGGCTACTGCGACAACCACAAGCACGACTGCGTCGGGTGAATGGCGTGCATCGAAGATGGCGGGCGTTAAGGTCTATAACGACGCCAACGAGAACATCGGATCGATCAACGATCTGGTGATGGACAAGAGCGGCGCCGTGAAGATCGCCGTGATCGGCGTCGGTGGCTTCCTCGGCATGGGCGAGCACCTGGTCGCCGTGCCTTTTGAGAAGTTGAAGTTCGTCAACGAGGCCGTCGCCTACACCGGCACGGGCAACTCCGGCGCGACAAGCAAGTCGACCACGACCACGGGCGCTGCGACCGGCACCGACAAGACCGCGACGACCACGTCGTCGTCCTCGTCGTCCAAGTGGTATCCGGACCACGCGGTGTTCAACGCCAGCAAGGACGAGCTGAAGAACATGCCCGAGTTCAAGTACTCGGAGTAATGGCTTCTAAACGCCTAAACCAAGCGCGCCCGGTTTTCACTGGGCGCGCTGTCGTGTCGTTTCGTCATTGAGAGATGTTGATCCTCACCCTGAGGAGCGCGCTTCTGGCGCGCGTCTCGAAGGGCGAGGCCACCAGCCGGGCCTTCATCCTTCGAGACGCTTGCTTCGCAAGCTCCTCAGGATGAGGGATTGGCACCGGCCGGTCATCAGGCGCCTGGCTTCACTTCACCAGCGGGCAGCCGCCCTTGTCGAGCGGACGGAAAGCCTCGTCGCCGGGCACGGTGGCGATGAGCTTGTAGAGGTCCCACTCGCCCTTGGATTCCTCGGGCTTCTTCACCTCGAACAGATACATGTCGTGGACCATGCGGCCGTCGATACGGATCTTGCCGTTCTTGGCGAAGAAGTCGTTGATCGGCGTAGCGCGCATCTGCACCATCACCTTCGGGGCCTCGTCGGTCTTGATGGCCTCGATCGCCTTCAGATAGTGCATGGTCGCCGAATAGAGGCCGGCCTGGATCATGGTCGGCATGTGACCGACCTTCTCGTTGAAGCGCTTCGAGAAGGCGCGCGTCTCCTCGTTCATGTCCCAGTAGAAGGCGTCGGTGACGATCAGGCCCTGCGTGGCTTTGATGCCGAGGGAGTGCGTATCGGTGACTTCCTGCAGCAGCGCGATCATCTTCTGGCCGCCCTGTATCAGGCCGAACTCGGACGCCTGCTTCAGCGCATTGGTGGTGTCGCCGCCGGCGTTCGCCAGCGCGACCACCTTGGCCTTGGAAGCCTGGGCCTGGAGCAGGAAGGAGGAGAAGTCCGACGAGTTGAGGGGATGGCGGACCTCGCCGAGCACCTTGCCACCGCTCTCCTTGACGACGTTGGCGGCGTCGCGCTGGAGCGCCATGCCGAAGGCGTAGTCGGCGGTGACGAAGAACCAGGTGTCCTCGCCGCGCTTGACCATCGCCTTGCCGGCGACGTTCGACAGCGCATAGGTGTCGTAGGTCCAGTGCACCGTGTTGGGCGAGCAGGCGGTGCCGGTGATGTCGGACGAGCCGCCGCCGGAGTTGATGTTGATCTTGTTCTTCTCGCGCGTCAGCGCCGAGATCGGCAGCGCCACCGAGGATGTCGGCACGTCGAAGATCGCGTCGACCTTGTCATTGTCGTACCAGTTGCGGGCGATGTTGACGCCGACATCGGGCTTGTTCTGGTGGTCGGCGGCGACCACCTGCACCGGTTTGCCCGCGACCTTGCCGCCGTAATCGGCGACCGCCATCTCGACCGCTGCGAGCGAGCCCTTGCCGGTCGCGTCCGCATAGAGGCTCGACATGTCCGTGAGCACGCCGATCTTGACGACATCGTCGGAAATCTGCGCCTGCGCGGCGCCGGGCGTGGCGGCGAGGGCGAAGCCGGCCGCAACGGCGGCGATGAGCTTTTGCATGTTTGTTTTTCTCCCTGTGTGTTGTTTGGGATTTTGATGCAGGGACTGTTCTAGCGACAATTGGTCGCGGCGGCAAAGCCAAGGACGCGTGAGGACGTTGGGAATAAGTAGGGGGGCGGGCTCCGTCATTCCGGGGCGCGCGACGGCGCGAGCTTTGATGCGCAATTGCGCATCTGAGAATCCATCGGGCCTCAGCGATGGTGGATGAATGGATTCCGGGCTCGCGCCCCAAGGGCGCGCCCCGGAATGACGAAGGGCCTACGTCCCCGCCAACTTGCTCACGGTCACGTCGATCGTATGCGCGACGGCGCCGGTCAGGCGCTGCTGCCCTTGAGCCGTTCGTTGCGTCGGCGCAGGCCTTCCAGGGTGGCGAGGAGGATGACCGATACCGTCGTCAGAATTACCGCCGCTGCCGTGATGGTCGGGCTGATGTTCTCGCGGATGCCGCTGAACATTTCGCGCGGCAGGGTGCGCTGCTCGGGACCTGCCATGAACAGCACGATCACCACCTCATCGAAGCTAGTCGCGAAGGCGAACAGCGCGCCCGACGCCAGGCCGGGCAGGATCAGCGGCAGGATCACGCGGCGGAACGCGTAGAGCGGCGAGGCGCCGAGTGAGGCAGCGGCGCGCGCCAGGTTGGTGTCGAAGCTTTGCAGCGTCGCGCCGACCGTGATCACCACGAAGGGCGTCGCCAGCGCGGTATGGGCCAGGATCAAGCCGAGATAACTGCCGGTCAGTCCGATCGGCGCGAAGAAGAAATACAGACCGACCGCGGTGATGACACCGGGTACGACGACCGGCGACAGCACGAAAGCCAGCACGAGCGGCTTGAACCGGCTCTTCCACTGCGCCAGGCCCAGCGCGGCCAGCGTGCCAAGCAACATGGACAGCAGGGTCGAGGCGACGCCGATGATCATGCTGTTCTTCAGCGACGTCATCCAGCGCGGCGAATTGATGAAGTCGTCGTACCAGCGCAAGGAGAGGCCGGGCAGCGGATAGGTCAGGTAGGAGCCTGAGCTGAAGGACAGCGGCATGATCGCCAGGATCGGCGCGATCAGGAAGATGAACACCAGCGTGGAGATAACGATGGTCGCGATCCACGCGATGCGCTGGCTGGGCGTGCGGAGGGAGGGATTATCGCTCAATTCTTCATTCCTCCCGTGACCTGCTGGCCATGCACCAGCTTTCCGTAGACGAGAGCGAGCAGAAGAGTGACCAGCAGCAGCACCGCACCCAATGCCGAAGCAAGGCCCCAGTTGGCCGTCTCGGTCGTGTAGAGCGCGATGAAGTAGCTGATCATTTGATCGGCGGCGCCCCCGACGAGTGCCGGTGTGATGTAGTAGCCGAGCGCCAGAATGAAGACGAGCAGGCTTCCCGCGCCGATACCGGGCAGGGTTTGAGGCAGGTAGATCCGCAGGAAGGCGGTCACGGGTGGCGCACCGAGCGAGGCGGCGGCACGCATGTAAGCAGGCGAGATCGCCTTCATGCTGCTGTACAGCGGCAGGATCATGAACGGCAAGAGAACGTGGGTCATTGCCACGCAGACACCGAAGCGGTTGTAGATCAGGCGCAACGGCTCGTCGATGATGCCAAGCCAGTGCAGGCTGTCGTTCACGACGCCGTTGCTCTGCAACAAGACGATCCAGGCGCACGTGCGGACCAGAAGCGAAGTCCAGAAAGGCAGCAGGACGAAGATCATCAGCAGGTTCGACCGGCCCGGCGGCAGCGTCGCCAGCAGGTAGGCGACCGGGAAGCCGAGGATCAGGCAGAGTGCCGTGACACTGAGGCTGATGATGAAGGTGCGCGCGAAAACGCTGCGGTAGATGGCCTGATCCGGCGAGGCTGCGACGATCGCGCCGTCCACGTTCCGCGTCAGGTCGAGCGCCGCCAGAAGGTAGAAGCCGGTCATCGGGCCACTGGCGTCCTTGATCGTCGTCCAGGTGGTGCGTTCGCGCCAGGCCGGGTTGATCTTGCTTAGCGTCTCCTTGGCCGTGCCGGGCTCCGGCACCGCCTTGAGATTGCGTGCAGTGCTGGTCAGGATCGTACGGAAGCCGTTCAGCGCGTAGTTGAGCCGCTTGGCCGCGATGGCGACGGTGCCGGAGGCGCGCCCCGCCAGGATGTCGCTTGCCAGCGCCGCGTAGGCCTTTTCGTCCGGCAGGTCCTTGCCGTCCCAGTTGGCGAGAACAGCTACGGTTTGAGGCAGAACCTGACGCACCTCCCGGTCATCGACCGAGCGCCAGAGCATGCCGGCGATCGGGCCTGCGAAGGTGAAGAGCAGAAACAGCAGAAGCGGCAGAACCAGTGCCAACGCCTTGATCTGGCGCGCTCGCTCCGCCCGCTTCAGGCGGCGCTTGAGCGGCACCTCGGCCTGGGCATCGGCGCCGGTCAGGGACGCGGCTGTCATCGGTTGAGGTTCCCCGGGTTGAGCCTCTTTGACCGGAAATCCCTCGCCATTTCATGCAAGGGGTGGGGCACAGGTGAAGAGGTCTCGATCCTCTGCCTGTGCCGCACGCCGGTTCGGCAGCACGCTATTTCGCTGCCCATTTGTTGAAGCGCTCGGTCAGGCGATCGATGTTCTCGAGCCAGAAGGCAACGTTGATCTCGACCGCGTTCTTGATGTTATCAGGCGCTGTCGGCAGGTCCTTCAGAACGGCGGGCTGCAGCCGGCCGGCTGCGTCCTTATTCGAGGTGCCATAAGCAATGTTCTCCGACAGCTTGGACTGGTTCTCCGGCTTGCCGACGAAGTCCAGGAACTTGTAGGCCGCATCCTTGTTCGGGCTACCCTTCAGGATGACCCAGCTGTCGAGGGTGAAGAGCGCGCCGTCCCACACCATGCCAAAATTCTTCTTCTCGTTCTTGTTCGCGGTGTCGATCCGGCCATTGTAGACCGAGGTCATAGCCACCTCGCCGGAGGCGAGCAATTGCGGCGGCTGGGCGCCGGCCTTCCACCAGACGATGTCGCCCTTGATGGTGTCCAGCTTCTTGAACGCGCGCTCGACGCCCTCGTCGGTCGCCAGCACCTTGTAGACGTCCTTCGGTGCGACGCCATCGGCCATGAGGGCGATCTCCAGCGTGGTCTTCGGGCCCTGACGCAGGCCGCGCTTGCCCGGGATCTTCTTGGTGTCGAAGAAGTCGGCCCAGCCCGCAGGCGCCTCCTTCAGCTTGTCCTTGTCGTAGCCGAGAACGAAATCGTAGAGGATGGCGCCGACGCCGCAGGGATTGACTGACGGCTGTATATAGGCGGCCTCGCCGCCGATCCTGGAATACTCCATCTTCTCGAACAGGCCTTCCTCGCAGCCGACCGCCAGTTCGTCGCTCTCGACCTGGACGACGTCCCAGGTGGCGGCGCCACCCTGCACCTTGGCGCGCAACACGCCGACGCCGCCGTCCCAGGACTCGTCGTTCATCGGAATACCGGCCGCCTTCCTGAACGGTTCGAAATAGACCTTCTTCTGGGCATCCTGATACGCGCCGCCCCACGACACGACGGTGAGGTCACGCGCCTGCGCGGCCGTGGCCAGCGCGGCGCTGGCGGTGAGCGCCGCGGCGAAACCCAGGACAATCTTGCGCTTCAGCATGGTCTTTGTTCCTTCTTCATATGAGTTGCGTTGAGGTTGATCGATGCCGGTCCGCTTGCGTTGGAGAAAGGCTGCAGGATTGGATCAGACGGGATCGAGGGCCAGGCAGTCCTCGGGGCGGAAGGTGATGAACACGCTTTCGCCATGTCTCAGGCTGTCATGTGCGTCCGGCTGAAGCTTGACAATGAACTCCCCGTTGCCGGCGACATCGAGCACAGCCAGCGCGTGGTCGCCGACATAGATGGTGTTCTGCACTTTGGCCGGCAGGCGGTTCAGTCCGTCGCTGGAGGTGCCGTCCAGGATAATGGAGATCCGCTCCGGCCGCACCGACAGGGAAGTCGATGCGCCCGCGCCTGATACGTTGACTGCCCGTGCGGTCACGGCGCCGCCACCAGCCAGCGCGACGCGGCAATATTCCTTTTCGACCGTCTCGACGGTGCCGGCCAACACATTGTTCTCGCCGATGAAGTGGGCGACGAAGCTGTTCACCGGATGCTCGTACAGCGCGTCGGGCGTGTCGACCTGCTGCACAATGCCGTCGTTGAACACGGCGATGCGGTCCGACATGGTGAGCGCTTCACTCTGATCGTGGGTGACGTAGACGACGGTGATGCCCATCGTCTTGTGCAGTTGCTTGATCTCCAGTTGCATCTGCTCCCGGAGGCGCTTGTCCAAGGCGCCCAGGGGCTCGTCCATCAGCACGAGCTGCGGATTGAAAACCAGCGCGCGGGCCAGTGCCACGCGCTGCTGCTGACCGCCTGACAGTTGCCCGGGCCGTCGGTGCGCCAGGGTATCCATCTTGATCATGCGCAACGCCGCCCTTACGCGCTCCTGCGCTTCCGCCTTGTTGATTTTGCGAACGGATAGCGGGAAGGCAATATTCTCCGCGATCGTCAGGTGCGGAAACAGGGCATAGTTCTGGAATACCATGCCGATGTCGCGCTTGTGCGGCGGCATGTTCTTGATGGGCCGGTCAGCGAGGTAGATCTCGCCATGAGTCGGAACCTCGAAGCCGGCCAGCATCATCAGCGTGGTCGTCTTGCCCGAGCCCGACGGGCCAAGCAGGGTGATGAACTCGCCCTTCCTGATTTCGAGATCGAGGTTCTTCACCACGAGGTGCTCGCCATCGTAGGTCTTCTGAATGCCGGAAAAGCGCACCAGCGCCGGCGCGGGCGTAACCATGCCGGCTTCCATGTCGTCCTCGCGTTGCCCCCTACAATGCTGTCAGCACCTCGTCCGAGGTTGCGAGGAACAGCTTAGCATCCTCCGACGAGAATGCCAGCGGCCCAAGCGACGAAGACGGTGAGTGAAGGTCCGCTACATCCCCGACAGCTTCGTCACAGACACATTCAGCGTGCCGCCGGCTTCCGCGACCACGCGCAGCGTCTTGGAATCGAAGGCGATGTCGGCGAGCGTCAGGCTGTCGATCTTGGCCTCGACCTTGAGGCCGTCCTCGCTCTTCTGGTAGTCGGCGATCGCGGCCGCGATCTTCTCGCGCGCATTGGCGGCAATCGGCTTCAGATCGAGCGTCGCCTTTTGCACCAGCGCCTGCTGGAGCTGCGGCACCACCGTGCGCGCGGCGGCGCCGAGCAGGCCGAAGGCCGCCTCGGATTCCACCGCGAGCTGGATGTCGGCGAGCCGCAGCGTCTGCTGCGCCTGGTCGAGCATCGGCCGGCCCCAGATGTGCACGGTCGCCTCTGCGCCGAGACCGAACCAGCTCTTCTTCTCCTTGGCGCGGACCAGCAGTGAGATCAGCAGCCGGTCGCCGGACGGGATCACGTTGACGCTCTTCACGGTGACGTCGACCGGGCCGGAGCCGTCCTCGGGATAGGTGTGGCCGACCATCTGTGCCGCGATGAGCTTGTTGATCTCGGTGAAAGGCACATCGATCGGCACACCGATATTCACGCCGGTGCCGGTCGGCGGCACGATCGAGATCTTGTCGGGAAACGGACACTCCGGCTTGGTCGGCGCCGAAGTCACCCGCGTCTCGGCCTCCAGGCCAAGCAGCAGCGTCACGGCCTGCGCGTCGACGCGCGGTTGCGCGGCGATGGCGCGGATCGGCTTCATCTCGAGCCAGAGCGGCGGCAGCGCGGCCGAGGCGCCGCTGCCTTGCAGCGGGATCGAGCGGCAGGCCTTAGCCCATTGCACCTTCGCATTCTCGCGCAGGGAGGGATCGTTGCGGATGCGTTCGGAAACGACGTTCAACTGGTCAGCGACGGTCCTGTCGATCAGCGGCTTCACCTGCGCCGGCACGTTGACCTTGACGCCGGCGACCGCAAGGTTGGTGTCGCCGAGATTGACCTGGCCGCCGAGATTGGGCTCGAGATGCCAGTTGGCCGCGAGCTTCGGGCGCGAGGTCACGACCACGTTGCCCTTGATTTCGGCGCTGGCATTCAGGTTCTTGATGTTGACCGCGCCGATCTGTTTTGCGGCATTGCCGCCGAGCACGCTGCCGAGCGCTTCGCCGAGCGCGCCGGTGGCTTTCGAGGACAGCGTGCCCGTCACGTTCAGCTTGCCTGTGAGCGGCGTCGACAGCGTCAGCACGTCCTTGTCGCCGACAGCCGACATCGGCCCGCGCATCGCGGACCAGCCGATATCGGCGTCCTCGAGGATTTGTGAAATCGGGTTCTCGGCCTTCCCCGCGAAATTGCGCGGCGCGGCCCGCTCGGCCTGATCCCGGATCGCCGACAGCGCGATCGCGACCGGCGCAACCACGATCGAGCTCTTCGAGACCGGCGGCAGCGGCGGCAGTT
Organism: Bradyrhizobium sp. AS23.2; assembly: GCF_001908185.1. GTDB lineage: Bacteria > Pseudomonadota > Alphaproteobacteria > Rhizobiales > Xanthobacteraceae > Bradyrhizobium. The sequence continues at coordinate 27,709 of NZ_LGHM01000113.1, forward strand.
GCGTAACCGGCGGCGCCGACGTGGTCGCGCTCGGCGACAGCCAGTCCATTGCCTTCAGGCTGATGAAGAACGACGCCGCAAGTACCGCGACGGCGATCAAGACAGTCTTCAAGTCTAACGTTAGTCGCATCGATCCCCCAGGCCGCCCCGGTTGGGGTTTTACAGGGCGGGCGAGGAGGGCGCTAGAGCGCACCGGTGGGGTGGAATTGCGGCGAACAAGTTAACGGGGGCGAACGCGCCGCCGTACATTCAGGCCGTCACCGCGGAGCAGTTCGCCTCGGACGGCGGACCGCTCTCACATTGCCGCGACTTCCGCCGCCGCAGAAGAAGCGATCGCCGCCATCCGACTCCAGTCCCGTCACGATTGTTCCAGCGGGCAGGTCGAGTTGCTCGAGCACCTTGCCGGTTTCGGGATCGATCCGCCGCACGTCGCTTTCCTCGCCTTCCCAGGTGCCATGCCAGAGCTCGCCGTCGACCCAGGTGACGCCGGTCACGAAGCGCTTGCTTTCGATGGTGCGAAGAACGGCCCCCGTTTCGGGATCGACCTGATGGATCTTCCGCTCGCGATACTGACCGACCCAGAGCGAACCCTCGGCCCAGGCGAGGCCGGAATCGCCACCGCCCCCCGGCGCGGGGATCGTGCTGACGACCGTGCCGGTCGCCGCGTCGATCTTCTGAATGCGATCCTCGGCGATCTGGAACAGGTGCCGGCCGTCGAACGCCGTTCCCGCGTGTGCGGCAACGTTGATGGAGCGTGCGATCTTGCCGCTGGCTGGATCGACCGCATTCAACTTGTCGCCGGACGCAAACCAGACATGCGTGCCGTCATAGGTAACGCCATGCACCGCCTCGACGCCCGCAAAAGGCCCGTACTCCCTGACGATCTCGGCGTCTGAACGCTTCATGTGCTTGATCCCTGTGATGTAACCATCCTACGCTTTCAGCAACGGGCCCGGGAGTAACAAGCCTGTCGGGAAACCCGGGACAGGCGGGGTCATCCAGCGGCGTGCCCGCCCGTGTCCGAACGACTGCACCTTGTTCGATCGGGCGAGCTCCTCGAGCGCCCGCTGCACCGTGCGCGGGCTGATTCCAAGCGCAAGCGCGAGCGCCGAGCTCGACCAGGGCTCGCCGTCGGCGAGAAAGGCGAGCACGGCGGCGTGCTTTTCCTCGACGGGCCGCGCCAGCACGAGGACGTCGCGCGTCTTCCGCGGCGCCAGCACAAAACCCTGCTTCGTCGCGCTGACGTCGGCCAGCGGCTTGAGCTTGGTGCGGAGCCGCCCGATCTCGACGCGCAATCGCGCGCGGTGCGACTCATCGACGTGCTTCGCTTGAAACGCACCGCCAATCAACGCCTCTCGCGAGACATCCGCGGGCCATGCCTGCGCCAGAAGACGGGCGAGCGCGAACAGCACTGGCCGCGTTCCGAGCGACACGACAACGCCTCGCCTGCGCACAATATGATGGAAGGTATCCATGACGAGCGCAGTCGAGGTAGCCAGTCTTTCGACCTCTCCGAGCAACAACGGGTGTTCGCTGCCGCGCGCGATCAGGCGCGCTGCCGGCGTGTCGAGGATGAGGTTCGCGCTGTCGACCTCGGCCGCGAGCGCGGGGATGCCCGCCTGC
>NZ_LGHM01000114.1 GCF_001908185.1 Bradyrhizobium sp. AS23.2
GTCGGCGTATCGGCAGCGGCGGGCGCGGCGGAGGCCGGCGGCTGCGCATCCTCGGCCGGCTCGACCGTGTCGTTCTGGATCTGCTTCTCCATCGCACGGAGTTTGGCGACGTTCTTCTGGTGCGCGTCGTAGGTCTCGGTGAAGGCGTGCCCACCGGTGCCGTCGGCGACGAAATAGAGGTCGCGGGTGCGGGCTGGATTGGCCGCGGCCTCGAGCGAGGCGCGGCCCGGATTGGAGATCGGCCCCGGCGGCAGCCCTTCGATCACATAGGTGTTGTAGGGCGACGGCTGCGTGATTTCGCTGCGCTTGATCGGGCGGCCCAGCGTGCCCTTGCCGCCGACGAGGCCATAGATGATCGTCGGATCGGACTGGAGCTTGATCTTCTGCTTAAGGCGGTTGGCGAACACGGCGGCGACACGGCTGCGCTCGTCGGGCTTGCCGGTTTCCTTCTCGACGATCGAGGCCAACGTCACCAGCTGCTCCGGCGTCTTGACCGGGACGTCCTGGCTGCGGCGCTCCCAGATCTCGGCCAGCACGCGCTTGTGCGCCTGCTGCAAGCGCTGGATCACCTGCTCGCGCGTGGTGCCGCGCGGGAACTTGTAGGTCTCGGGCAACAGCGTGCCTTCGCGCGGCAACTCGCGGACGCTGCCGGTGAAGATGTCGTTATCGGAAAGCCGCGCCACGATCTGCTCGGAGGTCAGGCCTTCCGGAATCGTGACGGCGTGCTGCACCACCTTGCCCTCGACGATGGTGGCGATGACGTCGCGCAACGATGCGTTCTTCTGGAACGAATACTCACCAGGCTTGAGGTCCGAGCTCGCCTTCAGCGCAGCCACGGCGGCGATGAACACCCACGGATTGACGTCCGACACGCCTTCCCTGTTCAGGGTCTCGGCGATGTCACGCTTGCCCGCGCGCTGCGGGATGTTGACGATCTTGTCTTCCTTGAGGGGACCGGCGGCCTCAAGCACCTGGCGGCCGTAATAATAGACGGCGCCGGCGCCGATCATGGCGATCAGCAGCAGCGTAATGATGGCGTTGCCGACGATCACGAACGGATTGCGTGCGCGGTCCGATCGTTTCGGCGGCGGCGGCAGCTGCTCGGGCTCGAGCGCAGCGCGCGGACTCCGGGGCGAAATGGGCGGCCTTTCACTCATCGAAGCAAACCTGAATCCTGCCGGTTCAAACGCGGCCCGACAATCGCTTGCCGAGCCAAATGCATGCGCCCACTTCCATGACTATCGCCGAATACCGGCAAAACGGTGGATTCGTCGCAACCACAAATTAATTGACCAGGCGCCGGACGATCACCGACGCATTGGTACCGCCAAAACCAAAAGAATTCGACAACGCGACGTTGACCTCACGCTTCTTCGCAACATGCGGCACGAGATCGATCGCAGTCTCGACCGACGGATTGTCCAGGTTGATGGTCGGCGGCACGACATTATCGCGAATCGCGAGAATGGCGAAGATCGCCTCGATCGCGCCGGCCGCGCCAAGCAGATGGCCGGTCGACGACTTGGTCGAGGACATCGCGACCCTGGAGGCGGCGATGCCGAGCAGGCGCTCCACCGCGCCGAGCTCGATCTCGTCGCCGAGCGGCGTCGAGGTGCCGTGTGCGTTGATGTAGTCGAGATCGGATGCCGTGAGGCCGGCGCGCTTGAGCGCCGCCGACATGCTGCGGAAGCCGCCATCGCCGTCCGGCGACGGCGAGGTGATGTGATAGGCATCGCCGGAAAGACCATAGCCGATCACCTCGGCATAAATCTTCGCGCCGCGGCGCTTGGCATGCTCGAGCTCTTCCAGGACGAGAACGCCCGCGCCCTCGCCCATCACGAAGCCATCGCGATCCTTGTCATAGGGACGCGAGGCCTTCTCGGGCGTCTCGTTGAAACCGGTCGAGAGCGCACGCGCTGCGTTGAAGCCGGCAATGCCGATGCGGCTGATCGGCGATTCCGCGCCGCCGGCGACCATGACGTCGGCGTCGCCGAGCGCGATGAGGCGGGCGGCATCACCGACCGCATGCGCGCCGGTCGAGCAGGCCGTGACCACCGAATGGTTCGGCCCCTTCAGCCCGTGCGCGATCGAGACGTAACCGGAGGCGAGATTGATCAGGCGGCCCGGGATGAAGAACGGCGACACCCGGCGCGGACCGCGCTCCTTCAGGAGGATCGCGGTGTCGGCGATGCCGTTGAGGCCGCCGATGCCGGACCCGATCATGGTGCCGGTCGCGCACTTGTCCTCTTCGGTCTCGGGATGCCAGTTGGCATCGTCGAGGGCCTGGCCGGCCGCGGCCATGCCGAAGATGATGAAGTCGTCGACCTTGCGCTGGTCCTTCGGCTCCATCCATTTGTCGGGATTGAAGGTGTCGTTGGTGCCGTCGCCGCGCACGACCGTGCAGGCGATCTTGGTCTGAAGATCGGAGACATCGAAGCTCTCGATCCTGCGCGCACCGCTTTCACCGTTGAGGATACGTTTCCAGGTCGGCTCGACGCCGCAGCCGAGTGGCGAGACCATGCCAAGACCCGTGACGACAACCCGCCTCATATCCGAAAACTCCCCATCGAAAGATTCACGGCCAATAACAAGAAACCGGCTGACCGCCGGTAGGCGGCCCGTCCGGTTTCAATGTTGTCCCCGCGAAAATGAAGAGCCTTAGCTCTTCGCGTTCTTCTCGAGAAACTTCGTGGCGTCGCCGACGGTGAGAATCGTTTCCGCGGCGTCGTCCGGAATCTCGCAACCGAATTCCTCTTCGAACGCCATCACCAGCTCGACGGTGTCCAGACTGTCGGCGCCGAGGTCGTCGATGAAGCTCGCAGCGTCGACAACCTTCTCGGGCTCAACACCAAGGTGTTCGACCACGATCTTCTTAACCCGCTCGCCAATGTCACTCATTGCTTAACCTCGTGTTGTTCCCTGTAGACCCGACCCCCCGGGACGTACGAGCCGTCGTGGTCGTTTGACTGCCTTCGCTTACGAACTTTGATTTGGCCCCAACCTAACCGGTGCAGGGCCCGGCGAACGACGGCCAAGGCTCCGCATCGCCAATATACAGGGTTTCAAAAACCTGCAATGGCGTTCTTTGCCCATCCGTTGAACGTCCGGTTATCATACTTCAATTGCCTTGACTACAAGCCTCATTTCGCTGTGGAAACGGCCGTTTGCCGCATCCCGCGCCGCCCATGTGGGCAGTGCGACATGAGACGTCAGACCATGGCCATGCCGCCATTGACGTGGATGGTTTGCCCCGTGACGTAGGCCGCTTCGTTCGAACTCAGGTAGACGGCGGCGGCCGCGATGTCCTCCGGCGTCCCCAGGCGGGCCGCCGGAACCTTGGTCAGAATCGTTTCGCGCTGCTTGTCATTGAGCGCATCCGTCATCGGCGTCTTGATAAAGCCGGGCGCGATGCAGTTCGCGGTCACGCCGCGCTTGGCGTATTCCGCCCCGAGCGTCTTGATCATTCCGATCAGGCCGGCCTTCGACGCGGTGTAGTTGCCCTGCCCGGGATTGCCGGTGACACCGACCACCGAGGTGATGGCGATGATACGGCCAAAGCGCTTGCGCATCATCAGTTTGGTCGCGGCGCGCGCCAGGCGGAAGGTCGCGGTCAGGTTGACGTTGATGACCTCCTCCCAGTCCTCGTCGCGGAGCTGGACGAAGAGGTTGTCGCGGGTGATGCCGGCATTGGCGATGAGGATATCGACCTGGCCCATCGCCGCTTCCGCGGCGGGCACCAGCGCCTCGACCTCATCAGCCTTGGAAAGATTGCAGGGTAGCACGTGGACGCGCTCGCCGAGCTTGCCGGCCAGCTCGTCCAGCACTTCCTTCCGCGTTCCCGAAATAGCGACCGTGGCGCCCTGCGCATGCAGCGCCTGCGCGATCGCGCCGCCGATGCCGCCGGTCGCGCCGGTGACGAGCGCCTTTTTGCCAGTCAGATCGAACATCGATAACTCCTTCAAAGCACGATCCGGAAAAGTGTGCAGCGGTTTTCCGGAAAGATCGTGCGCAAACTAAAGAACTAAAGCGCAATGACGAATCATCGCGCTTCAGGCCTGCTTCGCAGCGGCCAATGCATCCTTGGCGGCGGCAATGTCGTTCGGTCCGCCGACCGCAACACCGACGGCGCCGTCCGCGATCCGCTTGACGAGGCCGGTCAGCACTTTGCCGGCACCGATCTCGAAGAAACGGGTGACTCCCTGCCCCGCCATATAGGCGACCGACTCGCGCCAGCGCACCGTCCCGGTGACCTGCTCGACCAGGCGACGGCGGATCTCGTCGGGATCGGTGATCGCGCTCGCGAGCACGTTCGAAACCAGCGGCGCGGCCGGCGCCTTGATCGTGACCTTCGCCAGCGCTTCCGCCATGGCGTCGGCAGCCGGCTGCATCAGCTTGCAATGGAAGGGTGCGGACACCGGCAGCAGCATCGCGCGCTTGGCGCCCTTGCCCTTGGCAATCTCGACGGCGCGATCGACCGCGGCCTTGTCGCCGGAGACGACCACTTGCCCGCCGCCATTGTCATTGGCGGCCTGGCAGACCTGCCCCTGCGCCGCCTCTTTGGCGACTTCCATGGCGGCCTCGTAGTCGAGACCAAGCAGCGCGGCCATCGCACCAGCGCCGACCGGCACGGCCTTTTGCATTGCGAGACCGCGGGTGCGAAGCAGCCGCGCGGTGTCTGAAACCGTCAGGCTGCCGGCCGCCGCCAGCGCCGAATATTCACCGAGGGAATGGCCGGCCACGAAAGCCGCGTCTCGTCCCACGGAAAAACCAGCCTCAGCCTCCAGCACGCGCAGGGTGGCAATGGACACCGCCATCAGCGCCGGCTGGGCGTTCTCGGTGAGCTGCAGGGTTTCGGCCGGACCATCCCAGATGATGGCGGTCAGCTTCTCGCCAAGCGCGGAATCGACCTCGTCGAACACGGCGCGCGCCGCCGGAAAGGCGTCGGCCAGGGCCTTTCCCATGCCGACTGCCTGGGAACCCTGCCCAGGAAATGTGAATGCAGCCGTCATCGGCGCTCCCCTGCTTGTCGAGCGTGATCCCTGCGAGAACCAGCAGCCGATCACGCACGGCCTTAGGCCATGGTTCCGGATCATGCGTCAAAGGGGGCCGTAGACACCGTCCGGGGCTGGAATGTCAAGCCAAGATGGAAACTTCGACTGGCATTCAACCGGGGATGCCGGCCCTCAAAACCCACCGGCGGTCTGATTGGCATCGACCTCCGCCCCTGCCCGCGCGCGGCGCGCGCTGTTCACCAATTGCCCGGGACGGTCCTCCTGGTCGGGCTTTGCTGTCGCGAGCCGTAGCACGGCGGCGTAGCCCGGCTGCACCTCCATGCGGCCGGCATGCCGGCTTTCGCTGAGCAGACGATGCACCTTTGGCAGATTGTAGCAGGGCACGTAGAAAAGCAGATGATGCTCGAGGTGATAGTTCACGTAGTACGGCGCGATGAACAGGCGCTCGAGAAAATTGGCCTGCGTGGTGCGGGTGTTGCGCAGCGGATCATGGCTGTCGGGCACGACGGCATGCTCGGCGATGTTGCGGATGCGGGTGATCACCATCATCCACGTCAAAAGCGGCACCAGCCATAGCAGCGGATAGGCCCACCATACGCCGGCCGCCGCGAGCGCTGCGAACATCGCGGCATTGACGAGGCATTGCGGGCCGAGTTTCTCCCAAAAATGCACGGCGCGCTGGCGCCACGGCCAGTCCTTCGGCCCGAGCGCGTTGAGCAGCTGCGCCTTGCGCTGCTGGTAGCCGGTCTGCCCCGTGATGTCGCGAATGAACTTGCGGCGATAGCTCAGCTTCGTGATCGGAAACGGCGCCGACAGCACAAGATCAGGATCGTCCTCCTGCTGGGTGCGAGCATGGTGCTGAAGGTGATAGCGCCGATAGCTGCGCGTCTCCGCAAAGAGAGGATAGGCACAAAACCACTGGCTCAGGGCCAGATTGGTCTTCTCGTCAGCGGACAGGCAACCATGCGCACCGTCATGCATCAGGATCGAAAGCCCAAGCTGGCGCGAGCCGATGATGGCGACCGCGAGAATGTAGGTGATCGGATTGGGCCACCACGCGACCAACGCGATCGCACCAATGATCAGCGCCCAGGCATGCGCGATCAGCGCGACGCCCTTCCAGGTCACGCGCTGGCGCACGTCGGCAAGTTGGCCGTCGGTCAGGAAATCGCGGGCACGCATGCGAAGCGCGGTCATGGCTAACTCTCCTCATCCGAACTGGTTGATCCGTCGCGCTCGTCGACGAGGCGCAGGCGTGCAGTATCGCCAGTGGATTTCGCCTGCTCGCCGAGTACGCGCAGCATCTCGGCGCATAATTCGCCCGGCGAACGGCCCATGGCATAGCCTTCGAGGATGACGCCGACGGCGACGGCCCAGAACCGCCGCGAGCTTTCGTCGGGCGCGCGCAGGGAGCGCCAGCCGTGCCGCGCGACCTGGCCGGCATAGGCGCGCGCGCCTTCGCTGTGCAGTCGTTCGATGGTGCGCTCGACCAGTGGCGCAAGATCCTGGCGCCGCCGCGTCAGTGTCAGGGCTTCGGCGAAGAAAGCGACCGAATCGCTCGCCGTCACGGTCTCGGCCAGCGCGTGGGTGTACTCCCGCGGCGTGCGCGCCTTCAGCGCCGCCTGCTCCGTCGCCCGCGCCAGGTACAACAGATCGCGGCAGGCACATTCGACGAACAGCGCCTCCTTGGTGCGGAAGTAATAGGTGATCTGGCTCGGGAACGCGTCCGCGGCGGCCGCGATGTCGGTGATCGAGGCGCCCGACAGCCCCCGCTCCCGGAACAACGGGCTTGCCGCATCCAAGAGGAGCGACCGCATTTTGCGGCCGGCAGAGCGTGTCGCCCGGGCGGCGTGCTTGGGATCTCCGACTGTCGCTTCAGATGGCGCATGGGCAGATCTGTCTGCCATTGGATCCTCCCGTGGACTTATTTGTATGCCATACAAACAAATAAATCAAGCTGGTACCATGGGAGGGCCGGTCCTGGCAGTGCCTGCGAGTAGTCCGTGGCCGAAACCTGGCTCCCCAACCTTGCAAAGCCGGCCAAAATCCGTATAAGGCGCGCATCCGCAGACCCCGGCCGGGAGCTGAACGGACGGTCTCAACAAATCATTCGTGATTTTGATGTGGCAGGGCCAGTCGGCCCGTCGTCCCGTGTTTCCGCCTTCTGAGCTTAATCCCAGAGTCCTTTCCGAAGGCCTCTTAAGGGCTTGACGCCGGGCGATGCGCCAACAAGAGGAAAGGACTTCCATGGCTCTCTATGAGCATGTTTTTCTCGCGCGCCAGGACGCGAGCACGCAGCAGGTCGAAGAGCTGACGGCGCAGATGACCGGCATCGTCGAGGGTCTCGGCGGCAAGGTCACCAAGACCGAGAACTGGGGCGTTCGCTCCCTCACCTACCGCATGAACAAGAACCGCAAGGCGCACTTCGTGCTGCTCAACATCGACGCGCCGTCCGCGGCGATCGCCGAGATCGAGCGCCAGGAGCGCATCAGCGAAGACGTGATCCGCTATCTCAGCGTCCGCGTCGAAGAACTCGAGGAAGGCCCGTCCGCGATGATGCGCAAGGCCGACCGCGATCGCGAGCGTGACGACCGTGGCGGCGGCTTCCGCGGCGAGCGTGAAGGCGGCTTCCGTGGCGACCGCGAGGGCGGTTTCCGTGGCGGCGATCGCGACGGCGGCTTCCGCGGTGACCGCGGCCCGCGCCGTCCGCGCGAAGAAGCTGAAACCACGACGGATGGGGAGTAAGAACAATGGCTGAAGCTGGTGCACGCCGTCCGTTTTTCCGTCGTCGCAAGAGCTGCCCGTTCACGGGCGCCAATGCTCCCAAGATCGACTACAAGGACTCCAAGCTGCTGATGCGCTACGTCTCCGAGCGCGGCAAGATCGTGCCGAGCCGCATCACCGCGGTGTCCGCGAAAAAGCAGCGTGAGCTCGCCCGCGCCATCAAGCGCGCGCGGTTCCTGGGCCTCCTGCCCTACGTCATTCGCTAAGACGAATTCGGCCGGCGGCGGTACCGCCGCCGGCCGCACTCTTTAGTTTCATAAGGCTTCCGGGTCGTCCGGTCGCCGATGGTTGGGGCGAGATGCCTCTAACCGCTCAAGGGGAGCGGGACAGCTGATGATGGCCTTTGGACTGATAGCCCTGATCGCCGGCGCTGCGTCGGCCCTGATGTTCGCCTCGATCGTTTCGGGCGCGCTGATCTCGCTCGTCCTGTTCTATCTCGCACCGCTGCCGCTGATGGTCGCCTCGATCGGCTGGGGACCGCTTTGCGCGAGCCTCGGTGGCATCGCCGCCGCGATCGGCCTCGGCGCGCTGTTCGGCCTGCCCTATTGCATCGCCTTTGCCGTGACCGTCGCGCTGCCGGCCTGGTGGCTCGGCCATCTCGTCCTGCTCAGCCGGCGGGTGGGACCTGTCGCGCCGGCCGCTGACGCTGAGCCGACGTCCGAGCCCGAGCTCGAGTGGTATCCGGTTGGCCGCATCCTGCTGTGGATCGCGGGCTTCGCCACGCTGACCACGATAGCCGCCCTGCTCACGCTCGGCACCGACGCCGAGACCATCACCGGCACGCTGCAGCGCGGCCTGATGCGTCTCCTCCGCGCCACCGATCCGCAAACCTCGGGCGAAGCCGGTCAGTTCGTCGACGCACTGGTACGCATCGCGCCTGCCGCCGCCACCATCGTCGCGATGATGACGCTGACGCTCAACCTCTGGCTCAGCGCCAAAGTGACGGCGACGTCGGGCCGGCTGCGTCGTCCCTGGCCGGTTATGAGGACGGCGGAGCTGCCGCCGATGACGCTTGTGGCGCTCTGCATCGCGCTCGCCTTCTGCTTCACCGGCGGGCTGCTCGCGATCGTCGCACAGATCACGACGGCGGCGTTGATGATGGGCTACGCGCTGACCGGCTTCGCCGTGCTGCATACGCTGACGCTCGCGCTGAAGAGCCGCACCTTCTGGCTCGGCTCGACCTACGCCGTTGTCGTCGTATTCGGATGGCCCGTCATCGCGATGGTGATCCTCGGCCTTGCGGACGCCGTGTTCGGCTTCCGCGAGCGCTTCCTGCGGAGCCGCCAGCCACCGCCGCTGCCAACACCTTAGGTTCAACCCGTAAATCCAACTCACTCAACACTTCAAAGGAGAACGAATATGGAAGTCATTTTGCTGGAACGCGTGAACAAGCTCGGCCAGATGGGCGAAGTCGTGAAGGTTCGCGACGGCTATGCCCGCAATTTCCTGCTCAAGCGCGGCAAGGCGTTGCGCGCCACCGCCGACAACCGCGCCAAGTACGACGGCATGAAGGCCGACCTCGAGGCCCGCAACCTTGCGTCGAAGGGCGAGGCGTCCAAGGTCGCCGAGAAGATCGAGGGCAAGAACATCATCGTGATCCGTCAGGCTTCTGAAGCCGGCCAGCTGTTCGGCTCGGTCACGGTACGTGACGTGGTTACCGCCTTCGAGGCCGACGGCGTTTCGCTGGCCCGTCCGCAGGTGCAGCTCGACGCGCCGATCAAGACCATCGGCAAGCACTCGATCACCGTCGCCGTTCACCCCGAGGTCGAGGTCGAGGTCACCGTCACGGTTGCGCGCAGCCAGGACGAGGCCGAGCGCGTCAACCGCGGCGAGGACATCTCGACCCGCAACGAAGACCGCGACGCTGCGGCCGAAGCGATCGCCGCTGCCGGCGAGTTCTTCGATCCGGAAGCCGAGCACGACGAGCCGGCGCCGGCTGCGGAAGAAACCGAGAAGTAAGCTTCGCGTTACGCAGGCTGCGAAGCCCGGTCGCCTCAGGCGGCCGGGCTTTTCGTTTTGGCGGCGACCTCCTCGCTCAGCATCGCGATCGAGGCGAGCGCCGTTGCCGTATGTTTCTCGATACCGTCGCTGACGCAGAACACGTCGGCCGCCACCACCGAGACCTGACGGCCCGGCTTGATCACCCTCGCCCGGCAGATCAGTTTGTCGCCGGCCGCCGGCGACAACAGATTGAGCTTGTATTCCGCCGTCAGCACCGGCTGGCCGCGCGATGTCGCCGCCGCGATCGTCGTGGCGTTGTCGACCAGGAACGCGGTGACGCCACCGTGGAAGAAACCGTGCTGCTGCAACAGCTCCGGCCGACGCTCCACCGCAATCGTGCAGGTGCCGCGCGACAATTCCGAGAGCTCGGCGCCGACCAGATTCATAAAGCCCTGCTGGCCGACATTGGCGTGGATGCGCTCGGCGATCGGCTCAAATTCGGGATCTGCTGCGGCTCGCATGACACCACTCCTTATTGTTTGTTGACGCGTTCAGAACGCCGGAGCGCGCGGATGGCGCAGGCGATCAGCGTATCGGCCTCGCCGCGCGGATCGGCGCGGTCGCGTCCCGACAGGAACGCACGGCAGAAGATCTGCGCCGGGCCGATGAGCTGACTGACGAACATCACTGGCGTCATCGGCAGAAGCTCACCGCTCGCGACCAATGGCGCGCGCCAGCGCTCGATGCCTTCTGCTAGGCGCGCATTCTGCGCGCGCTGGGCGTCGCGGACATCCTCGTCCCATTCGCTGCGCGATATCTCGAAGAGATAGCGCGCCTCGCGCCGGCTCGACACGACCCAGTCAAGGTGAGCCCGGATCAGGCGATCGATGCCCTGCTCCGCATCGGGGACAGGATCGAGCGCGGCCAGCACCGCGGCGTGATAGTGCCGCAGCACGTCCAGGAATAGCGCGCCGGCCAGCTCCTTCTTCGATCCGAAGACATGAAAGAAGCTGCCATTGGACGCGCGCGCGCGGGCGCGGATCGCGGCCACCGTCGCGCCTTCGAAGCCAACGCGGTCGAACACCGCGAGCCCCGCCGCCAACAGGTCGTCACGCACACTCGCCGTCATCCAAACCTCTCTTGGAGCATTACTCTAGAGCAACACTCTAATCGCGGTCAAGACGCTGCGGAGGCCGCGATGATCGCGGCCTCCGCATGTCGGTCAGAAAATCTGGGTTCGCCTATCGCGAGATCGGCGGCACCGGCGGTCCCGAGGACTCGGCCGGCGGCGGGGCCGAAGCGGTCGGTGTCGCCGGCTCTTGTGGCTTGGCCGCCGGTTCTTGCGGCTTGGCTGACGGTTCGGAGCTCGCGGCAGGCGCTGCCGGCTTGGGAGCAGCCTCTTCCGCCGGCTTGTCCACCGACTTGGTGTCCACTGACTTGGCGTCCACTGACTTGGGCGCGGCCGGCTCGTCGGGCTTCGCGGCAGAAGCCGGCGGGGCCGGCGTCACCTGATCCGACCGCGGCGCCGGAGCCTCGCTACCGCGCGGCTCGATCTTTGCGCTTTCCGGCTTAGGCTCAGCGGGTTTCTCTGACGCCTTACCGCTGTCGGGTTTGGCCTCGTCGCGACCGGGCTCGACCTTGGCACTCTCGGGCTTGGGCTCGCTCTTCTTGTCTTCGGCCGCCGGCGCCGCAGCGTCGACCTTCGGCGCCTCCTCGGTTTCCGGCTTGCCGCGCTTGCTCTGGCGCTTGGCCTTGCGGCCTTCGGGCGTGTGTTCGCTGGTGGCCGCCCCCTCGGGCCTCGCGCCTTCCTTCGCACCCTCCTCGGCCGGCCGGGCAGCACGCTTCTGGCGCGCGCTCTCGGGCGCGGGAGCAGCAGGCTCGCCTTCCGGCTTGGCGGCCTCCTGGGCGCGCTGGCGGCGTCCCTGATGTTCGGGCGTCTGGCCTGGAGCGGTGTTGGCTTCCTTATCCCTGGCGCCGTCCTTCTTGTCCTTGCCGTCCTTGGCCTGGTAGCGGGTGTCGGTGGCGCCGTTGGAGACGAGGTAGGAGGCGAGGATGCCCGCCATGTCCGAGCTCGTGGTGTAGTGCTGGCGCAGGAATCCCGGCAGCGAACCCGGCGCCACGGATTTCAGAAGGCCGCGCGGGCTCTTATGGCATGCATTACAGGTCTGCGCGAAAAGCTGGGACGGGCTTTTACCGGCCTCGAGGTTCGTCGCCTGCGCAAGAACGCTGTCGGTTGCACCGAAGCCGATCAGAAGCAATACCGTCGCGAGGCTGAGCGCTCGGCTCGACATTCCCATCATCTCCATTGAATTCCGCGAGTGCAGCCAGCAATCTGGCGCGGCGGCGGTCACCTTTTAGCCGATTGAGCCGTGAATGGAAGCAGGCTCCACGCGCAAGGATGTGATTAAGCGCTTTTGGAATATCGGCATTGAATACAGCGCAATAGCGGGCAGCTACTTTTTTCCTAGATTTACATGCAAACGCATAGGAACCGCTATGGCGCCCTACGCGTCAGTTCTGGAGACCGGGTTAGTCGCATCTTTCGGGGTCGCCCGAAAGGAAGGTGTCGATGGACCGATTGTTGCGTAGATTCCTGTCTCAATTCATCCGCCGCGGGTCGATGACGGTGACCACGGCTAGCGGATCGAGATTCACTGTCGGCGACGGCTCCGCCGAGCCGGTCGAGGTGCGCTTCGTCACTCCGGACGCAGAGCGAAGGGTCCTCATCAATCCCGAACTCGGGCTTGGCGAGGCCTACATGGACGGCGAGTTCGTCGTCGAGCGCGGCACCATAGCTGATGCCCTCGCGATCCTGCTCGATCAACCCGACCTATTGCCGCAGTGGGCAAAGCCCTGGTGGCACCTGCGCTACCTGACGCGGCACTTGAAGCAGTTCAACCCACGCTCGCGCTCGCGCAGCAATGTCGCGCACCACTACGATCTCGACGCAAGGCTCTATTCGCTCTTCCTCGATGCCGACAAGCAATATAGCTGCGCCTATTTCGAGACACCGGAGACGACGCTCGACGATGCGCAGCTTGCCAAGAAGCGGCACGTCGCTGCAAAGCTGCTCGTGAGGCGCGGCCAGCGCGTGCTCGACATCGGCTCGGGCTGGGGCGGGCTCGGACTCTATCTCGCCGAGATCGCCGGCGCCGACGTCACCGGCGTCACGCTGTCGACCGAACAATTGCAGGTCGCCAATACGCGTGCCGCCGAGAAGGGCCTGACCGGATCAGCCAAATTCCTGCTCCAGGACTATCGCGACATCGAGGGCCCATTCGACCGCATCGCCTCGGTTGGCATGTTCGAGCATGTGGGAGCGAGGTTCTACAACGCCTTCTTCCAGCGCTGTGCCGAGCTCCTGAGCGAGGACGGTGTCATGGTGCTGCACTCGATCGGCCGTTCGCAGGGGCCGGACTCCACCAATCCCTGGATCGCGAAATATATCTTCCCCGGCGGGTACATCCCCGCCTTGTCGGAGGTGCTGCCGGCGATCGAGCGCGCCGGTCTCTTGGTATGCGACATCGAGATCCTGCGCCTGCATTATGCCGAGACGCTGAAGGCGTGGCGGGAACGCTTCATGGCGCGACGCGAGGAGGCGGTGCAGCTCTACGACGAGCGCTTCGCCCTGATGTGGGAGTTTTATCTGGCGGCCTGCGAGATGACCTTCCGCAAGCAGGGCATGATGAACTTCCAGATTCAGCTCACCAAGCGCCAGGGCATCGTGCCGATGACCCGCGACTATATCGCGCATGAGGAAACCCGGCTGCGAGCCCGCGAACGCGGCGCCAAGCCCAAGCTGAAGCTGGCTGGTGAATAAGCGCTAGTGATGCAAGGTGGAGATCGGGAGGGTCCGGAAAGAAGCTGTTAGCGCCAGTTTCGCCCGCAGTTCGGCCAGGATTTCCGGCGCAACCGGCTGGCGGCGGATTTCGGGCCGCTCAGCGTGCTCCATGGCGGCGATCAGCCCGGACAGCCAAAGCCGGCTGCCCGCCTCGCTTCGCCAAATCTGCTGCTGCCGTTCTGGCCGCATTGCCTGCCTCGTCTTCCTGATGGCGGGTCCCGGGAGACAATTCCCTGCCCGCTAGCCCGTTCCCGTCCTAACCCCGAAAGAATCCGGAGAGATGTGATCTGCTTCACATTTCTCCGGTCGGCCCTGGCTTAGACCGTCGCCATGAGCAAAGAGACCCAAACCTCATTCGACGTGCAGGACGGCCTCCGCACCGATTGCGCCCTGATCGCGACCGGCGTCGGGGCGGCCCTGGTTGCGCTGGTCTACCTCCTGCTGGTCTGAACCCGAGCCGAAAGCTCCCAGCGCGCGTCATTTCGCGCGCCCTTCGATACGTCTGCGCCCCAATCCAGAAGGTTCACCGCATCCGGATTTTTCCGCGGCGCGATCGCGGTCGCGGCCAGTTCCGCGAAAATCCGTCAAGCGCTGCGCATGCTGCGGCTGCTAACCATCCACCATTTTAACTGAGCGGTTGATAGCGATCAGCTTTCGCTTCCGCTTTGAGCTGAGGCGGCGCTTTATCCCGGCCCCGTATCCGCCCCAGAAAATTGCTATCGCTCGACCATGGCCCTCACTGATTCGAACGTCCTCAAACTCGCGCCCGAAGCCGGAACTCCCGCCTACCGGAGCGCGCCGCACAATATCGAGGCCGAACAGAGCCTTCTGGGCGCGATCCTGGTCAACAACGACGCCTTCTACCGGGTCTCCGACTTCCTGGAGCCGAAGCATTATTTCGAGCCGCTGCATCAGACCATCTTCGAGACTGCCGGCAGCCTGATCCGGATGGGCAAGATTGCCACGCCCGTGACGCTGAAGACGTTCCTCCCCGCTGATACCGATGTCGGCGGCATGACCATCGGGCAATATCTGGCGCGGCTCGCGGCCGAAGCGACCACCATCATCAACGCCCAGGACTATGGCCGCACCATCTATGATCTTGCGTTGCGGCGCGACCTCATCGGCATCGGCGAGGACATGGTCAACGTCGCCTATGACGCCCCGGTCGACTTTGCGCCGCGGGCGCAGATCGAGGACGCCGAGCGCCGCCTCTATGAGCTCGCCGAGTCCGGCCGTTATGACGGCGGCTTCCAGAAATTCTCGCAAGCGTTGGCGGTCGCGGTCGATCTCGCGGCAAAGGCGTTCCAGCGCGACGGAAAGCTGTCCGGCATCTCGACGGGCATGCGCGACCTCGACACCAAGATGGGCGGCCTACAGCATTCCGACCTCATCATCGTCGCGGGACGTCCCGGCATGGGCAAGACGTCGCTGGCGACCAACATCGCCTACAACGTCGCCAAGGCCTATGTCGGCGAGCTCCAGGCCGACGGCACCATGAAGGCCGCCAATGGCGGCGTGATCGGCTTCTTCTCCTGCGAAATGTCGGCCGACCAGCTCGCCACGCGTATCGTGGCCGAGCGCACCGGCATTCCCTCCTCCCACATCCGCCGCGGCGGCATTTCGGAAGCCGATTTCGACAAGATCCGGGAGGTCTCGATCGAGCTGCAGTCGCTGCCCTTCTATGTCGACGCGACCGGCGGCCTGTCGATCGCGCAGCTCATGGCACGCGCGCGCCGGCTGAAGCGACAGAAGGGCCTCGATCTCCTCGTGATCGACTACATCCAGCTGCTCTCCGGCTCGGGCAAGCGCGCCAGCGACAGCCGCGTCCAGGAAATCACGGAGATTACGACCAGCCTGAAGGCGCTCGCCAAGGAGCTCAACGTTCCGGTAATCGCACTGTCCCAGCTCTCACGCCAAGTCGAATCCCGCGACGACAAGCGGCCGCAGCTCTCCGACTTGCGTGAATCCGGATCAATCGAGCAAGACGCCGACGTCGTGCTGTTCGTTTACCGCGAGGAATATTACCTCGCGATGAAGGAGCCGCGCCCGGGCACGCCCGAGCACGAGAAATGGCGCCTGGACATGGACCTTGCGTACGGCAAGGCCGAAGTCATCATCGGCAAGCAGCGCCACGGCCCGACAGGCACCGTCGATTTGGCGTTCGAAGCCTCGGTCACGCGGTTCGGCGACCTCGCGCCTGACAGTCAGCTGCCGGCTCGCAGCGGTAGCGATTACTGAGTTCCTTGAACAGCACCTGCCTCTTGCGTAAAACGACGCCATGAACATGGTGTCCGACCCGAAAATGACCCCGCAATCCGGCCTTCTCTCCGCGGAGGCCAATCAGGCCGCCGCGCTCGCCGCCTATGGCGGCGTACTCACTGTCGACCTCGACGCCATCATCGCCAACTGGCGCAAGCTCGAGAAGACGGCGGTGCCGGCCGAATGCTCGGCCGTGATCAAGGCCGATGCCTATGGCTGCGGCGCGGCGCAGGTCGCGCGCGCCCTGAACAAGGCCGGCTGCAAGACCTTCTTTGTCGCCACGATCGAAGAAGCGCGCGCGGTGCGCGAAGCCGTGCCGGAGCCTGCGATCTACGTGCTCGGGGGCTATTTCCAGAACACCGGCGAACACTACGCCAAGATCAACTGCCGTCCCGTGATCGGCGATCTCAACGAACTCGCCGAATGGGACGTGTTCTGCCGCCGCTCCGGCTGGACCGGGGGCGCCGCGATCCACATCGACACCGGCATGAACCGGCTCGGGCTGACGCTTGCGGAAGCGCAGGCGATCATCCCCCGCATCAATGCCGGCGATCACGGCATCACGCTGGTGATGAGCCACCTGGTCTCGGCCGAGCAGCTCAACAGCTCCGTGAACGCAAAACAGCTCGCGGCCTTCCGCGCCATAGCCAGCGAATTCTCCGGCGTGCCGGCGGCGCTCGCCAATTCGTCGGGCATCTTCCTGGGTGCGCCCTTCCAGTTCGACCTGGTGCGGCCGGGCGCAGCGCTCTACGGCGTCAACCCGACGCCGGAGGCCGACAATCCGATGCAGCCGGTGGTCGACCTCAAGGCGCGTATCGTGCAGACCCGCAACGTCGAGCGCGGCGAGAGCGTCGGCTATGGCGGCACCTGGACCGCGCGGCGGCCGACCAAGCTCGCGATCATCGCGGTCGGCTATGCCGACGGCTATTTCCGCGCCGCCAGCTCCAACGACGGCACCCGTGGCGCCGAGGTCATCGTCGCCGGCAAGCGCTGCCCGGTCGCGGGCCGCGTCTCAATGGACCTGATCGCAATCGACATCACCGATTTGCCGCCCAACGCGGTGCGGCGCGGCCACATGGTGACGCTGCTCGGCGAGGGCATCACCGTCGACGAACTCGCGCATCATTTCGGCACCATCGGCTATGAGGTGCTCACCAGCCTCGGACACCGCTACGCCCGCGTCTACAAGGGCGGCAACGTGGTGGAGCCGCTGGCAAAACCGGCTCCGGTATCGGCGGCCGAACAGCCGCCCTCCCCGCCGCCGCTCGAGCAGCAGGCGAGCCCGCCGCCGCTGCCGAGCTAGGGGACACGCCCGTGCCCCGGACGCAGCGCAGCGCTACTTCAGCGGTGCGCTGCAGAGCCGGGGCCCATCTCTCCGCATTGTACCTTGTCGCCTTCCAGGTCCCGGCTCTGCGCAGCAACGCCATAGGCGCGTTCATCGCGCGTCTTCGACGCGCGATGCGCATTGCAGCGCGTCCGGGACACGAGAGTGAGCGCTTACTTCTTCCGGCTGTCCAGCGCTGTCTTGCAAGCCGCGCTGAGCTGATCGCGCTTGCCATTGAGGCAGGCGATGATCTTGCCGCTACCCGGCGCGATGCCGGCGCAGAATTTGTCATAGTCCGCCTTGCACGCGCCGCGCGGATCGGACGATTGTGCCGAGGCGGTCCCGGAGAACGCAACGGCGACGACGATAGCGGCAAAGCTCAACTTGGACATTGTATCTCCGGTGACGGAAGGCAGGGGCCGGTAGCTCTACATGAAGATTGCGACATTCAACATCAACAACATCAACCGCCGCCTGCCCAATCTGCTGGCATGGATGCGAGCGGCGAAGCCCGATGTCGTCGCGTTGCAAGAATTGAAGGCAAGTGATGGCGAATTTCCGGCATCCGCCATCGAAAAAGCCGGTTACGGCGCGGTGTGGCACGGACAAAAAACCTGGAACGGCGTCGCCATCCTCGCCCGCAACGCAGAGCCCATTCTCACTCGCGACCGCTTGCCGGGAAAGCCTGGGGATCACGAAGCCCGCTACATCGAGGCTGCGGTGCGCGGCGTTATCGTCACCAGCATTTACTTGCCAAACGGCAATCCGCAACCGGGACCGAAGTTCGACTACAAGCTCGACTGGTTCGCGCGGCTCAAGCGTCACGCCAAAACCTTCATCAAGCAGGATTTGCCGGTGGTGCTTGCCGGCGACTACAACGTCGCGCCAACGGAGATCGACATCTATCCGACGCGCTCGTGGGACAAGGACGCCTTGATCCAGCCGAAGAGTCGTGCCGCTTTCGCGTCACTCGTCGCACAAGGCTGGTGCGACGCGATCCGCGAGCTGCATCCGGAGCAGCGCATCTACACCTTCTGGGACTACAAGCGAAACCGCTGGCCGCGCGATGCGGGCCTGCGGCTCGATCATCTGCTGCTCAGCCCTGCCATCGCCTCACGCCTGGCAAAGGCTGGCGTCGACAAGACGGTTCGCGGCGAGGACGGCGCGAGCGATCACGCGCCGGCGTGGGTGGTGCTGAAACAGCGTTGATCTTGCAGGGTGCTAACCCACACTCTCACCTAGAACACCGTCTCACCGCAATGACAGCTTGCCTCGATTGGCATGACCCGCTCTCCGTTTTGTAAGGAGATGGTCGTAGCCGATCGCTGCTGCCAACATGCTGTCAGCAACGCGCCCTCGTCTTGCGGTTCGTAGGCGCGACGGGTCGCGTTTTCCGGACGCTCAAACAAAAAGATGAAAAACAACCCCATGCAAAGTAGCCGACCGTAGTCGATTCAAAGCCTTAGCGTACGCCTCCTGGAAGACGGCTTCGCCCATTTCCCGGCCAGTTTGACCTGAGCCTCTTGACCTCCGCACCTTGGTTATCATACTGGTCTGACCAAGATCAGACCAAGAGAGACGGGGATGGAGCTCAAGCGGGCCGCCGAAGGCGAAAAAGGGTTCGAGAAGGTGTTCGCCTTCTTGCGCGAGCGGCTGCTCGCGGGCTCGCTCAAGCCCGGCGATCGCCTGATTTCCGAACGCGAGCTTGCCACCCAGCTCGGCGTCAGCCGGCCGATCGTTCGCGAGGCGCTACGCGCCCTCACCGTGCTCGGCATTGTCGAGATCCGCGACCGCATCGGCACGGTCGTGACCCGGCCGGACGTTTCTGTTCTGAATGACTTCTTCACCTTCGCGCTGGCCCAGCAGGCGGACATGCTCGACGACGTCATGCAGGCGCGCGTCGCGATCGAATGCCAGGCGATCCGGCTCGCCTGCGAACGCGCCAACATTACCGATTTCGAACGCTTGCAGCGCGCGCTCGCGAAGATCGGGGAGACGATCGACGAGGCAGACGCCGGCGGCATGGCCGACTTCGACTTCCATCGCGCCATCGTCGTGGCATCGCATTCGGAGACGCTGACGGTTCTGCACAGTTCGATGGCGGGCCTGCTGACGCATTCGCATCGCAGCCGCCGCGAGCTGGTGCAGGCGTTCCCGTCAATGAAGACGTATCTGATCGACGATCACCGGCGCATCTTCGAAGCTGTCATCGCGCGCGATCCGGAGCGGGCGGACGCGACGCTGCGCGAGCATTTTGCCATCGGCGACGAATACCGGCGACGTGCCCTCGTCGGCGACATGGACAAAACAAGCGCCTCACGCTGATCGCAGACAGGCCAATCAACCAAGAAACAGGCGAACGACATGGGACGGAACGACAAGTGCAATGTTGGCTTCATCGGCATCGGGACGATGGGCCGCGAGATGGTCCGCAATCTTCTGATGGCCGGGCACTCGGTTCGTGTCTTCGATCTCAACGAGGCCGCACTGGCCGACAGCGTCAAGGAAGGCGCCGTTCGCGCCAAGAATCCTGCCGATGCAGCGCAGGGCGCCGACATCGTCATCACCATGCTGCCCGACACGCCCCATGTCGAGGCGACCATTTATGGCGAGCACGGCCTCCTGAAATCTCCTCCGCCCGGCAAGCTCATCGTCGACATGAGCACGATCTCGCCGGTCGCGGTCCGCCGCATCTACGCCGACCTGCAGACGGCCGGCGTCAGCTTCATCGACGCGCCGGTCTCGGGTGGGCCGGTGGGCGCCAAGAACGCCGCGCTCTCGATCATGGCCGGCGGCGATGCGGCCGCCTTCGCGCAGGCCGAGCCGTTCTTCCGCGCGATGGGCACGACCATCACGCATGTCGGCGCGCCCGGCGCCGGCCAGACCGTGAAACTCTGCAATCAACTCATCTGCGGCATCAACATCCAGGCGATCTGCGAGGCGCTCGCACTGGGCCGCGCCTCGGGTGTCGATCTCAACCTGCTGCGCCGGGTGCTGCTCGGCGGCTCAGCGGCATCGTGGATGCTGGACAAGCTCGGCCCCTCCATGATCGAGGGCGACGTCGACGCCGGCTTCCGCATCGACCTGATGCTGAAGGACCTCCGCCTGGTGCAGGAGCACGCGCAGGCATTGAGCGTGCCGCTGCCCGGCACCGCGCTCGTCACCAGCCAGTATGTCGACGCACGCGCGCACGGCGAAGGAAACAACGGCAACCAGGCGCTGTTCCGCGTCTATGACCGCATGACCAACCAGGTGACCGGCTGACCCGACGGCTATGAGCCTCCAACTCGACTTTCCCGCAGTGCTGGAGCGTTGGCCGAGTTTCTTGGCCGGCGCCGCCCTCACGCTGGAGCTTGCAGCCTTCGCGACGGTGCTCGGCGCCCTCCTCGGCACGCTCGCGGCGGTCGGGCGCGGCACGCACAACGCGCTGATCTCGGGCGCTTGCAAGGTCTATGTCGAGGCCATCCGCAACACGCCGCTGCTGGTGCAGATCTTCCTGGTCTATTTCGGCCTCGCCAGCCTGGGGCTGAAATTGTCCGCCTTCACCGTGGCCGTGGCCGCGCTGACGATCAATGTCGGCGCCTACACCGCCGAGATCATGCGCGCCGGTTTCGAGGCGATCCCGCGCGGACAGATCGAGGCGGCCGAAGGGCTGGCGCTGTCGCGCCTCCAGATCTACTGGCATATCATCCTGCTGCCGGCGATCGAGAAGGTCTATCCGGCGCTGACCAGCCAGTTCGTGCTGCTGATGCTGGCTTCCTCGATCTGCTCGCAGATCTCGGCCGAGGAGCTCACCGCCGTCGCCAATTACATCCAGTCGGACACCTACCGGGCGTTCGAGACCTACATCATCGTCGCCGTGCTCTACGTCATCCTGTCGCTGATAATGCGCGCGGGCTTCTGGGGCCTTGGCCTCGTGCTGTTTCCGCGCCGGCGCCGGCTCGGCACGCCGTTATGAGATGACCATGGGCGGACATCTCAACACCAATCACCTGATGTTCCTCGGCCAGGGCGCGCTGTGGACGATCGGGCTGTCAATGATTGCGCTGATCGGCGGCGGCATCGTCGGCTTCGTGATCGCCCTGGCGCGAATATCGCCGCTCAAATCGGTACGGCTCGCCAGCGCCGTCTATGTTCAGCTCGTTCAGGGCACACCGCTGCTCGTCATCCTGTTTCTCGGCTATTTCGGCCTCGCCGCGATCGGCCTCCAGGTCTCGCCGCTTGCCGCCGCCGGAGCTTCCCTCACGCTCTATGTCGCCGCCTATCTCGGCGAGATCTGGCGCGGCTGCATCGAGTCCGTGCCCAAGCCGCAATGGGAAGCCGCCGAAGGCCTCGCGCTAAGCCGAACCCAGCGCATGATGAAGGTGATCCTGCCGCAGGCGATCCGCATCGCGACGCCGCCCACCGTCGGCTTCATGGTGCAGATCATCAAGAACACCTCGCTCGCCTCCGTCGTCGGCTTCGTCGAGCTGATGCGCTCGGGCCAGATCGTCAACAACTCGCTGTTCGAGCCGTTCGCCATCTACGCCATCATCGCCGTCGTTTATTTCGCCATGTGCTATCCCCTGTCGCTGTTCAGCCAGAGGCTGGAACGGCGGATGGGGCGTGGCAGGTCCAACCTCGCGCCAGCCTGACATGCAGCAGAACCCCTCCCCCTCCGAACCGATCGTGTCGCTCCGCGACGTGCAGAAGAGCTTTGGCCCGCTCCGCGTGCTCGATGGCGTCTCCTTTGCCGTCGAGCGCGGCGAAGTTCTGGCGCTCATCGGCCGCTCCGGCTCCGGCAAGAGCACGGCGCTGCGCTGCATCGACCGCTTCGAGAAGGTCGACGGGGGCGAAATCGTCGTTTGCGGGCATCGGGTCGACCGTCCGGATGTCGATCTGCGCGCGCTCCGCCAGGACGTCGGCATCGTCTTCCAGAGCTACAATCTGTTTCCGCACCTCACGATCGAGCAGAACATCACCCTCGCCCCCTGCGCGGTGAAGGGCATGGCTGCGTCGCAGGCCAGGGACCTCGCGCGCAAGGTGCTGGCGCAGGTCGGGCTCGAGGAGAAGCTGCACGCCTATCCCGAGCAACTCTCGGGCGGTCAGCAGCAGCGGGCGGCGATCGCCCGCTCGCTCGCCATGCAGCCGAAAGTCATGCTGTTCGACGAAGTCACCTCGGCGCTCGATCCCGAGCTCACCGCCGAAGTGCTGAAGGTGATCGAGCAGCTGGCCGCTGACGGCATGACCATGGTGATGGTCACCCACGAGATGGGTTTTGCCAAAGGCATCGCCGACCGGATCGTCTTCATGCATCGCGGCAAGGTCCACGAGACCGGACCCGCCTCGATCCTGACATCGCCAACGACGCCCGAGCTCATGCAGTTCGTCGGCACAGGAAACCTGAAATCATAACAGGAGAGGAGAACCAAGAATGACAAACAAGAAACTGCTGGGAGCGGCAGCCGCGCTGTGCGGCCTCGTGATGATGGCCGCCACGCCGGCATCGGCAGACCTGCTCGACGACGTCATGCAGGCCAAGAAGATCCGCATCTCGACGGACGTCGCCATTCCGCCCTCGGGCATGATGGACAGCAACATGAAGCCGACCGGCTCCGACGTCGAAGTAGCTCAGTTGCTCGCCAAGGATTGGGGGCTCGAGCTCGAATTGATCCAGACCACCGGCGCGACCCGTATCCCCAACGTCCTGACCGGCAAAGCGGACATCATCGTCTCGACCCTGTCGGTGACGCCCGATCGCGCCAAGGTGATCGATTTCACCAAGCGCTACGCGACGCTGCAATCGGACATCGGCTGCCTGAAGTCGTCGACCGTGAAGGATTGGCCCGACCTGAAAGACAAGTCGATCGGCGTCTCGCGCGGCACGACGCAGGATACGGCCTTGTCCAACATGAAGGACAAGGACCTCAAGATCGCCCGCTATGATGACGACGCCACCATGGTGACGGCGGCCGTCTCCGGGCAGGTCGACTGCGTCGGCTCGTCGGCGACGATCATCAACCAGATCGGCGTGAAGAATCCGGCGCGCGTCTTCGAGTCCCGAATTCCGCTGGCGACCTTCGACCTCGCGATCGGCCTGAAGAAGGGCGAGCAGCGCCTGATGGACAAGCTCAACGCCTGGATCGCCGAGAACGTCAAGAACGGCAAGCTCAACGCGATCTACAAGAAGTTCCACGGGGTCGAGCTGCCGCCCGACATGCGTGGCTGAACCATATAGAAACCGTGACAGCCGTTTTCCGGCTGTCACGGTCAATGCAAATTCGAGAGAAGGAAATCATATGCGCCTCGTCATCGGATCGGACCACGCCGGCTGGCCGCTCAAGCAGACCGTCATCGATCACATCCGCAGCCTTGGCCACGACGTCGTCGATGTCGGCTCCTATGACGACAAGCCGGTGGACTTCCCCGATATCGCGCGGGCCGTGGCGCAGAAGGTGACTTCGGGCGAAGCCGCCCGCGGCATCATGGTGTGCGGCACCGGCGTCGGCGCGTCCATCGCAGCCAACAAGATGAAGGGCATCCGCGCCGCGGTCTGCCACGACGTCCATTCCGCCCACCAGTGCGTCGAGCATGACGACGTCAACGTCATGTGCATCGGCGCGCAGATCGTCGGCGCCTGGCTCGCCGTGGATCTGGTCTCATCTTATCTCTCGGCCGAATTCTCGACGGACGAGGATTTCCGCCGCCGCGTGGAGAAGCTGCGCGTCATGGACGAGCAAGGCTGACGGCCCGCCCGCCATGATCCTGGTGTTCGGATCGCTCAACATCGATCTGGTCGCCCTGGTCCCGGTCATTCCCGGCCCCGGACGGACGGTGCTTGCGCCGTCCTACCAGACGCATTTCGGCGGCAAGGGCGCCAACCAGGCCGTGGCCGCCGCGCGGCTGGCAGGATCGGGACTGGTCCGGATGGCGGGCCGCGTCGGCAGGGACGGTTTTGGCGACAGCGCGATCGAGAACCTCCGGGCGAACGACGTCGACACCGATCTTGTCGTCAGGGCGGACGAGCCGACCGGCTGCGCCTTCATCACCGTCGATCACGCCGGCGAGAATGCGATCACGGTCGCCAGCGGCGCCAACATGACAGCGAGCGTCGGTGATCTCCCTGCGCGCTTTAGTCCCGACACGGTGCTGGTGCTGCAGATGGAAGTGCCTTTTGCGGAGGCGCTCGAGGCGGCGCGCCGGACGACATCGGCCTCCGGCACCGTCGTCTGGAACCTTGCGCCCGTCCCGGAGGAGATGACCCGCGATATGGTGACGGAGCTTCTCGCCGTGACCGACTATCTCCTCGTCAACGAACACGAGGCGCTGGACGCCGCGGCAGCCATCGGCCTCGCTCCGTCCGGTTACGAAGCCGCAGCTGCGGAGCTCGCCGAGGCCGGCAACCTCACCTGCATCGTCACCGCCGGTGCGCAAGGCGCGCTGGCCGTGACGGCCAACGGTATCCGCTTGCGCGCGCCAGCCCCGCGCATCACGCCGGCGGACACGACCGGGGCCGGCGACACATTCGTCGGCGCATTCGCGGCCATGCTCAGCGAGGGTGTGTCACTGCAACGTGCCCTCGAGGTGAGCTGCGAGGCCGCCGCATTGAAGTGCCTCAAAGCCGGTGCCCAGACCGGCATGCCGAAGCGGGACGCAATAGGTTCCCTGGCCTGACACGGATCGCCCGCATCGCTGGCCGCGGCTAAACTCTCGCGATTCGCGGAGACCGTTTTGGCCTTTCTCTTCGTCCTCACCGTCGGCCTCATCGCCGGCACCATCTCAGGCATCGTCGGCACCGGATCGTCGATCATACTGATGCCGGTGCTGGTCTGTGCCTATGGGCCGAAGGAAGCCGTGCCGATCATGGCGGTCGCCTCCGTGATGGCGAACTTCTCGCGGATCCTGGCCTGGTGGCGCGAGGTCGACTGGCGCGCCTGCGCGGCCTATTCGGTCACGGGCATTCCGGCCGCAGCGCTCGGCGCGCGCACGCTGCTGGCGCTGCCCGCGCACACCGTCGATCTCGCCATCGGCATCTTCCTGATCGCAATGGTGCCGCTGCGGCATTGGCTGGCGCGGCACGATCTCAAGGCCAATCTCTGGCATCTTGCGATCGGCGGGGCGATCATCGGCTATCTCACCGGCATCGTCGTCTCGACGGGCCCGCTCAGTGTGCCGCTGTTTCTGTTCTACGGCCTCAGCAAAGGTGCCTTCCTCGCAACCGAGGCCGCCTCCTCGCTCGGCCTCTACTTCGCGAAATCCGTGACCTTCGAGCGTTTCGGCGCGCTGACGCGAGACGTCTTCATCAAGGGCCTGATCGCAGGCTCCTCGCTGATGTCAGGCGCCTTCATCGCCAAGCGCTTCGTGCTGCACCTGAGGCCGGACATGTTCCGCCTGGTGATGGACGCGATCATGATCGCAGCCGGCCTCTCCATGCTCTGGAACGCGACGCAGCCGTGATCGCGTAGCGCTCAGGCGGCAAATTCGGGTGCGATCGATGGGCTGTCGGCGAGAACGACACTCGCGGGCGCCGCCTCGAGCCATTGCAGCACCGCCTCGAGCGGCTGCGGATGCTGATACAGGAAGCCCTGTCCGAGCCTCACGCCCATCTCGCGCACGGCCCGTGCCTGCTCGGCGCGCTCAATGCCTTCCGCCACAAGCGTTAGCCCCAAGGTGCCGGCGAGCGATGCGATGACGCCGACGATCGCCTTGTCTTCTGTGCTGTCCGGGATCTCGCTGATGAAGGCCTTGTCGATCTTGACCTTGTCCAGCGGGAAACGCCTGAGATGGGCGAGCGAGCTGTAGCCCGTGCCGAAATCGTCGAGCGCAATGGTTGCGCCGAGACGCCGCAGGCAGTGCAATGTCTCGGACGCGCTGGCGATGTTGTTGATCAGCGATCCCTCGGTGATCTCGAGCTCCAGCGAGGAGGCCGCGACACCGAAGCGCGCGCATGTCGCGCGCAGCTCGGCGGCGAATGAATGGTCCGCTAGCTCGGACGGCGGCAGGTTGATCGCGATCCGGATCTGCGGCTTGCCGGCGGCAGCCAGGCGTTGCAGCGCGCGGCAGGCGTCGGTCAGCACATAGCGGGTCAGCCGCGCGTTGTTGCCGCTGCGCTCGATCAGCGGCAGGAACTCCCCCGGACCGATCACGCCATGCTCGGGATGGCGCCAGCGAATGAGCGCCTCCAGGCCGACGACGCGATGGCTCTCGAGGTCGACCTGGCTTTGGTACCAGACCTCGAACTGCCCTTCGGCGAAGCCGGTGGAAATGGCGAGCTCGAGATCCCGGCGACGGCGGTAGTCGCGCTGGAGCGCTTCGTCCAGCACGGCAACGGTACCGGGCGCCTTGCTCTTGGCATGGTAGAGCGCGATGTCCGCGAGCGCCGGCAGGTGCGACAGCTCGGGATCTCCGGCGCGGCGCACGGCAAGGCCAATGCTGGCGCGCGGCACGACCTGCTTGTCATGCAGCCGGATCGGCTCTGAAATCGCATCCAGCAGCTGGCGCGCGAATGCCTGCGCGGTCGCAGCGTTGCTGACCTCGGGGCGGATGACGACGAATTCATCGCCGCCGAGCCGCGCGACCCAATCTTCCGGCTCAACCGCATCACGCAGACGTTCGGAAATGTGAACCAGGAACTTGTCGCCAGCGTCATGCCCGAAGGTGTCGTTGATGCCCTTGAAGTCGTCGAGATCAATGAAGCAGAAGGCGATCAGGGAGTCCAGCGAGCCGGCATCGCGGCTCAAGGTCACCAGGCGCTCGGACAGCGAGCGGCGATTGGGCAGCCCCGTGAGCGGATCGTGCGAGGCCATGTGCCCGAGCCGGTCCAGCGCGCCCGACGTCGTGTGCTGCATGGCATTGAAGGCATGTGCGAGCTGGCCGAATTCGTTCGACGACCTGATCTCCGCCGGATAGGCGCGGCCATCCTGCTTGCTGCGTTGGATCGCAGACATGATTGCCGCGAGCGGCTTGCCGATGAAGATGTTTGCCGAGATCCTCATCGCGATCACGGTCGCGAGCGTTGCGAGCAGGCCGACGACGAGAAGCAGCAGCAGCCGGCTGCCGGTGTCGGCGTAGATCGTCACATAGGAATAGGCGATCACGATGCGGCCCGCCTCAACGGCGATGTTGCCGTTGCGGTAGTCAATCGGACGAGAAACCTCCGAGACCGCCTGACCCGCGGGACGCGCCACCACGCGGGCCATCGCAACGCCCGTATCGTCATAGACCGCCACCGCAGCGATGGTCTCGTCGTGCAAGATCTCGTTGATCACGCTCGTGACCTGGTCGTAACGCATCTTCCAGAGCGGCTCGGCGATCAGCTCGGCGCGACTCTCGGCGGTGCGGGCGATGCGCGCATCGAGCTGCCGGATCTGCGACCAGAAGCTCGAGACCTCGACGCCGGCGGAGGCGAGCAGCTGCACCACCAGCAACACTGGCACCGTGGCCCAGATCATCGCGCGGACCACCGAGCGCGAGCGTGGGGGCGCCGCCTGCGCGTTGCTGACCGGGTCGGTCATGTCGTTATCGTTTCGCATCAGTCAGCAGCACCTTCCAGGGGCGCCAATGACGAGATGAGCGCATCGATGGAGAAATCGTAGTGACCGCAGCGTCCTGGTTTGGCCCTGAACCCCGCGAAATCGATCCGGTCGAAGGCACGGGTCCTGATGAGATCGCCGACCGAGGCAAGGTTTGTGCGAGTGATCTCAGACGTCTTGACCTCGACATGGGGCGAAGCGGCTGCGAAGTCGCAACCATCGGCATAGTCGCGGAGCAGCACGATCGACCAGCCGCCGAGCAGGAAATGCCCGCCGTCGGTCAAAAGCAGACGGCCCGCCCTGATCGCGCGCAGCGCGTCCTCCGACCAGTTAAGGCCAACCACCTGGATGTTCTGTCCCGGCGCGAGGCCTGCCGCCACGACGGCGTTGATAGCGCCCAGTGCCATCGGATCGTTTCCGGCCCAGATGCCGGCGGGCCGAATCCCCTTGCGCGAGGCCCAGCTCAGATAATTCGCCGCGACCTGCTCCGCCTCCGACTGCGTCCAATTGGCGAACAGCATCCGATCTACCACGACATCGGGCGCGGCCTGCACCGCAAGCTTGAGGCCCGCGTTGCGGGCGATCGAGGCCGGCGTGATCTCGTCGCCGCCAATGCCGAGAAGGTGGATCTTGCCGTCCGGGCTCTGCCACTTCCCGGCACGCGCGGCGTCGATCAGGGCGTTGGCCATCCGCGCGCCCGCCGTCTGAAGATCGGTCGTAACATCGCCGAGCCATGTCTTGAGCGTCCGACGCGGCGGTCCGAGACGCGCCGCATCCGCGCCGATCAGCGTATTCGACAACAGGAGCGTCTTGACCCCCGCGGCCTCGGCCGCCTCCAGCACCGGCGCGGCCGCGGATTCCTCGTTCGAGAGAATGAGGAAGTCGGGCTTGTCGGCACGGGCCAGCACGCCGAGCCCGAGCTCCTGCATGGTGCGGTAATTGCGCTCGCTGGTCAGCACTTCGACATGCGCGTCGAGCTTGCGGCCAGCGGCCTGCATGGTCTGCGCGACCATGTCCCAGTAGACTTCGCCAGTCTTGCCGGGGCTGACGAAAACGATGTTGAGACGCTTCGCGTCGGCCGCAACCGCACCGCCAAGCGGCACGAGAACGCCGCAGGCCATGCCCACAACGAGCAGTATGCGCAAAAGTCCCGTCATTTGTTTCGCCACCCCGTATTGGCTCCGAAACTGGACCCGCGTCCGCTAACATTTGGCAAAGTCTGGCGCGATGCTGCGGCTTAGCGCTAACAAAGGGTGTATCGGCTACGGCGAATTGCGCTAATTGAGGCGCTTGCGTCGCCCTCGCAGCCCGCCATTCCGTGCTATCAGCAAACCTGAGAACTCCGACTCGCGGTCCCCATGGCCAAGAACACGCTTTCCTTCGTCTGCCAGAACTGCGGCGCGGCCTATAACCGCTGGCAGGGCAAGTGCGAGTCCTGCGGCGAGTGGAATACGCTCGCGGAGGAGGACACGGCCGGTAGCGTGCCGGTGTCGATCCGCTCCAAGCGTAAGGGCCGGACGTTCGCGCTGGAGAGCCTTGCTGGAAAGAGCCCTGATGCGCCGCGCCTGTCGTCAGGCATGACCGAGCTCGACCGTGTCACCGGTGGCGGCTTCGTTCGCGGCTCGGTGCTGCTGGTCGGCGGAGATCCCGGCATCGGCAAGTCGACGCTGCTAACGCAGGCAACCAGCATGATGGCACGCGCCGGACACCGCATCGTCTACATCTCCGGCGAAGAGGCGGTCGCGCAGGTGCGGCTGCGCGCCGAGCGGCTCGGGCTATCGGATGCGCCGGTGCAGCTTGCCGCCGAGACCTCGGTTGAGGACATCGTCTCGACGCTTTCGGAGGGCGCGGTCCCGCGGCTGATCGTGATCGACTCGATCCAGACCATGTGGACGGACACGGTGGAATCCGCGCCCGGCACGGTGACCCAGGTACGGGCCTCGGCCCAGGCCCTGATCCGCTTTGCCAAGAAGACCGGCGCCGCCATCATCCTGGTCGGCCACGTCACCAAGGATGGCCAGATCGCCGGCCCCCGCGTGGTCGAGCACATGGTCGATGCTGTGCTGTCCTTCGAGGGCGAAGGCTCGCAGCAATTCCGCATCCTGCGCGCCGTGAAGAACCGCTTCGGCCCGACCGACGAGATCGGCGTGTTCGAGATGACGGGCCTTGGTCTGCGCGAGGTCACCAATCCCTCCGAGCTGTTCCTGTCGGAGCGCGATCTCGGCACGCCCGGTACTGCGGTGTTCGCTGGTATCGAAGGCACCCGGCCGGTCCTGGTCGAATTGCAGGCGCTGGTCGCCCCAACCTCGCTCGGCACCCCGCGCAGGGCCGTGGTCGGCTGGGATCAGAGCAGGCTCTCCATGGTGCTGGCGGTGCTGGAGGCCCATTGCGGGGTCAAGTTGTCCGGCCACGACGTCTATCTGAACGTCGCGGGCGGCCTGCGTATCAACGAGCCGGCGGCCGACATGGCCGCAGCGGCCGCGCTGGTGTCGTCCCTGGTTAATGCGCAGTTACCCACCGATGCGGTGTATTTCGGCGAGATTTCGCTCTCTGGCGTCATCCGGCCGGTGGCGCAGACGCCGGCCCGGCTCAAGGAAGCCGTGAAACTGGGCTTCAAACGGGCAGTGCTGCCCGAATCGGCACGCGGCGAAGCCAGCGGCGACGCCGGGCTCACGCTCGACGCGGTCGGCAGCCTGACGACGCTGGTCGCAGAGATCGCGGCCCGAGGCTCTCGCCGGGGCGAACAGAACGCGCCGGCGGAGAAAAATGCCACACCGGCAAGATTCCGCCGCGGAGAGGGTTAGCTGGAGGTGACGTCCCCGGCCCCTACCGCTATACAGCCGTCACAAAAGCAGCATGGGATTGCGTGGTTGCGGCCTTGCCGGGAACGCCGTCTGCCCCTCAGTTAGGGCGGCGGCCAAACACCGATTCGCTGAGCACCTTTGAGAGTACGAGCGGACCAGACCAGCCGATGCCAGTAACACTCCTCGACCTGATCCTGCTCGGTGTGATGCTGATCTCGGGCCTGCTCGCCATGGTCCGCGGTTTCATGCGCGAAATCCTGTCGATCGCGGCCTGGGGCGCCGCGGCGATCGTGACGCTGTACTCGTTCTCAAAGCTGCTGCCGACGGCAAAGACCTATTTCAACAACGACACTGTCGCGAGCGTGGTCGTGGTCGCCGGCGTATTCGTCGGTACCCTGGTCGTGGTTTCCGTGATCACGGTCCGGATTTCCGACATGATCCTCGACTCGCGGATCGGCGCGCTGGATCGAACCCTCGGCTTCCTGTTCGGCCTGGCTCGCGGGCTTTTGATCGTCGTGGTCGCCTTCCTGTTCTTCACCTGGCTGGTTCCGGACAAGCAGCGCCCCGACTGGGTCACTGGGGCCAAATCCCGCGTCGTTCTCCAGGGAACCGGGGATTGGCTGATGTCCCTCTTGCCGGATGACCCCGAGAACACCATCTTGAAGAGATTCAAGAAAAACAAACCAGATGATGATCAAGCTGATTCCGAGCAGCAGCCTTCGGGCAGTGGCGACGGATACAGTAAACCTGCTCGTGACAGCTTGAAAAAGCTGATCGAGAAACCTGCGGCGCGTTGATTGAGCCCTAGAGAGAGGCGCGGACGAGATGCGAAACCCTGACCAGGACGCCCAACTTGATCTCGACGCAAGGGCCGGTTTGGGCCCAGCCGCGCTAGAGCTTCAGGACGACTTGGAGGGAGATACGCTGCGAGAGGAATGCGGCGTATTCGGCATCTACGGACACCCCGACGCCGCAGCGATCACCGCGCTCGGGCTCCACGCCCTCCAGCACCGCGGCCAGGAAGCCGCCGGCATCGTCTCCTACGACGGCAGCCGATTTCATTCCGAACGCCGCCTTGGCCTTGTCGGTGACACCTTCTCCCGCCGCGAGGTGATCGACCGCCTGCCCGGCAATATGGCCGTCGGCCATGTCCGCTATTCCACGACCGGCGCCACCATCCTGCGCAACGTGCAGCCGCTGTTCGCCGAGCTCAATGCCGGCGGCCTTGCGGTCGCCCACAACGGCAACCTCACCAATGGCCTGACGCTGCGCCGCGAGCTCGTGAAGAACGGCGCGATGATGCAGTCGACCACCGACACCGAGGTGATCCTGCACCTGGTCGCGCGCTCCAGGCGCAGCCGCTTCATCGAGCGTTATATCGACGCGCTGCGCGAGATCGAAGGCGCCTATGCGCTGGTCTCGCTGACCAACAAGAAGCTGGTCGGCGCGCGCGATCCGCGCGGCATCCGCCCGCTGGTGCTCGGCGAACTCGATGGCTGCCCGATCCTGACGTCCGAGACCTGCGCGCTCGACATCATTGGCGCGCGCTTCATCCGCGATATCGAACCGGGTGAAGTCATCGTGTTCGACGAGAACGGCCAGGACATCCACAAGCCGTTCCCGCCGATGGCGCCCCGCCCCTGCATCTTCGAATACATCTACTTCGCCCGTCCGGACTCCATCGTCCACGGCCGCTCGGTCTACGAGGTGCGCAAGGCCTTTGGTGCGCAGCTCGCGCGCGAAAGCCATGTGCCGATCGACGTCGTCGTGCCGGTGCCGGATTCCGGCGTGCCCGCCGCGGTCGGCTACAGCCAGCATTCCGGCGTTCCGTTCGAGCTCGGCATCATCCGTAACCATTATGTCGGCCGCACCTTCATCCAGCCCACGCAGGCGATCCGCGAATCCGGCGTGCGCATGAAGCATTCGGCGAACCGCGCCGCGATCGAAGGCAAGCGCATCATCCTGATCGACGACTCGCTGGTGCGCGGCACCACCTCGAAGAAGATCGTGCGCATGATGCGCGATGCCGGCGCGAAGGAGGTGCATTTCCGGCTCGCCTCGCCCCCGATCCTCTACCCCGACTATTACGGCATCGACCTGCCCGACCGCGGTGGCCTCCTGGCCGCGACGCATTCGCTGGAGGAGATGCGCGAGATCATCGGCGCCGACTCGCTCGCCTTCCTGTCGATCGACGGCATGTACCGCGCCATGGGCGAGCCCGGCCGCGACCCCGCCAATCCGAAATTCTCGGATCATTGCTTCACCGGGGCCTATCCGACCCACCTCACCGACCAGACCCAGACCGAGCAGCAGCCGCGGCAATTGTCGCTGCTGGCGGAAGCGAGCTGACGGCGCAGCCGTCATCCCGGGGCGGTCCACAGGACCGAACCGCAATGCGCAATTGCGCATTGGGGGATCTCGAAGTTGCATCGTAACCTCTGGATTCCCGGTTCGATGCTTCGCATCGCCCCGGAATGACGATGCCGCGGGCTTGTGCGGGCCGCCCGCCTCTGCAATACCGCCTGCATGACAAAACCCCTCGCCAACCGCATCGCTCTCGTCACCGGCGCCTCGCGCGGCATCGGTTTTGCTACCGCCATGGCGCTGGCCAAAGCCGGCGCGCACATCGTCGCGGTCGCGCGTACGCAGGGCGGGCTGGAAGAGCTCGACGACGAGATCCGGAAGGACGGCGGCAGCGCCACGCTGGTGCCGCTCAATCTGACCGATTCCGACGGCATCGCGCGACTCGGCGCCGGCTTGCACGAGCGCTACGGCAAGCTCGACATCCTCGTCGGCAATGCCGGCGTGCTCGGCCCCTCCTCGCCGGTCGGCCATATCGAGCTGAAGACCTTCAACGATGTGATGGCGGTCAACGTCTCCGCGAACTTCCAGCTGATCCGCTGCATGGAGCCGCTGCTCAAGCAGTCCGATGCGGGCCGCGCCGTGTTCATCACCTCGGGCGCTGCCAACAAGGCCACCGCCTATGTCAGCCCCTACGCCGCCTCCAAGGCCGCGCTGGAAACGCTGGCCCGCGCCTGGGCGCAGGAAACGGCCAATACGAAGCTCCGCGTCAACCTGTTCAACCCGGGTCCGGTCCGCACCCGCATGCGCGCCACGCTGATGCCAGGCGAAGACCCGGCGACACTCGATGTGCCCGAGCAGGTCGCCGAATTCATCGTGCCGATGTGCGCGCCCGACTGGACCGAGACCGGCAAGTTCTACGACTACAAGACCCGCAGCCTGATGAGCTTCCGCTCGCCGGCCTGATTGACTCGGGTGCCTCTCCGCGATTGACTGCCGCCGCTCAAGCGACAGCAAGCCGCAAGCCAAAGGGAGGTTGCCATGGCGCCATGGCATGACCGCGGAGGCCTTGATCGTGCAGGCCTTGATCGTGCAAGCCTTGATCGTGCACGCCTCGGCCGTGCGCTTGCACGTGTGTTTCACGCCTTCTCTATCCTGATCGCAGCCATCGCACTCACGCTTCCGCATGCGGCGACCGCCGGCGACGTTCCGACTTTCGCGGTCGATCCCTCCTGGCCCAAACAGCTGCCCAACAACTGGATCCTCGGCCAGGTCGGCGGCATCACCGTCGACTGGCAGGGCCACATCTGGGTGATCCATCGCCCGCGCTCCCTGACCGATGACGAGAAAGGCGCAAGCCTCAACCCGCCACGCTCGAAATGCTGCGTGTCGGCACCGCCTGTCCTCGAATTCGACGCTGAGGGCAATTTGCTGCGGTCCTGGGGCGGTCCGGGCCAGGGATATGAATGGGTGGGCCGCGAGCATGGTATCGAGGTCGACGAGCGCGGCTTCGTCTGGGTCGGTGGCAATGCCGACAATGACAACGCGTTCCTGAAGTTCACGCTCGATGGCAAGTTCGTCGCCCAGATCGGAAAAATAGCGCCGAGCCTCGGCAGCAACGACACGACGCAGCTGGGCAAGCCGGCCGAGACTGCGATCGACAAGGAAGCGAATGAGATCTACGTCGCCGACGGCTATGGTAACCGCCGCGTCATCGTGTTCGATGCGAGCACGCTCGCCTACAAACGGCACTGGGGCGCCTATGGCAACAAGCCGAACGACGACAAGCAGCCAGCCTATGATCCCAAGGCTCCGGTCTCCCAGCAATTCGGCAATCCCGTCCACTGCGTGAAGCTCGCAAATGACGGACTGGTCTATGTCTGCGACCGCATCAACAACCGTATCCAGGTGTTCAGGAAGGACGGCACCTTCGTGAAGGAGTTCTTCTTCGAGAAGAACACGCTCGGTAACGGCGCGGTGTGGGACATCGCGATCTGGCCCGATCCTAAGCAGACCTGGCTGCTTCGATACCGGAAAGCGCATCCAGAAATTCAAGCTGACGTCGGACGCACTGAAATAGGGCCGCAGCGCCTCTGCCCAAAAGTTAACCGACATATGACGCTACGACGCAGCGTCATCCGGCTTTAGGCGCATTGCCGCAAACCGCGGGACACGGTAGAGCCAACAGTCGGAACAAGGCTCCGCAAGAGAGCCGTCCGCATATTTGACAATGGAGGAGACCTATTATGACGACGACGTTCGCGCGCCGCTCGGCGGCCCTTCTGGCCTGCGCCGCTTTCGGTTTTGCCACATCTGCCTACGCCCAAGACAAGACTGTAAGGATCGGCGTACTGAACGACATGTCGAGCCTCTATGCCGACATCGGCGGCCCGAACTCCGTGGTCGCGATCAAAATGGCGGTCGAGGATTCCGGCCTGCTGAAGAAGGGCTGGAAGATCGACGTGCTGAGCGGCGATCACCAGAACAAGCCCGACGTCGGCGTCAATATCGCTCGGCAGTGGATCGACAACGAGAAGGTCGATGCGATTGCGGATACGCCGAATTCCGGTGTCGCGCTGGCGGTCAACAACCTCGTCAAGGAAAAGAATTCGGTGCTGCTGAATTCCGGCGCCGCGTCCGCCGACCTGACCGGCAAGGCCTGCACACCGAACACGGTCTCCTATACCTACGACACCTACATGCTGGCCAACGGCACCGGCAAGGCGCTGACCAAAGCCGGTGGCGACACCTGGTTCTTCCTGACCGCGGACTATGCCTTCGGCCATGCGCTGGAGCGCGACACCACGGCCGTCGTGACGGCGAATGGCGGCAAGGTGCTTGGCAGCGTCAAGCATCCGATCAACACCTCGGACTTCTCGTCGTTCCTGCTGCAGGCGCAATCGTCCAAAGCCAAGGTAGTCGGCCTCGCCAATGCCGGCGGCGACACCACGAACTCGATCAAGCAGGCGGCCGAATTCGGCATCGTCTCCGGCGGCCAGAAGCTGGCGGCGCTGCTGCTGTTCATCAACGACGTGCATTCGCTGGGGCTCAAGACGGCGCAGGGCCTGACTTTCACCGAGTCCTTCTACTGGGACATGAACGACCAGACCCGCGCCTGGTCGAAGCGCTTCGCCGCGCTGGCTAGCAAGAACGCGATGCCATCGATGACTCAGGCCGGCAACTACGCGATGGTGCTGCACTATCTCAAGGCGATGGAAGCGCTCGGCGGCAATCCGCATGACGGCGCCAAGGTCGTCGCCAAGATGAAGGAGCTTCCGACCGACGATCCGCTGTTCGGCAAGGGTCCGCTCCGCGCCGATGGCCGCCGCCTCATCCCCGCCTATCTGTTCGAGGTCAAGAAGCCGGAGGAGTCGAAGGGACCGTGGGACTATTACAAGCTGGTCGCGACCATCTCGGCGGAAGATGCGGCCAAGCCGCTCAAGGATAGCGAGTGCCCGCTGGTGAAGAAATAAGTTGACGCTGCTGTAGGGTGGGCAAAGGCGCTAAGCGCCGTGCCCACCTTCTCTTCTTCGCTTGAAGAAGCGGTGGGGCACGCTTCGCTTTGCCCACCCTACGAGACCGTCCTTGTCGCAGCCAGCAACCGCATCGCGATCGCCACGCAGACCACCATCAACACCGCCGCGAGCAGGAACGGCGCACCGGGCAGATGCAGCGGCGCGCTGGCGCCGATGAAGTAGGAAAACGTCAGCGTGAACAGGAACGGGCCGACGAGCTGCGACACGCTCTGCACGCTCGCGGTCGCGCCCTGCAACTGCCCCTGCTGATCCGGCGCGACCAGCCGCGTCATCAGCGATTGCATGGCGGCACCCGAGATGCCCCACAGCGAAATCACGGGAATGCCGAGCCAGAACAGCGGTCCGGTCGGCGCAGCGCCGAAGATCACGAAACCGATCGCGCCACAGCACAGGCCCATCAGCAGCGCGCTCCGCTCACCGAGCACGCGCACGATCGGGCCGATGGCGAGCCCCTGCACCGCCATGGTGCAGACGCCGACCATCGCGAGCGTCAGTCCCACGGTCTTGGAATCCCAGCCGTAGCGATAGGTTGCATAGAGCACGAAGGTCGACGGCAGCACGACGTGCGCGACCTGCGCGATGAAATTGACAACTGACAACGCGGCCAGCGCCGCGTTGGAACGCAGCAGGTGCAGCGCTCCGATCGGATTGGCGCGCGTCCAGCGGAACGGCGCGCGTTTCTCCCGCGCCAGCGATTCCGGCAGGACGAAGAGCCCATAGAGCGCATTGGCAAAGCTCAGGGCAGCCGACGCCCAGAACGGCAGGCGCGGATCGATATCGCCGAGCAGGCCGCCGAGCGCCGGCCCCAGAATGAAGCCGGCGCCGAACGCCGCGCCGATCCTGCCGAAGATCGCCGCGCGCCGCTCCGGCGGCGTAATGTCGGCGATATAGGCAAACGCCGTCGAGATGCTCGCCGAAGTGATGCCTGAGATGACGCGCCCGATGAACAGCCAGGTCAGCGACGGCGCCAGCGCCATCAGCACGTAGTCGGCCGCGAGGCCGAAATTCGACAGCAGCACCACCGGCCGCCGTCCGAAGCGATCCGACAGCGCGCCAAGCACCGGCGAGAACACGAACTGCATCAGCGCCCAGGCGGTGCCGAACAGGCCGAAGATGCGTGCCGCATGCGCCGTGTCGTTGTTGACGAAGCTCTCGATGAGCTTTGGCAGGATGGGCATGATCACGCCGAGCGCGAGCATGTCGAGCAGGATGGTGACGAAGATGAAGGCGACCGCACCGCGCCGGACCGGCGCAGCGCCCTGCGCCATCGCCTCGCCAGCCTCTCCGCTCACGATGGCCGCTTGCGCTTGTGAGCGAACGGGTTGGCCTTCTCGCGCAAGGTGATGCGCACGGGCGTACCCGGCAGCTCAAAAGTCTCGCGCATGGAATTGGTGAGGTAACGCAAATAGGACTGCGGCACCGCGTCCGCGCGCGAGCAGAACAGCACGAAGCTCGGCGGGCGCGCCTTGTTCTGCGTGATATAGTTCAGCTTCAACCTGCGGCCGGACACCGCCGGCGGCGGATTGGCCTGGATCGCCTGCTCGAACCAGCGATTGAGCGCAGAGGTGGGCACGCGCCTGTTCCAGACCGCATAGGCGTCCTGGATCGCCTGCATCAGGCGATCGATACCCTCGCCCATCAGGCCTGATACGGCGACGATCGGCACGCCCTTGACCTGCGGCAGCCAGTGGTCGGCGTCGCGGCGCAGACCCGAAATCGCACCGCCGCCCTTGGTCTCCATCAGGTCCCATTTGTTGACGGCGAGCACGACCGCCCGGCCCTCGCGCTCGATCAGGTCGGCGATGCGCAGATCCTGCTCCTCGAACCGGTTCTGCGTGTCCATCATCAGCACGACGACCTCGGCAAAGCGCACCGCACGCAGCGCGTCGGCGACCGAGAGCTTTTCCAGCTTCTCCTCGATGCGCGAGCGCCGGCGCAAACCGGCGGTATCGAACACGCGAAAATCGCGGCCCTTCCAGTTGATCTCGACCGCGATGGAATCGCGCGTGGTGCCGGCGTCCGGGCTCGTCAGCAGGCGCTCCTCGCCGAGCAGATGGTTGATCAGCGTCGACTTGCCGGCATTGGGCCGGCCAACGATGGCGACCCGGA
The DNA here is from genome assembly GCF_001908185.1 of Bradyrhizobium sp. AS23.2. Classification (GTDB taxonomy): domain Bacteria; phylum Pseudomonadota; class Alphaproteobacteria; order Rhizobiales; family Xanthobacteraceae; genus Bradyrhizobium. Next base: position 38,426 of record NZ_LGHM01000114.1, read on the forward strand.
TCGGGCGCGTCGCGGCCTCTTCCTCGGAGAGCGGCTCGTCGTCCTCGTCCTCATCTTCGTCGACGGGCTCCGGCATCAGCTTGCTGAGCGCATCGTAGAGCTCGCCCATGCCCTCGCCGTGTTCGGCCGAGATCTGGATGGGATCGCCGAGACCGAGCGCGAACGCCTCCATCGCGCCGGCATCGCCATGCTTGCCTTCGCTCTTGTTGGCGATCAGCAGCACCGGCTTGTTGGCCTTGCGGGCGAAATCGGCGAAGGCGCGATCGGTGGGCGTGAGGCCGATCCGGGCATCGATCACGAAGAACAGCGCGTCAGCTTGCGCGATCGCGGTCTCCGTCTGCTCCTGCATCCGTGCAGTCAACGAGCCCTTGGCGCCCTCGTCGAGGCCGGCGGTATCGATGATGGTGAACTGGAGATCGCCGAGCCTGGCCTCACCCTCGCGACGGTCGCGGGTGACGCCGGGCAGGTCATCGACGAGCGCGAGCTTCTGTCCGACCAGGCGGTTGAACAACGTTGATTTGCCGACATTGGGCCGGCCGATGATGGCGATCGTAAAAGACATCGGTCATTCGTGCGCTGCGAGAGCTGCGCCTTTCAATGCAATGAAACAATCAGCGCGAGAAGCTGCCGCTCGGCAACGGCGCCGGGAAAGCGCCCTGTGACTGCTGTTGCTGCGTGGTCTGGGTCGGTTGCGCCGGCTGCTGGGCGGTCTGATCCGGCGGCGGCGCGGTGGTGCGCTTGCGCACGATCTTGTGCTTGGGCGGCGGAGCGGCCGTGGCTGGCGCAGCCTCGGGCTGGGCCTCGCCGTCGACTTCGCCTGCAGGCGCCTCGGCGGGTGCGGCTGCGGTGGCAGCCGGCTGCCTGGTCTTCTTTGCCTTGGCACCCTTCGCCGGTTTGGCTGGCTCGGGCGGCGGCTCCGTGGGCAGAGCCGCGACGGCAGGCGCATTCGGATCCGGTTGCTGCTGTGCGCCCTTGTACATATCCCGCGGCACGCCCTGCTCGAGGCCGGGCACGCCCTCCGGGAAGACCGGCTTGCGGTCGCCCGGCAGCTTCTTCTTGGTGTCGAGGAAGTCGAGCATGTCGCTCGGATCGAATCCGCCGCTGGAGCAGCCGCCCAGGAGGCCTGTGAAGGCGATCAGGACGGCGGCTGCGATCAAACGTGGCATGCGGCGCATCTTGGTGTCTCGTTTAACGTCAGAGGACCGTCATCAGCTTTTGGCGACGGGCGGCAGCAAGGCCTGGAGCGCCTCGGCGCGCGAGCGCAGGCCGGGCGGCGTTTCGCCGTCCTCGGCAATCGTGTCGAGCCATTTGCGGGCCGCGGTCATGTCGTTGTTGCGCCAGGCCGACAGCGCCAGCATCTCGCGGGCACTGTAGCGGAAAGTCGATTTGGGCGCGGCGGAGGGCTCCAGCCGCTGCTGCATGTCGGCATAGCCAGCGCTGTCGAGCAGCAAGCCGGCCGCGCGGATCTTCGCCAGATCCTGCCACTCGCTGCCGACGCTACGGTCGGTCGCGATGTCGTCATACATCTTCGCTGCGGCCTTGGGATCGCGGGCCGCAGCCGCGGCCGCAGCACGCAGCCGCGCCAGGGTGCGATAGCCCGATGGAGCCTTGGCGGCGAGCTCGGTGAAGGCGGCCTCGGCTTCCGCATGCTTGTCCTGCTCGGACAGTTCGACAGCCTTTTCGAAGGCAGCGCCGGCCTCGGCGGCCTTCTTGGCCTCCAGATGCTGGTAGCCGCGCCAGCCACCGACAGCGGCCACGATCAGCACCATCAGGGCGATGAAGTAGATCGAATACTTATCCCACAGCTTCTTGAGCTGTTCGCGACGTACTTCCTCGTCGACTTCGTCAAATAATTCAGACACTTATGCTAATCCCATGCCCGTCCGGGTGCGCGCGCCAAAGCATTCGCGTCAGGAATCCCGTCCCCCACGTGCCGGCGAAGTACCCTAACGATATGGCGGTGGCAAGGCAAAGCGAGCCCGATCAAGGCGTTAACCACCCGGATGGCCGGATACCCGCCAGCCCGGCTCAGGTTCCCAAGAGCTCCCGCAGCTGCCGCTTCAGCACCTTGCCATTGGCATTGCGCGGCAGCGGCTCGGCGGTGATCGCCATCGTTTCAGGGACCTTGTAGTCGGACAGCCGCTCGGCGCACCAGGTCCGCAAGACGTCGCCGGCGACCGGCGCGCGTGTCACCACCACGGCGTGGACGCGCTCGCCCAGCACCGGGCACGCCTTGGCAATGATCGCGCTCTCGACCACGGCGGGGTGGCCGGCCAGCACGGATTCAACTTCGGCCGAATAGATCTTCAGACCACCGCGATTGATCATGTCCTTCTGCCGGTCGAACACGCGGACAAACCCCTCCGCATCGACCGAGCCCAGATCGCCCGAGTGCCAGAAACCGCCGGTGAAGCTCTCGGCCGTGGCTTTCGGGTTGTTCCAGTAGCCCTTGATGACGGAGGCGCTCTGGATCCAGAGCTCGCCGATCTCGCCGTGGGGCAGCTCGCGCCCATCAGCTCCCATCGCGACGATGCGCGCGCCGGGACACGGCAGGCCCACGCTGTCGATATGACTTTCCGTCAGCTCTCCCGGCATGATCGTCGACGGCGATGTCGTCTCGGTCGAGCCATAGCAATTCGCCAGCTTGAGGCCGGGAATCGTCGCCTTGAGCTTCTCGATGGTGGCGACCGGCATTGGCGCGCCGCCGAAGCCGCCGATGCGCCAGCTCGACAGGTCGTAGCTGTCGAAATCGGGCTGGAGCAGGCAGAGATTGTACATCGCCGGCACCATCACTGTGTAGGTGACGCGCTCGCGCGCGGCGAGCTTGAGGTAGTCGGCCGCCTTGAACTCCGGCATGATGATCAGCGCGCCACCGCAGCGGATCATGGTCGTGATGTTGGCGACGACGCCGGTGACGTGGCCGAGCGGCACCGCCGCGATCGAACGGTCGGCTTGCGTCAAATGCAGGCAGGACACGAAGACCATCGAGGAATGGACGATGTTGCAATGGGCCAGCATCGCGCCCTTCGGCTTGCCGGTCGTGCCCGAGGTATAGAGGATCATCGCGGTGTCCTCCTCGCTGGTCTCGACTGGCGCCGAAGCCGGCTCGTTGTCAGCGAGCAACGCGAAGCGGGACAGGGCCGGATCGTGGTCGATGGCGATGCGGTGGATCACATCGGGCACATCCTGCGCATCGGGCAGCCGCGCGGCGAGCCCGGCTTCGTGGATCAGAATCTTCGCACCGCAATCGGTGAGCACATAGGCGATTTCCGGCTTCTGCTGGCGCGTGCTGAGCAGAACCGTAACGAGCCCCTCATGCGCGGCGGCAAAAAGCAGCAGCGGAAATTCGATGCGGTTGCCGAGCAGAATCGCGACGCGGTCGCCGCGCCGCAATCCGAGCTTGCGAAAGCCCGCCGCGATCCGTGCGGCCCGCTCCACCGCCTGTCGCCAGCTCATCCGGACATTGCCGCAGATCAGCGCTTCGCCATCGGCGTTGCGCGCGCAGGCCTCCGCGATCATCGCCCACAGGCTCGAAGGCCGATCGCAGAATGCCGGCACCACCCGATCGCCAAAACGCGCCTCGAACCGCATCGGCGGAATCTGAGATTGCGACCAGTCCATCAAAGGGCCCTCGGCTTGTTGCTTTTGTCACCTTCCGCGCATGGGGCACGGAACTGTCTTGCGCTGATCGGCTGCCCATATTGTCGGCGCATGATCTTATCGGAAAACCGCTGCACACTTTTCCGGATCATGCGCTATCCGCCCATCACGGGAACACCGATCACCACAGGGTGGAACGCAAAGGCGAGCGCCAGGTAGGCAACGATACCAACCACGACCGCTATCAGATCATTGGTGGCACCGCCCACAGGAATCGGCGGGGCGCCGGCATCCTTGCGATGCTTCAGCGAAATGCGGTCATACACGGCCCAGCCGAGGAACGAGCCGAACAGGATGATGGAGCCGAGGTCGCCATTGGCCAACAGATGCGCCGCCGCCCACAGCTTGATGCCGGCCAGCATCGGATGCTTCAGCGTCGCATAAATGCGGCCGCGCAAGTAGGACGCGACCACCAGGATGACGGCCGGCAGCATCAGCGCGACCGTGATGTGCTTCATCGCCTTCGGCGGATACCAGACATCGATCCAGCCGGTCGCGCGATAATGCGCAAAACCCCAGATGATCAGCGCCAGCCCCGCGAGCGAGACCAGCGAATAGAGGATCTTGTAGGTCCCCTCGCCCAGCTTCGCGACCGCCTGCTCGCGCGCCTCGCGTTTCGTCGTGAAAACGTGGGCGGCGAAAAACAGCACCAGCCCCAGGATCATGACAAGCAGACCCACGACATCCTCCCCTCAACCAGCGCCCCCCCGCCTCTGAGGTATCATCGATTGGCCGCCGGTCGCAACCTGATACGCTACTTGCCAAGCTCCCGATTATCGACATAGCGGATCGCGATCGGCCGCCCGGCCAAAGCGCCGCCGAGGCCGCTGGTGAATTTCAGCGGCAGGCAGGCGTTCAGGGATGCATTGATCGCTTTCAGATAGGTGGTCCGGGTATCGGCCGGAACGCCTGCGGTTGCAAAGGTCAATCGCGGCGGACCGATCAGGCTGCCCGCCTTGTTGAAGCTGAAGCGCACCGACATCTGCATGCCCTCACGCGCATTGTCTGATGGCGGCGACCAACAGGTGCGCAGCTCGGCGAAGAGATCACCGATCGTATCGAGATCGTGATCGGGCCTTTGATATTTGGTGCGGTCGGCCTCGGACGGCACGCTCTCGATCGTGAGCTGGAGATCCTGCCCGTAAGGATAGAAGATCTCGGGAATGCACGGGCCGTGCTCCAGCACGCTGCAAAAGGACGGCGTGCACGGCCGGTGACCGAGCACGCTACACGGTTCATGCGAAAACGGGATCGGGTTGATCTGGCGCCGTCGCGCGTCGGCGGCGACCGCCGATACCGCCAGCAGGACAAGAACGAGGATACCGCGCCACATGCTTTGAGCTCGCGATGTCACGTGGATGAAACGTGGCACCGTCCCTGAAAGCGTCAAGTCCGCGCGCGTTCACATGCTCGCGTTTAACCTCGGTGTCGTCGTCCGGCTTGACCGGACGACCCAGTATTCCAGAGGCAGTGGTTGTTGAGCCGAGAGGCCGCGGCGTACTGGATGCCCCGCCCTCGCGGGGCATGACAGCGGAGGGTGTGGCCGCGCGCCCTACCCCTTCTTTTTGACGTCCTTGACGTTGGTGAATTCGATCCCCTCGGCGCGCTCCTTGGTATAGCCGAGATAGAACTCGTTCCGCGCCAGATACACGGGATCGCCGTCGACATCGTCGGCGATGCTGGAGGTGTTGGCAGCGATGAAGGTGTCGAGCTTCTTGCGGTCATCCGAGGAGACCCAGCGCGCAAGCTGGAACTCACTCACCTCGAACTCCACCGGCAGCGCATATTCGGCCTCGAGCCGCGCTTTCAGCACGTCGAGCTGGAGCGCTCCGACCACGCCGACGAGCGCCGGTGCGCCGTCGCGCGGACGGAACACCTGCACTACGCCCTCTTCCGACATCTGCTGAAGCGCTTCCTTCAGCTTCTTCGCCTTCATCGCGTCGGTGAGACGCACGCGGCGGACGATTTCCGGCGCAAAGCTCGGCACGCCGACAAAGGTGAAATCCTCGCCCTCGGTCAGCGTATCGCCGATGCGCAGCGTGCCGTGGTTGGGAATGCCGACGACGTCGCCGGCGAAGGCCTCGTCCGCGACCGAGCGGTCCTGCGCGAAGAAGAATTGCGGGCTCGACAGCGGCATGCTCTTGCCGGTGCGCACCAGCTTGGCCTTCATGCCGCGGCTGAGCTTGCCGGAGCACAGGCGCGCGAAGGCGATGCGGTCGCGATGGTTCGGATCCATGTTCGCCTGGATCTTGAACACGAAGGCGCTCATACGCGGATCGGTCGCCTCGACCTTGCGCTGGTCGCTCTCCTGCGCGCGCGGTTCGGGCGCGAACTTGCCGAGGCCTTCCAGGAGGTCGCCGACGCCGAAATTGCGCAGCGCGCTGCCGAAATAGACCGGCGTCAGATGGCCCTCGCGAAACGCGCCGAGCTCGAACGGCTTGGAAGCCTCGGTGACGAGCTCGAGTTCGTCCTTCACCGTTGAGACGTCGAGATTGGCATTGAGCTTGGCCAATTCGGCGATATCGATCTGCTGCGCCGCGCCGGTCTTGGCACCGCCGCCTTCGAGCAGGCGCACGCCGCCGTTGACGACGTCATAGGTGCCGAGGAAGTCGCGGCCGCGGCCGACCGGCCAGGTCATCGGCGTGGTGTCGAGCGCCAGTGTTTTCTCGATCTCGTCGAGGAGCTCGAAAACGTCGCGGCTCTCGCGGTCCATCTTGTTGATGAAAGTGATGATCGGGATGTCGCGAAGGCGGCAGACCTCGAACAGCTTTCGCGTTCGCGCCTCGATGCCCTTGGCTGCGTCGATCACCATCACGGCGGAATCGACCGCGGTCAGCGTGCGATAGGTGTCTTCCGAAAAGTCTTCGTGGCCCGGCGTGTCCAGAAGATTGAACACGAGGCCCTCGAACTCGAAGGTCATCACCGAGGTCACGACCGAGATGCCGCGCTCGCGCTCGATCTTCATCCAGTCCGAACGCGTGTTGCGCCGCTCGCCCTTGGCCTTGACCTGACCGGCGAGATTGATGGCGCCGCCGAACAGCAGCAGCTTTTCGGTCAGCGTGGTCTTGCCCGCGTCCGGGTGGGAGATGATCGCGAAGGTGCGCCGCCGCGCCACTTCGGTGGCAAGCGAGGAACGGGCCGGCGAGTCGGCTGATATGGCGATGTCGGACATGGCGGGAGCGTTTGGCAGGGAATATGGGCCTGATCAAGCCTCATTTGGTGATTGCGAAGCCCCTCGGCCAGCCCCATATCGGCCTTGGGAAGGACGACCTTCCTGCCCATCAGCACACCAGCCGCGGGGACGACCCTGCCTTGAACGGAGGGTCGTCATGGCCTGGAGCATCTTGTTTGTTGCCGGACTTCTCGAAATCGCCTGGGCGATCGGCCTCAAATACACCGAGGGCTTTACCAGGCTCGTTCCGTCCGTCCTGACGCTCGCGGCCATGGCCGGCAGCGTCATCCTGCTCGGCCTCGCCCTCAAATCGCTGCCGATTGGAACCGCCTACGCCGTCTGGACCGGGATTGGCGCGGTCGGCACGGCGGCGCTCGGCATCATCCTGTTCGGCGAGCCGGCCGCCGCGTTTCGCCTCGCCAGCATCGGCCTGATCGTCGCCGGGATCATCGGCCTGAAGCTCGTTACTTGAAGATCTGGACCGCCCACCAGGACAGCGCCGCTACGATGGCTGAAGCCGGGATCGTGATCACCCAGGCATAGACGATCGAGCTCGCGACGTTCCAGCGCACCGCCGAGACGCGGCGGGCGGCGCCAACGCCGACGATGGCGCCGGTGATGGTGTGGGTGGTCGAGACGGGAACGCCCAGGAAGGTCGCCATGAACAGGGTCGCGGCGCCGCCTGTCTCCGCGCAGAACCCCTGCATCGGCGTCAGCTTGGTGATGCGCAGGCCCATGGTCCGGACGATCCGCCAGCCGCCCATCAGCGTGCCCAGCGCCATCGCCGCCTGGCACGACAGCACCACCCAGAACGGAACCGAGAACTCGCTGCCGAGATGGCCTTGCGAATAGAGCAGCACGGCAATGATGCCCATCGTCTTCTGCGCGTCGTTGCCGCCATGGCCGAGCGAATAGAGCGAGGCGGAAGCAAATTGCAGGATGCGGAAGGCGCGGTCGACGGCAAAGGGCGTGGAGCGCATCGAGGCCCAGGACACGATCGCGACCAGCATCATTGCGAGCAGGAAGCCGACCAGCGGCGACAGCACGATCGCCAGTACGGCCTTGGACAGTCCGCTCCACACCGCCGCCGATATCCCGGCCTTGGCCATGCCGCCGCCGACGAGCCCGCCGATCAGCGCATGCGACGACGAGGACGGGATGCCGAGCGCCCAGGTCACGAGGTTCCAGACGATGGCACCGACGAGCGCCGCGAAGATCACCTGGGCATCGACGATCGAGGGATCGATGATGCCCGTGCCGATGGTCTGGGCGACGTGCAGCCCGAACACCATGAAGGCGACGAAATTGAAGAACGCGGCCCAGATCACCGCGAATTGCGGCCGCAGCACGCGGGTCGAGACGATGGTCGCGATCGAATTGGCCGCATCGTGCAGGCCGTTCAGGAAATCGAACAGCAGCGCAACGGCGATCAGTCCGACGACGACGGGAAGACCCAACGCAGCATCCACGGCGCGGCCCCTTTAAAGATTGCGCATGATCTCCGCGCAAACGCGTTCCGCGTTTGTCGCGGCGGAAAACCGCTGCACACTTTTCCGGATCATGCGCTAGACCTGCTCGATGACGATGCTGTTGATCTCGTTCGCGACGTCGTCGAAGCGATCGGCCACTTTTTCAAGATGGTCGTAGATCTCGACGCCGACGATGAAATCCATCGCGTTACCCTCGCGATGCTTGAGGAACAATTCTTTCAAGCCAATGTCGTGGAGATCGTCGACGCGGCCTTCGAGCTTAGTCAGCTCCTCTGTGATCGCGGTCAGCATCGCGACGTTGGGGCCGATCGATTGCAGCAACGGCAGCGCGCGGCCGACCAGATTGGCGCATTCGATGAGAAGCGCACCGATCTCCCGCATCGGCGGCTCGAAGGTGCGGACCTCGAACAGCATCACGGCCTTTGCCGTCTGCTGCATCTGGTCGATGGCATCATCCATCGAGGTGATGAGGTTCTTGATGTCGCCGCGGTCGAACGGCGTGATGAAGGTGCGGCGCACCGCCGTCAGCACCTCACGGGTGATGTTGTCGGCGTCGTTCTCAAACTGGTTCACGCGCTGGCAATAGACCGGCGTCTCCTCGCCGCCCTTCAGCACGCCCTGCAGCGCGATCGCGCCCTGGATCACGGTCTGGGCATGGCGGTCGAACAGGTCGAAGAACCGTTCTTCCTTTGGGAGGAAGGCGCGAAACCATCGCATCATGGGGATAGGCTACCGGTTGGAAATGGCCCGGCCCGAGCGGGCCGTCACAGAACTGTCATAGACCATTTCCGATCCGCGCGCGTGCCATCTCGCGCCCGCGGAGCCGCATCATCCACCGCTTTCGCACAATAGGTAAATTGACGTTAAATCAATCACTTAGAGCGATCGCCGGAAGTAATGCGCGATTTCACCGATAACGCCGCGGCGGAAGGTGAGCACGCAGATCACGAAGATCGAGC